>CAKPKG010000001.1 GCA_934167165.1 uncultured Clostridia bacterium
GTTTTTGTTAAAGATCTTGGCGGAGATTATTCTGGAGGAGGAAGTTCTTCAGGAGGAGGATTTTCTGGTGGCGGAGGAGGAGGTTCGTCCGGTGGCGGAGGAAGTTCGAGAAGTTTTTAACAAATAGAATGAGAAAAAAGAGTTAGGCAAATTGGAATTTGTGTGAACGATTCTAGGGACTGTCCCTCTTTTGTTGAATGACAAAAGGGGACTGTCCTGAATCGTAAATGTAATGCGTTTTGCGTTTTTGGGCAGACACAGGGCCTGCCCCTACATCATTTGCAACAAATTTATTTTTGGGCGTATACAATACGCCCCTACAAATCACACCTCCCACATCACACCTCTCACTTCAATTAAATAAAGTCTAAAACAAAAGGGGTCTGTCCCCATTTGTTCAAATTCCAATTTAAAAAAATAAAATAATTTATATTTTTGGTTGAAATGAGGCAAATCTAATGTTACAATAAAAATGTTGTAAAATATGACAAAAAAAGTGGAAAAATGAAGAGAATTGTATAAAACTCTTCAGAATTTGAATAGGGGGACTAGCATGAACAATATTAAGGTTTTTGCATGCAATTCTGCAGAAGAATTTACAAAAGAAATATGTAATAATTTAGGAATTGAAATGGGACAAAAAGATTCCTTTAAATTTGCAAATGATAACAATTTCGTACAATTAAAAGAAACAGTAAGAGAAAAAGATGTATACATTGTACAAACAACACAGCCACCAGTTAATGAAAGAATAATGGAATTACTAATAACTGTAGAAGCAGCAAAAAGAGCAGGAGCAAAAAGAATAACAGCAGTTTTACCATATTTTATTTATTCAAGATCAGATAAAAAAGATCAATCAAGAGTGCCAGTAACAGCAAAATTAATGGCAACATTATTAGAAGCAGCAGGAGTAGATCATGTTCTTACATGTGACCTACATAATCCAGCAATTCAAGCATATTTTAATATAATATGTGATAGAGTAACAGCAAAACACTTATTAGAAAAATATTTTCAAGAAAAACAAATAAAAGATATGGTAGTTGTAGCAACAGATGCAGGAAGTTCAAAAAAAGCATATAAATATTCTAAATTCTTTGAGTGCCCACTAGCATTAATAGATAAAAGAAGAGAATCAAACAATGATAATGCAGTAGCAACAAATATAATAGGAGATATAGAAGGAAAAACGGCAGTAATATTTGATGACGAAGTTAGTACAGCAGGAACTTTAGTAGAAGCAGCAAATATATTAAAAGAACATGGTGCAAAAGAAATTTATGCAGGTGCAACACATGGAGTACTAGTAGGACCAGCAATAGAAAGAATAGAAAAATCACCAATAAAAGAATTAGTAGTAACAAATACAATTCCAATTGAACCAGAAAAAAGAATAGACAAAATAAAAGTAGTTTCAATAGCACCTCTATTTGCGGAAGCAATAAAAAGATTAAATGAAGCAAAACCATTAGGAGATTTATTCGAATATGACAAATAAGATGGTACTCTAAAATGTAGAGTAATTGTAGGGGCCGCCGCCCTCGGCGACCCAGTCTTCTAAGACTTTGCTTAAATAATATTTTTCCCAAAAACCAAATCTAAATTATTGACAATTATTAACTTTTAATATATAATAGTAAAAGTTAAAAAATCCCACAAGACGAGGCAGATAGCAGTAGTGATAGTGAGGGGAGGGAAATAAATGTCAGAAGTTAAAGTTAATAATGGTAATATAGAAGACGCATTAAAAAGATTTAAAAGACAATGCGTAAGAAATGGTGTTCTACAAGAGGTTAGAAAAAGAGAACACTACGAAAAACCAAGTGTAAAAAGAAAGAAAAAATCAGAAGCAGCAAGAAAAAGAAAATTTTAAAAAGTATTAAAGGTGGAAGTTAGGAGGAATAGCTTTCATCTTTTTTGTTTAAAGGAGGATAAAATATGTTAAAAGAAAAATTAATGGAAGACCTAAAAGAGGCAATGAAAGAGAAAGAAGTATTAAAAAAGAATGTTGTTCAAATGATAAGAGCAGCAATTTTACAAGTAGAAAAAGATAAACAAATAGAATTAAATGATGATCAAATACTAGAAATAATAGCAAAAGAAGCTAAAAAAAGAAAAGAATCATTAGTAGATTATGAAAAAAGTGGAAGAGAAGAGTTAATAAATCAAGTCAAAGAAGAAATAGAAATAATAAGCAAATATCTTCCAGAACAAATGGAAAAAGAAGAAATAGAAAAAATAGTAAAAGAAATAGTAGAAGAAACAGGAGCAACAACAATAAAAGATATGGGAAAAGTAATGAAAATTGCAAAAGAAAGAATAGGAACCAGAGCAGATGGAAAAGATATAAGTGATGCAGTTAAGAAAATATTGGCATAAATAAAATAAAAAGGAGAATCTATAATGGCATATATAACAAAAGAAATTAAAAAAGGTATAAAAGTACATTGTATAGAAACAGAAAAATTTAAAACAAATTTATTAGCAATGTTTATAACACTACCATTAACAAGAGGAAATGTTACATTTGACAGTGTTATACCAGCTGTTTTAAAAAGAGGAACGGCAACACTAAAAACACAAGAAGAAATTTCGAAAAAATTAGAAAATATGTATGGAGCAGGCTTTGACTGTGGTATAGAAAAAATAGGAGATAATCACGTAATAAAATTCTATTTAGAATCATTAAATGATAATTTTATTCCAAAAGAAGCAAATCAAGATTTACTAAAAGAAAGCATAGAGCTTTTATTAGATATAATACTAAACCCATTAGTAGAAAACAATTCATTCAAAAAAGAATATGTTAATTCAGAAAAAGAAAATATAAAAGTTTTAATAGAATCAAAAATAGATAATAAAGATGCATATGCATACAACAGATGTATAGAAGAAATGTATAAAAAAGAACCATATGGACTATACAAATATGGCTATATAGAAGATTTAGACAAAATAAATGAAAAAAATTTATATGAGTATTATAAAAAATTGATAGAAGATAGCAAGATAGATATATTTATTTCAGGAGCCTTGAATGCAGAGCAAACAGCGCACATAGTAGCAGAAAACCAAAACATAAAAAGACTTTCAGAAAGAGAAGTAAACATAGTAAACAATGCTAAAACAATAGAAGAAAAAGAAATCCAAACAATAGAAGAAAAAATGGATATAACACAAGGCAAATTAGTAATTGGATTAGATGTAGAAATGTTAAATCCAGAAGATAAATTTAAAGTAGCAATATACAATGTAATACTAGGAGAAAGTGCTACATCAAAATTATTCCAAAATGTAAGAGAAAAAGCAAGTTTGGCATATACAGCACGTTCAAACTATGTAAGACAAAAATCAAATATATATATAAGATGTGGAATAGAGATAGCAAATTACGAAAAGGCAGTAGAAATAATAAAAGAACAATTAGAAGACATGAGAAACGGTAAATTTACCGAAGAAGATATAAAAAACGCAAAAAAATATATGACATCAGGAATAGAATCAATACAAGATGAGCAAGATTCGGAAATAACATATTATTTAGGACAAGAATTATCACAAAAATTAATAACATTCAAAGAATATGCACAAAAAATAGAAGAAATTACAGCAGAAGATGTAAAAGAAGTAGCAAACAAAATAAAAATAAATACAATATATTTTTTGAGGAATTAGAGATAAATTGGAAAAGGAGAGAAACTATGCAAATTATAGAAAACTTACAAGTCAAAGAGAAACTATATACCGAAAAACTAGAAAATGGTTTAACCATAATGATAATACCCAAAAAAGGAATAAAGAAAAAATATGTAATGTGGGCAACACATTATGGATCAATGGATAATAAATTTGTTGTACCAGGAGAAAACAGTGAAACTAGTGTACCAGACGGCGTTGCACACTTTTTAGAGCATAAAATGTTCGAACAACCAAATGGAACAAATAGCCTAGATACACTAACAGCACTAGGAGTAAATGCAAATGCATACACAACAACAAACCATACTGCATATTTATTTGAATCAACAGATAACTTCTACGAAGCATTAGATGAACTTATGGATTATGTACAACATCCATACTTTACAGACCAAAATGTAGAAAAGGAAAAAGGAATTATAGGTCAAGAAATAATGATGTATGATGACTATCCAGAATGGGCTGTATACATGAATGCTTTAAAATGCATGTATAAAAATAATGCAATAACAATAGATATAGCAGGGTCAATAGACTCAATAGCAAAAATAGATAAAGATATATTATACAAATGTTATAACACATTTTATAATCCTTCAAACATGGTTATGGGCTTTTGTGGAGATTTTGAACCAGAAGAGCTTATAGAAGAAATTAAAAAAAGATTAGTAGAAAAGCCAAGCCAAGGAGAAATAAAAAGAATTTATGATCCAAAAGAAGAAGGAATTGTTAGCAAAAGCAAAAAAACACAAATGGAAGTAAGTATGCCAATTTTTGTAATAGGAATAAAAGATGATACAGCAAATACAAAAGAAGAAATAGTAAAAAAACATTTAGCTATAGAAGTGCTATTAAATATGATTATAGGAAAAAGTTCTAAAACATACAAAAAGCTATATGAAGAGCAACTATTAATATCAGAACCATTTGTAGAATATGAATTTGGAGATAACTTTGCACATATAGCAATAACAGGACAATCAAAAAATCCAGAATTAGTATTACAAGAAGTGCAAAAAGAAATAAACAATTTAAAACAAAATGGATTAGAAGAGGAACACTTCAATAGAATAAAAAATATGCTTTATGGAACAGCTGTAAAAGAATTTAATAATGTTTCAGACATAGTAAGAATGTTTATTTCAGACTACTTTAAAGGTATAAACAGCTTTGATTATTTAGAAACATATAAACAAATTACAATAGATTATGCAAAACAGGTTTTAAACACAGTATTTAAAGAAGAAAACACAGTAATTTCAGTAGTAGAACCAAAGGATAAGGCAAACTAATTTATAAAAAACAGAGGTAAAAATGAGTATTATTATATTCCCAGGGTTAAATTTAAAATTTAATATATCTAGAATAGCATTTTCAATAAATAGCATATACATTTATTGGTATGCTATTCTAATTGTTTTATCAATAATTATAGCTTTAATAATATTTAAAATAAACAATCGGCAAATATGGAATTAAATTTGAAAATATGGTAGATTTGTGCCTATTTTTAATACCAATATCAATAATATGTGCAAGAATTTATTATGTATTATTTGATTTAAAATATTACATAAAAGAACCATTACAGATTTTTAACTTAAGAAATGGAGGACTTGCAATATATGGAGGAATAATAGGTGGATCTGTTACTTGTTATATATATTGCAAAAAGAAAAAAATAAACATATTAGATTTATTAGACTTTATAGCCCCATGTTTAGCACTTCGGACAAGCAATAGGGAGATGGGGCAACTTTGTAAACATAGAGGCATATGGAACGCAAACTAACCTTCCATGGAGAATGGGAATATACCAAATGGGAGAATACATAGAAGTACACCCAACGTTTTTATATGAATCAATAGCAACATTTGCAATATTTATAATACTTACAATAATGTCTAAAAAGAGAAAATTTAAAGGACAAATAACATATTTATACTTAATGATGTATTCATTTGCAAGAACAATAATAGAAGGTCTAAGAACAGATAGCCTAATGCTAGGACCAATAAGAATATCACAAGCTTTATCAGTTGCTATATTTGTTATAAGTGGGATATTGTATGTAAAAAACAAGAGAAAAACTTTGCTTAATTGATGTGTGAGGTGCGATGTGGGAGGCGGGACTTCAAGAAGGGAAAAAGGGGACAGACCCCTTTTCCCCTCATATATGTCGAAAAAAGAAAAAATAAGGCAGACGATTTTTCTTGAATTTGAAACACAAATATGATACAAAGATAATATAAATTTATATAAATTCTGGCAATAAATCAAATTGCCAAAACAAATTTATTTCAAAAAAGAATTAATTCTTTAAAAATTCCAAAAAGCAAAATTAAAAAATTAAAATCAGACATTTAAATATGTTTATTAATCATGCTTGTAAATTTAGATAATTGCATATATGAAAGGAGAAAATAAAATGAGAAAAACATTATCACCAAAATTAGATGTAGTATTCCAAGCACTATTTGGAGAAGTAGGAAGTGAAAGAATAACAAAAAACTTTTTAGAAACAATATTAAACAAGAAAATAGAAAAAATAGACTTAAGTAAAAATCCAATATTAAGAAGAGAATTTAAAGACGATAAACTAGGAGTGTTAGATATATTAGCAGAGTTAGATGGAAAGGAAAAATGCAATATAGAAATGCAATTAGTAAATTCAAAAAGTATAATAGAAAGAATACTATATTATTGGAGCAGACTATATTCAAGACAAATAAAAATAGGGCAAGACTATAATTTACTAGAAAGAACAATAATAATATTAATAACAGATTTTAAAATAGAAGGATTAGAAGAGTTAGAATATCATTCAACATGGAAAATAATAGAAACAGAAGGAAGAAAAAGAATATTGACAGAGAAATTAGAAATTGATATCATAGAGTTACCAAAAATAGAAGGAAAAGAAAAAGAAAGTGGAAGGTTATTAGACTGGCTATATTTTTTGGAAAATCCGAAATCTAGGAGGGTAACAGAGAAGATGGAAGAAAGTAAAGAAATAAAAGAAGCAGTAGAGAAACTAGATAATTTAAGTGAAGATGAAAGAATGCAAAGAATAGCAGATTTAAGAGAAAAAGCAATATTAGATGAAAAGGCAATATATGCAAAAGGGCTAGATGACGGAATTAAGGAAGGACTAGAAAAAGGAATTAAAGTCGGAGAAGAAAAATTAAAAAAGGAAAAACTGGAAATAGCGAAAAAATTAAAAAATAGAGGACTATGCATAAAGGAAATATTAGAATTAACAGGCTTAACAGAAGAAGAAATAAAATCTTGTTAAAAACATGTTTAATCACTCATTTCTCACTTTTCACTTTATAAAATTACAATTTGTCGTTTTTTTTTATTTCTTGGTAAAATGAAAAATAAAATCTATTAAAACCCAAACAGATGTTAAAAAAACAAGAAATATGACATACGAAAATTGGCCATAAAACAGCATTTTTGCTGTTTTTTTATTGACGTAAATGTAAAAATATGGTATTTTATTAATATACAAAAGAAAAAATTAATAAAAGGAGTGAAAAGTCTATGATAGATGAAGAAATCCTAGAATTAAGACGAAAATTAAATAAGAGTATAACAAATGAAGAAGATTATAGATATATATATACTTTAAGCCTAGAATTAGATGAACTAATAGCGACATATTACAAGAAAAGATTAAAAGCAAAACTGTACACAAAAGCAAGTAAATAAGTTGTAAAGTAAATACGTTTTAGATTTTTAAATCTAAAACGTATTTTTTTAAAAAATATATTTACAAGCTAACAAATAATATGCTAAAATGACATAAAATAGAACATAAAATTAAAAATCTTGAAAAAAAAGTAAATATATGCTATAATATCTTTAATATACAAGTTTTTAACGTTAATTAATATATATTACAAACAAAAAAGGAGGGAAATAAAATGAAAAATACAAAACTTAATAAAGCTTTAATTACTGTTTTATGTTTTGCAATTATAGCTACAATATCTGCAACATCACTTGCAGCAACAATAGGAGGCGTTGATGTTTCACCAACAACTCCAACAGATTCTACTTATCAAACTGTAGGACAAAAAGTAATAGGTATTATACAAGTAGTTGGTATTATAATTTCTGTAGTTTGTTTAATGGTACTTGGTATTAAATACATGATGGGTAGTGCAGAAGAAAAAGCAGAATACAAAAAAACATTTATACCTTACATAGTTGGTGCAGTATTATTATTTGCAGCATCAGCACTTGCAAATTCAATTTACAATTTAGCATCAGGGTTAGGAGCTTAATAATAAAGAATATAATTTATAATAAAAGAAAGAGTTTTGAATTATCAAAACTCTTTCTTTTATTACAAAAATATTACAGAAATATAACATTTTAACAAATTTAAACTAAATTCTCCAAAATATAATACTAATCTGCTATAATTATAATAAATACCATAATTGGGAGAGTGAAACATATGGGAATGTACGAAATACCTAGAAACGTAAAAGGAGAACGGAAGAATATTAATGATATTTTCTACAAAATCATTAATATGGACTGCAGGAGCTTCAGTAATAGGATTTATTATATATTCAATACTTAAAACTATTGGGCTAGGAACTATTGGAATAATAATATTAGCAATATTTGCTGCAATAGGATTTGTAATAGGAACTTGTAAAATGCCAAGAATAGAATCTTTAAAAATTTCGAGGCAAACAGAGGGCGAAAACTTGGATGAAATAATAAGACGAGCAATAAAATTCAAAATGAAAAAGAACAAAATTTATGTATATGCAAAGGAGGAAAAAGATAATGACATTAAGTAGTATATTAGGAATTGCAGTAATATTTTTAGTAGTATTAATTATAGTGCTTACAATTGTTTATCTTGGAATGAGTGCAAAAGAAAGAAAAGAAGAAGTTGCAAAAGCAAAAAGTACAAAAAGTACCTCAGAAGAGGAAAGCAAGGATAAAATAGCTAAAAGTTATACAAAAGATTCAATATTTAATTTTATGGAATTTGATAAAATTGAAGACAATATGATAGTACAAAAAGGTGGAAAGAAATTCTTAATGGTAATAGAGTGTCAAGGAATAAATTATGACCTAATGTCAGATATAGAGAAAACATCAGTAGAAAGCGGATTTATTCAGTTCTTAAATACACTAAGAAGTCCGATACAAATATATGTACAAACAAGAACAATAAATTTGGAGGATAGTTTAAAAAATTACAAAGATAGATTAGCAAAAGTAGAAAGTGAATTAATATCAAAAGAAAACAAATATAAAATTATGCTTGAAAACGGAAATTATACTCAAAAACAATTAGATATGCAAAGAATGGAAATAGAAAGACAAAATAATTTGTATGATTATGGAAGAGACATTATATTTAACACAGAAAGAATGAGTATGAATAAAAATGTTTTAAGAAAAAAATATTATGTAATACTTTCTTATTATTATAATGATATAGATGGAGAAAATTTAGAAGACGCTGAAATAAGAGAAACAGCATTTTCAGACTTATATACAAAATGCCAATCTACAATAAGAACATTGGCAGCTTCAGGAGTTAGTGGCAAGGTACTAGATTCATATGAATTAGTTGATTTATTATATAATGCATACAATAGAGATGAGGCAGAGAACTATGGAATAGAAAAAGCAGAAAAAGCTGGATTTGATGATTTATACATCACAGCACCAGATATACTAGAAAAGAAAATGAAGGCATTAGATAAAAAAATAAGTGAAGATGCTCTTGATTTGGCGGAGAGCAGTATAAGATATGCAAATGAAGAACTACAAAAAGAAATCGAAGAAAAAGAAGAGAGCTATGAGGATTTGGTTGCAGAATTAGCTAATCAGTTGATAGAAGAAAATGCAGTGTACTTTTCAGATGACTTAACAAAAGAAGCAAAAAAACAAGTAAAAAAAGTAAAGGAGGCAAATAAAAATGCTAAAAAAGAAAGAAAAACAAAATCTACAACAAAATAGTGAAGAATTAAGCATGGAAGAAAAATATGAGTTTTTAAAAAGAAAAACAATAAAGCAATTAATTGCCCCTGCAGGAATAGATGCTTCTAATATAGATCACTTGGAAATAATATCAGATACTACAAGATTTGCAAGAAGTTTTTTTGTTGCAGACTTACCAAGAATGACTACATTCCCATATTTATTTAGAAGCATGTATGAGTTTGGAGATATAAATACATCTATTTATATCAATCCAATACATGAGTCAATTTCACAAACTAAATTAAACAAAACAATTAATGAATTGGAAACAGAAAGAATCGTTGCAAGAGATAGAGGAAATATAAACAGAGAGAGCTTGCTTTCACAAAAAAAAGCAGAAGCAGAGCAATTAAGAGATCAACTTGCATCTGGATTTAATAAATTATATGAAGCATCTATAGTTTCTACATTATTCGCCTACAATTTAAAAGACTTAGATAAGCTAACAAAACTATTAACATCAGAGATGTCAAAATCATTAATTAATTTAAAAGCTGCATGGGCATTACAAGAAGAAGCATTTCAAAGCAATGTGCCATTACTAACAGATAAAGTTAAAAAAATACATACATTTGATCGTGGATCAATGGCGACAGCGTTTCCATTTACAATGTCAGAAGTAGGACATTTATCTGGGATACCTCTTGGATTTAATAAACAAACAGGAACACCAATATTATTTGATAACTTCCATAATAGTTTAACAAACTATAACATGGTCGTTTTTGCTAAATCTGGTGCTGGTAAATCTGTTACAATGAAAACACTAATTTCAAGATCATGCGTGCTAATGGGAATAGAAAGTTTAGCATTAGATGCCGAAGGTGAGTATGAGGCAGTTGCAAATGCATTAGGTGGAATAAATGTTGTAATAAGCCCAACTTCAGATACAATAATAAATTTGTTTGATATAGAAGTGGAAAAAGTAAAAAATGAAATAACAGGTAAAGAAAGATCAATATTAAATGTAGAAAATAAAGTGGAGGATGTTACTCAAGCAATTCTCACAATGGCAAGAGGTAGCACAAGAAGTGAAGAAGTAAACGAGCTTACAAAACAAATAATAGCAGAAGCAGTTGCAGAAGAATATGCTAGAATAGGAATAACATCAGATCCAAATAGCTTATATGAAATAAGGGGAGAAAATGCAGGAAGTATTCTAGGAAAAACAAAAAAAGATATGCCAACAATAGGTTCATGGTATAAAAGAATAGTAGAAAAAGCAAAGGAAAATACAAATGCAGACTATAGATTCCATTACAGTTATTTAATAAAAGTTATGAAACAATATATAAGAGAATATAACGGTCAAATGGCATATTTTGATGGACAATCTACATTTGAATTATTAGAAGGAGTTCCATTTATAAATTTGGATATATCTCAACTAGAAGAAAGATTTGCAAGACCACTTGCACAACAAATATTGCTTTCTTGGATTTGGGAAAAATATGTTAAAAAGAATAGTGAGGATAGAAAAAAAGCTGCTAAAAAAAGAGTGCTTGTTGATGAAGCATGGATGATGCTTCCATATCCAGAGGCTGTAGACTTTTTAAACAGAATGGCAAGACGTGCAAGAAAAAGAAATGTATCACTTGCAATTATTTCGCAAAGATTTCAAGATTTTTATGAGAAACCAGAAGCACAAGCAGTTCTTACATCATCAGATACAAAATTGTTTTTAGCACAAGATAAATCAGAAATACAATATTTAAAAGAAGTATTTAAATTAAGTGAAGGAGAGGCAGATTTTTTAATAACTTGTTTAAAAGGAGAAGGATTACTAAAAGTAGGAACAGATTCTGCAATAATACAAATAAGACCTACAAAGAAAGAATTTGAATTTGTTGAAACTAACCTAAATAAATTGGCAGAGAGAAGCAGGCTACAATAAAAAATAAACCGGTTGTATCAATTGAAGTAACAAAAGATAGAACCGGTTGAGCTACTACTTTAGAAAATTGAGCGAATAATCACTCCAATAATTAAAGCAAGAACTCCCACCAGAGGAATAATTCTGGCGATTAAGAATGCCTTCGATAAAAAGGCATGTAAGCCCATATTCCAGCTTTTACGCTGGTAGCTACCTACAGACTTTTCTTCCTTAGCAGGGGGGTAATTTTGGTAACCCCTTCTGATTGGGTAATCAAGTGCCCAAGGGATGATTTCGTCGCCGGTATAAATATGGTCGATTATGCCATTATCATGGTCACAATCACAATTGTGTGCCATAACAAGCACTCCTTTCTATATTTAATTAATTTAATTATAAAACAAATTAAAATTATTGTCAATTCTAAATTATGTAAAGCCTTGCAAAAAGTAGCCCAATAGTGTAAAATATAATAAAAAGGAGATTAATGTCATGAAAAATAGAAAAATAATTGTATTACTAATTTTTTTAACAATTATATTAGCTTCAAATATTGTTTTGGCAGCTTTTGATCCTTTAACTGATGTTACAATATCACCTACAAAAGCAGATGAAGTTAAAGAGTATGGAAAGCCAATATTTAAAAAAGTAAGTGATATAGGAATAATTTGTTCTGTAATAGCTTTAATGATATTAGGGATTAAATATATGTTAGGATCAGTAGAGGAAAAAGCAGAATACAAAAAGAGTTTTGGAATTTATATTTTAGGAGCATCTTTAGTATTTGCGATAAGCACAATTGTAAATCTTATATATAGTATTGTAAAAAGCGCGATTTAAGAGGTGATGAAATGAAGAGTATATCAAAAATTTTAGTAGTATTTATATTGACAATATTGCTAATTGCTAATTCAGCATATATAAATGTATTTGCATCAAACCCAGATTCTGATTTTAAAAAGCAAGCAGATGATTGGTTAAAGTTGGTGAAGATAGAAGGAGAGAAAGACACGACAAGAGGTAACTGGACTAATTTTAGCGATCTTGCAGGTATTTTGTGGGGAGCAGGAGTAGTTATAGTATTTGTTTGTGGAGTTATATTAGGTATAAAATACATGTTTTCTAGTGCAGATGAAAAGGCAAATATAAAAGAAAGTTTGCCACCATATATAATAGGTACTGTAATAATATTAGGGGCTTTAAGTATATGGGCATTTTTGGTCAACTTTGCTGAAGATATTTAATTGAGAGGATATAAAAATATGATTAAAAAAATTATGAAGAGCGAAATAATAAAAAAAATACTATTAAGTATTTTAATAATAATTACTGTTTCAACTGCTAATCCTATAGCTTCAAATGCTAGTATAGCAACATCTATAATAACAAAGCCACTTACTAGTATGCTAATGGGAGTATTAGATGGAGCAAATGCCATATTATCAGTGTTGTTTGCATTCGACTATAAGGTAGGAGATACCATAGACAAAATTGAAAACAAGATTACTGATATTAAAACAGAATTGGATAGTAGTGACGATAAAATAAAAGTTCTTTATAAGAGAGTGGTTAAAGGGTTAGATGAATGTGAAGATATTTACTATGGCTTTTTATTAAGTCCAGAAGATATTTTTAGTAACAAAGTTCAAGTTACAAATGCAAATATATTTTCAAGTAGTTTTGACGAAAATGGAGGAATAGATAGAAGTGATTTTAATTTATTTAATCATTTAATGAAACAATTAAAACAGGCTACTGCTGGTTTATATTATATTACTAGAAATTTAGCAATTGTTATATTATTGTGTTTGCTTATATATACTGGAATAAGAATTGTATTAGCATCAAATATTGCCTCTGAAAAAGCAAAATGGAAAATGTATTTAACAGATTGGCTAAAAGCACTTGCATTAGTAATGTTTGTACATATAATAATGATAGGAGTTTTTTATTTATCCGAAGTAATAACAGCAGGATTAAGGGAAACATTTGATAAGACAATAGTTTCAACAGTGAGAAGCAATTTTGACAAAACAAATGCTTTTGATTTTATAGGAGATATTGTTTATTTAATAATGTATGGATATTTAACATATATGACAATAGTGTTTTTAATAGCTTATTTTAAAAGGTTATTTTATATAATTGTTATGATTATTGTTGCACCTGTTATATCATCATTATATGCACTTGGAAAAGAAGGAAAAACTCGTTTTAATAAATGGTTTAAAGAGTTTGTAATGGGAGTTATGGTTCAGCCATTCCAATTATTAATATATAGCATTTTGTTCCTAATTCCTATAAAAACCATGACAGCTTCGGGAGGTTCAACTTTTGGAACGATTGACACTCAAATATTTGCATTAATAGCAATGTCAATGATTAGACCAATAGAGAAATTTATGAGAAATATATTTGGATTTACAGGTACTGCACTTGATAATGTTGCAAGTTTTGAATCAGGAAAGAAAACATTGGATAAGGGAGTGGAGTTTACTAAACAAGTTGCACAAACAGCCGTTATGGTTGGAGGAGCAATTGCTACAGGAGGAACCTCATTAGCAATGTCAGCAGGTGCAGGTGGAGGAGCACCTGCACCAGATTCTGAACCTTTAGGACCTGGTGCGGGAGTGGATCCTATGGCAGAGGCTGAAAATATACGTTCAGAAGATCAAACTTTAGAGGATTTAATAGGAAATTCATATAACGAAGATTGGACAGAAGAAGATTATAAAGCTTATGATGAACTATATAATGAGCAGGAACAAAGAAAAGCTAACTTTAGAAATCAACATGGTGTTGAACCTGAAAAATTTGGAGAAGGGAACGAGCCTATAATAAATGGAGTTCCAGATAGGAAAAATGCTCCTCTAGATGGACCAGGCCCTCTAGATGGAAATGGTAGTAATATTGTATTAGGTAGTGCTAATATCCAAATAGAAAATGCTACTGGATTAGAAGGCACAAAACCAGATGCTAATGCATTAGCAAATGCAATAAACGAAAAAGAAAATAATGAAGTAGACAAAAAAGATGAAGATAAAAAAGAAACAGATAAAAAAGAAGAAGATAAAAAGCCTAAAATTGATGGACAAGACTTATCAACAGCTTTACTAAATAAATTAGGAGTAGGATTGTCGTGGAGATTTAAAATGTTTGGAGAACCAGGCAAAAATTTAAATGCTAGGTTAAATTTAGAAAACTTAAGTGAAAGCGCATTATTTTCACCAGAAATGTTACAACAATACGAAAAATTAAGACAATCAGGCCATGAACTTACAGATACATACTATATAGGTGAAGGTGGAGGCGACTGGAAAGGAACAAATAATATTAATGCTCAGTTTATAGAGCAAAAAAAAGAGCAGCATGCAAATAGTTTTATAACTAACCCAGCAAATATTGAAAAAGCTATAAGTGCATTTGGATTGAAAGACAAAACAGATAAGAATACAGGAACAGTTACAACTGCGCAAGAGCAGGCAAAAGAAAAATTAAAAGCAATGACCCCTTATTCAGGTTTAGGAATATCAGATGTGTCAACAATAAAAAGTTTGATGGATAGAAATGTAAAGCCAGAACAGGCTCTTCAAACTTTACGTAAAGATAATAAGGCTATAGCAAACTACAATAATTATGTTGATAATGAAGAAAATATCCAAGTAATGCAAACTATGGAAGCAGAAAAACTTGGAAAACTTGCAGAATTTAGAGCTGGAGACCAAAATGTTGTTCAGCAAGTAAATCAACAGGTATATCAAAACATATCAGATGGAAAAGAATATATTACTTCTGGTGCTGCAAGAGACCCTGAAACATTAAATAGATTAGTAGAACTAGAAAGAAAAATAGATTCAAAAGTAACAGTGGGAAGTAGTGAGCATTATTCTAAATCTCAATATATTGTGGGAATGGACAAAGTTATAGAAAAAGCGGTAAAAAATAATGTAAAGAGTATTAAATTACCAGTTAATAAAAAGGTGCCAATTAATGATACAATAAAACAAAAAAATAGTGAGGCAGAAAAAGGTACAAAGGCATTAGAAAGTGCAATGAATGAAGTACTACAGGAAAGAAGAAGACAGATGCCACCACCACCTAAAAAATAAATAAAATAAGGCGAACTAGCTTTAGTTCGCCTAAAAGTATAGAAAGGGGCAGAATATGTTTAGAGTATGGCTTAGTGGCTTTTACAGAAGGTATAAAGAGCAAATAGCAAAACTTTTAAAACTATTTGGAATATTAATACTTATAGGAATTGCTTTTGCATATTCAGTTAAAAATAGATCAGGCAGTGGAGAAACCAGCGATAATAAAACAGTGTATAATCCATCTAAAACTATTATTTCTGGAGAAGATGTAGATAAAGATACATATAAAAAAGAAGAAAATTTAGTAAAAACATTTGTAGATTATTGTAACAATAAAAAGATACAAGATGCATATAACCTACTTACAGACGAGTGTAAAGAAAAGATGTATCCTAATATAGAAACATTTAAAAAGAATTATTATGATATAATTTTCACCCAAAATAGAGAGTGTAATTTACAAAGTTGGATAAGCGAAAAAGGATATAACACATACAAAGTAACATTTATAGAAGATATAATGGCAACAGGAAATTATGATAATGTAGAAAAACTAGAAGACTATATAACAATAGTAAATAAAGGAAATGAAGAAAAAATAAACGTAAATAACTATGTAAAAACAGAAGAGATAAACAAAACTACAAAAAATGAATATGTAGAGATAACAGTTAAAAGTGTTGATACTTATATAAACAAAGTAAAGTATTATATAGAAGCAACAAATTTAAGTAGCAACGTTATCCTACTAGATTCATTAAAAGATAAGTCTACTCTTAAATTATTAGCTACAGATAATTCTGAATGTGTATTAGATACATTAAACCTATTTTCTACAAATTTAATCTTATATAAAAATACTGTAAATAAAAAAATAGAACTAAATTTTAAAAAACAATATGCTTCAGAAAAAACAGATAAAAGCATAGAATTTAAAAAAGTAATTATTGATTATGAAGATTATATAAAAGATACTAAAAATTATAGTAATAATACACAAATGTCTATAAACTTAAAATAACGGAGGAATTATGAAAATATGTAAAAGCGAAAAAGGAGATGCATTAATAAAAACAATGTTAATACCATTGTTGATTGTAGTATTAACTGCAACATCTTTTTATGCAATTCTTAATGGAGTAATTGAAATAATAAAATCAGTTGTTGGAAAATTGGTAGACGATATTGAAGGTGCTACCTCAGGGGGAATACAATGGCTGGGATTAGCAAAGGTTTCGACTGGACTACCAACATTTGTAATATATGAGCAACAGGTAGAAAACCTGAAAAACAGACTAGAAGCTCAAAGCATAGATACAGAAAAATGTGGAATTACACAAGTAAGGTTAAGAAAAATACTTTTAGCATATGCAGTTTCTAGTTCTTTAAGTGATACTGTGTGTGCAGCTCAAATAACAGAAGAAGAAATGATAAAGAATTATAAAGAGAAAGAAAAAATAGATGAAAAAACAGAAGTTGAAATTAATGAAGTTTTAAATAAATATGGATCCATAGATTCTCCATCTAAATGGACAGTAAGTACACCATATTATACTTTGTACTATGTGGATGATACATCGCAACATACATTTTTCTATTTTAAAGATTCTTCTAAAAAATTTGGAGATAATTCTGAACAGTGGTATATAGGAGCTATGGGAGCAACTACAATAACTACTGCTGATGATCAAACTTTAAAGTATGTAACAAATGAAGATTTTGGTAAAATAAAAGAAAATTTTGAAGGAGTAGGTTTGGGAGATAAACTTAATTCGGCAGCTTACAAGCAAATGCAGGAATGTTATACAAAAACAGGAGTAGATACTATAAAAATGTATACACTGGACATCACACAAAAAGAATATTACTTCTCTTTTGAAAATAAAAATATAGAAAATAATAAATTAGAAAAACCAGAGCAAACAGATGGTGAAGAATTTAAGTATGACGTAGATGCAGATAGTGTGTATAATGTAGAAACACAGGAAATGAATTTATCTGATAGTGTTGATTTATCTCAATATTCTATACCAATAGAATTAATGATTGATTTTTTAAATATGACAGGAAGTGGAGAGTTTTTAGAGACATTTATAGATTTTGCATTAAATGAAATAAATACTCAAATTTCAGCATATTCTTTAAATGCAGAATCTGTAGCATACAATGTTAGAAAATATAATATTGATAGTAATTTTGTTATTGAAATGTATAACATGGTTAATGAAGTTTTTGGAGATGATGCTGAAAGCTTTAAAGCATATTACGATATAATTTATAATAGAAAATATAACAATTTAGATTTACCAGAAAATAAAGTTACCAAAATAAATAATTACAAGGATATTGGCAAAACATATAGGACAGATGGTACTTTCATAGCAAGTGCATTAGAAACATATTTAAAAACAGCATATGACCCTGAAACAGGATTTTCTTTAGGTGGCATTAATGTAACAGAAGTAGAAAGTACAAGATCAGAAAAAAATGACTGGAGACTTATGGTTACCACTATAGAAACCTGGTATGGAAAAAGTACTTATACAATACCAGATGCAAAAGAAATATATACTATACCAAATAAAGCAACAGGAGATGTAACAGAAGAAGAATACAACAATTATAATCATACAAAAATTACAGAATCTGATTTTAATGATGTAGAAGGGCAAGAAAGGGAAATTAGATACTTATATAAAGGATTATTAAATCAGATAGCAAGTGGAACAATTGATACATCAAAATGCAATTTACAAGAAAGTGACGATATATATGATAATGCAATGAAAACAGCATCAGGTGCAGACAATAGAGCACATTTTCAAAACTGGGTTATGAATGGATTAGCAGCAATTGCGCAAAATGATAATGGGGAAAAAAATTCTACCAGAGGAGCTGGAAGAGGCACAGATTATATTTATTGCAAATACAAAGAAACAAATGCAAAAAAATCGATTGCAAAAGAAAAAACAATGCAACAAATAGTTGATGAAAATAATATTGTTCAACAAGATACAACTACAGGTACAAAAGAAAAAATAGAAAAATTTCTAGCGTTATTAAGAAACAAAGAGGGTAAAATACCAGATCCATTAAATTCGGGAGTATTTACAGAAAAAAATGATAATCCATCAATTGTTGTAAGATATGGAGATATATATAATGGAACCATACCGGTAGGAGACTTACTACTTGATAATGGAGCACGAATGTTGTTTGAGCTATTAGATACATCTGAAAACACAAAACAATTAGTACCATTATTTAAATATATGGCATATAGATATTCCGGAGTTGATTATGGAGTAACAGAAATATCAAGCTTTATGGATATATTTGATTTAAACCCTATATCTGAAATATATGGTGGTACAATAGTAGAAAAGATATGGTTTGCATTGATAGGCGCAGGATATAGTAAAGAGGTCGCAGCAGGAATAATGGGAAATCTATATGCAGAATCAGGATTAAATCCAAGTTTAGCAGAGACAGGAAGTAAATTAAGTGCAACAGGAATGACTTCAGAACAATATACAGCAGCAGTAAATAAAAAAACCTATTCGAAAAACAAATTTATATATGATGAAATTGGTTATGGATTAATGCAATGGACATATTGGTCTAGAAAGAAAGGCTTGTATGAATATTGCCAAGACAAAAACATAAACGATGAAGATGCCCAAATAAAATATATGCTTAAAGAGTTAAAATCTTATAAAGACGCTAGGTGGGTTAATGCAAAAACAGTTGAAGAAGCCACTGAACAATTCTGCAATTTAGTGGAAAATCCGAGCGTTCCACATATGGAAACAAGAAAAAAAATGGCTCTAAAATACTATAATGATATGAAAGATAAGACAATAGGAAATTATAGTGGAACAGCAGTAGAAAAAATGATGCAAGCAGCAGAAAAAATTAGAGTGCATTGTACAAAAAATAATTATAAATATGATGCTACACAACCAGCTTACCACGAAGGAATAAGAGCACTTTGGAATAAGAAAGGAGTATGCTGTGCTTCTTATGTAGCATGGGTACTTGTTGAATCAGGGGTTGTAGATGAAGGTACTATGAATAAAATATATTATAGGGGAGTAAACGAGTTATATACAGGATTAATGAAGACTCACAAATTCAAAGATATGGGTGCAATACCACAATCAAGTATGCAAAAAGGTGATATAGTATTCTGGTTAGGCCATCATACTCAAATGTATGCAGGAAACGGATATTGGTTTAATGGAGGAGTTGTGCCTCCAGGTCCAAATGTTAAATATAGTAGCTATAATGCACCAAATGCATTCAGCTCATACGGAACATATCATGTATTAAGACCAACTGGTTAGGAGGAAAAATGAAAAAATTAAAATATGTTTTAATATTATTATGTTTGATACTTGTAATTTTAATAATTATTATAATTAAAGATAAAGGAAAAAATGAGGCAGAAAAAACAGCAGATCAAGCATTAACACAAGCTGATAATAGTTATGGTGAGAAGGTTTCCTTTATAGATTATTTTATTGTAAAAAATTGTTTGCAACAATACGTTAGTGTATTAAATATGGAAAATTTCATATATTATAATCGTGACGAAGATGGAAAATATATAGATGACACAGATGAAACAGAAAAAAAACAAAATATTTATAATCTTCTTAGTAAAGATTATATTGACGAAAATAGTATTACTATAAAAAATCTAAACAATTTCATAAAAACTACAACTGTAGAAAAAGAAATTGTTCCATGCAAAATTGTAAAAATAAATACAGAAAAAAAAGATTTAAGTATAGAAAATTATTTCATTTCAGCTGTTTTGTTTGAAGAAGCTAATATAGAAAAATTTGACAAAATTTATGCTATTGTAAATTTAGATATTGTAAATGGAACTTTTTCTATAAGACCGCTAAAGGAAGAAAAGGAATTAGAGAATTTTAAAGTACAAAACATAGCAAATATAGAAGAGAAAAATAATAATATATACTTAAGTGAAGAAATTACAGATCAAAAAATAGCAACAGAATATTTTATAAATTATAAATACTTATTATTAACAGATGTAGAACTAGCATTTAACAATTTAAATAAAGATTATATGGAAAAAAGATTTGGGGACTTACAGAGTTTTAAAGAATATGTAAATAATAATAAAGAAATTCTTAAGGGGATGACAATAGAAAAATACCAAGTAATAAATAACGAAGATAATACAGAATATGTATGCACAGATCAATATAATAATATTTATATATTTTATGAGAAATCTGCATTAGACTATAATGTAATATTAGATATGTATACTTTAGATATACCACAGCTTAATGAAAAATACGATGAAACAAATGAAAAAGGAAAATGTATATTAAACATAGAAAAAGTAAAACAGGCTTTAAATTCAGGAGATTATAAATACATTTATGGAAAACTAAATGAACAATTTAAAAGTAAGAATTATAGTACACTAAGCGCTTTTGAAAACTATATGAAAAGTAACTTAAATAAATACAATAAAATAGAATATAAAGAGTTCAAAAATGAAGGAGAAACATATATATATAATGTTGAGTTAACAGATTTGTTAGGAAAAACAGATAAAACAATTAACATGCAAATACTTATGCAACTAAAAGATGATAGAGACTTTGTAATGTCATTTAGTATTAAATAATGGAGGAACAAAACATGGAAGAAAACGAATCTAAACAAGGCAAAGACCTAGCCCAAGAGCAAAAAAAGCAAGATAAAATAAAAGAAGCAATTAAATTAGCTTTATTAAACAACAAAAGAAAAGTAAGTTTAGATGATGGGAAATCAACAATTAATTTAGAACTAATGAAAATTGATACAGATGGTGATGAAGCAAATGCTGAAAGGTTTTCTGTTTGGATAGATGAAGATACAAAAATGGCAGATATATCAAAATCTAAAAAAGGCATTAAATTTGAATATTATAATTCAGAACTAGCAAAAAGGATTCCATCTAATTTTGATATAGCTAGAGCAAGAATAGTAGCAGAAGAAGAACAAAGAGAAGACATTAAAATGAGAAAAAGCATAGAAAAAGGAAATGCACCAGAAAGCATAAGTTCAGATAGTACTAAGCAACAAGAAGCTATGGCATATCAAATAGAAAGAGGTTTAGCAACAGGAAAAGTAACCGAGATGGAAGTTAATAGAGAGTTTTCAGAATCTGAAAATATGAGAATGTTTGTAAAAAGAGCTTGGGGAATAAGCTCACAAAGAATATTTAGAGTACCAGGAAAAGATACACATGATTTTAAATATGTTGCTAAAACTACTGGAGGAAAATATAAAGAAATACCACTTTCTACGCAAAGTGAAGGAAGAAACTCAAGTCAAAGTATATTTGTAATGGAAAATGGCACATTAAAGGAAAAGAAAGTAGATTCATTACTTTTAAAAGGAAACTATGGAATTGCAACAGATTTACCAGAAAGTGTAGCAAGTCAAAATACAAAAACTTATTTAGTTTCTAGAACTCCTAGTGGACAATATATTGCTATTGCAGCTGGACAAAAGTCTGGTGTAAATAGAAATACATCAGGAGATGTGATTCAAAAAAGTATGATGGCAAGAGGAAGATCTGTGTATGAATTAGAAGATATAATAGATGCAGCAGGAATGGCAGAACAAATTTATGCTTTAAACAAAGATGGAAAACTTACCACAAGAGAAGTTGAGATGGTAAAGAAATTTAAAATAGATAGAAATATGGATGATAAAGAAGTCTTTGATGCAGTTACTTTAGTTGCAGACTTAAAAGACATGGGATATGAGTGCAATGAAATAAAAACAATTTTAAGTGCAAGAAGTAAAGAAGAAATTATGAAGCTAGCAAAAGAAGTAGATGATCATTCTAGAGAGTCCTCTGGAAAAACAAAGCAAATGAATGAAGTTAATGAAGATATAGAAAATACAGGGGGAAAAACTTTGCATGACGGGCATGATGGAGAACGTCTATTTCCAGGAGAAAAAAGACATTAAAATTAAAATGGTTGCTTAAATAGCAACCATTTTATAATTATAAACTAATTTTAAATAAAGATAAAAACCAATTTTTTAAAGGTGGAATTATCCAAATTAATTTAAATAATATATATAAAACAACTGTAGCAATAACTAATGCAAGAACGCTTTTTAATTGATCTTTAAAAGTTTTTTTGTATCTTATTTTATATCCCATATTTCTTAAATTGTTTACATATGCATCATGATAAGCTCTGTTTACAGCATCTTGGTAAGCTTGCTCTCTTGCTTGTTCTTGAGCACGAGCAGTATATGTATCAGTTTGATATTGAGCAGAATCATTATTTGTATTGTTATAATAATTATTGTATTCATTAGAATTTGAAGAATTAGTATTTCCAGCAGATGAGTATTGTTTTAAAGCATTTTCTAATTCTTTGCAATAATTGCTAAGTTTTAGAAAATCTTCAGCAGAAACAGTTTGTGGAGAAGCACTTGCTTCATAATCTTGCAATTCTAAATCATATTGTTTTCTTTTTTCTTCATTAGATAATATTTCGTAGGCTTCAGAAATCTCTTTAAATTTTTCTTCTGATTCTTGTTGATTGTCTGGATTTGCATCTGGATGATATTTTTTTGCTAAAAATTTATATACTTTTGATATAGTTTCTGGAGAAGCTTTTTTATTTACTTCTAATATTTCGTAATAATTTTTCATTAAAATACTCCTAAAAGATTTATATATATAATTATATCATATTAAAACAAAAAAACACAATAATTTTAGAATTACAATGTTTTTGAATAAACTCCTAAAAATAGCTAAAACTATTATTAGGAGTTGATTTTTTATGAAACTAAAGACAAAGATATTTTTATGTTTTATTATGTTTTTGTTAGGGATTAGTATATTAACAAGCAGTACGGCTATGAAAAATTATCAAACAGTAAGTACGCCAACAGGATTTGTTACAGCAACAACATTAAATGTAAGACAAGGACCACGGAACAAATTTTGGAATAGTAACAAAAGTGTATAAAAACCAGTATATAAGATTATTTGCCCAAATAGGGGATTGGTATATTGTACAAACAGATAATGATTATATTGGAGCAGTAAGTAGCAAATATATTAAACTAATATATCCTAATACTCGGAAGTGCGGGAAACAATTCTAGTACAACAAAGCCAAATACAAATAATACTGTAAAAAGTGAGCTCACAGCTGATGAACAAGAAGTATTTGATTTGATTAATGCAAAAAGGGTCGCTAATGGTTTATCTGCATTAAAAATAAATGATGAGGTGCAAAATGTTGCAAGAGTAAAGGCAAAAGATATGGTGGATAATAATTACTTTTCTCATACCTCTCCAATTTATGGTTCGCCATTTGATATGTTAAAAAATTATGGTATTAGTTATAAAACAGCAGGTGAAAATATTGCTGGAAACTCAAGTAACAGTGGAGCTGTAAATGCATGGATGAATTCTGAAGGACATAGAGCAAATATTTTAAATGGTAGTTTTAATTATACTGGAATAGGGGTAGTAAAGAGCCCTAAATATGGAAAAGTATATGTTCAAATGTTTATAGGAAAATAAAAATGAGTTAGAAGCATTATTCGTTTCTAAAACTTCAAAGTACAAACAAAAATTTGCACACACATATTGACAAATGTAAAAAAATGGAATACAATTATAAAAGTTAAAAATGCATAATAACAAGGAAGTGATAATGTGAACGACGAGAAATTTAATTTAGTTAATGAAGAAAAAGTCGAGGCTAAAAACTATAAAGAGTTATTACAATTAGAGGAAGAGTTAATGCATAATCCAAAGGCTACAAGTTTAGATTTAGCTTTTGTTACATCTGTTATATTGGATAGGGAAGAAGCAATGGGAATAGACAATACTATACCATGGGATCAAGTAATTGATGAATTATTAAAAGGGACAGAATTTGAAAATAATAACAGAAAAAAGTGCGCAACAAGAGTTAATACAAATTAAATGGTATATTCAACAAGATTCGGAATTTTATGCAAACAAAACAATTTACGAAATAAATAAGAGAATAAAAAATTTATTACTTTTCCCAGAAATGGGAAAAGTAATAAATGAAAAGCAAAATATACGACAAATAATATACAAATCATATAAAATTCTATATAGATTTAATTCTAATAAAATTTATATTCTACATATAATTCATCATTCTAGAGATATTTCAATTCTTAAATTTTGAACTCAAGTATATTTAAAATTTTAATAAATTATGCATTTTTAATATTTATAATAATATTATTTATTGTTTTTTTCATTGTTAGAGTAGCGTTTTAGTTTTTCGTAAGCTAAATATTTAATTGTACCGGCAGGGAATTTACCTTCTTTGTTTTTCTTACCAGCAGGCACACCTGTTAAAATTTCAATACCTTCATCTATTGTAGATATTGCATATATGTGGAATTTACCTTCTTTAACGCTATTAATTACTTCATCAGAAAGATTTAAGTTTTGAACATTTTGTATAGGCATTACTACACCATGCTCTCCAGTTAAACCTCTTTGTTTACATACTTGGTAAAAACCTTCTATTTTTTCATTTATTCCACCAATTGGTTGAATATTACCTTTTTGATCAACTGAACCTGTAACTGCAATTGATTGCTTAATAGGTATTTCAGATAGACTAGAAAGAAGTGCATATAATTCTGTGCTAGAAGCGCTATCTCCATCTACACCATTATACAATTGTTCAAAGCAAAGGCTTGCAGTAAGAGATAAAGGAAAGTCTTGTGCAAAGGTTTCTCCTAAATATCCAGAAAGTATTAGTACACCTTTTGAATGTGATGTTCCAGACATTTCTATTTCACGTTCTATATTTATTATACCGCTTTTTCCCATATAAGTATTTGCTGTTATTTTAGCTGGCTTTCCAAATGAATAGTCACCAATTGATAATATAGTAAGTCCATTTATTACACCAACTTCTGCGCCTTCTGTGCTTATAAGAAGTGTATTTTCTTTAATCATTTCCATATATAAAGAATCGTATTTTTTAACTCTTTCTATTCTTTCAGCAAGAGTTTTGTCAATAAATTCGCTAGTTACAAGTTTTTTCTTTGCAAGTTTTGCCCATGTAGAAGATTCTGCTATAATTTCACCTATTTCATTAAATCTTGTAGATAGCTTGTCTTGACAATCTGATAATCTAGATGTGTATTCTACAAGTTTTGCTACAGCTCCTTTGTCTAATGGAAGCATACCTTCTTTTGTAGAAAAACTATGAACAAATCTAGCAAGTTTCATTATATTAGCATCTGTTCTAGGTGCTGTTTCTTCAAATTCAACTTTAATTTTAAATAGTTTTTTAAAGTCAGGATCTAATGCAAGTAAAGTTTGATAAATACTAGCATCTCCCAATAGTAAAACTTTAACATTTAAAGGAATAGGTTCTGGTTTTAAAGAAATCATTACCATGTATGAACGTTGTTCCATATTGTTTTCTATGTTTAATTCTTTAACTAATAATGCTTTTTTTAATGCATCATAACAAATTGGATTTGCAAGTAAATCACTAGCTTGTAATATAATATAACCACCATTTGCTTTGTGTAAAAGACCTGATTTTAACATTGTAAAGTCTGTTTTTAACATTCCATATTGATTTTCGTATTCTAATTTTCCAAATAAATTATGATACAAATAGTTAGAATCCATTATAACTGGGCTACCTGTTAAATTACTATTGTCTACAAAAAGATTTACTCTGTAATTAAGCCAAGGTCTAACTAATTCTTGCTTTAAAGTTTGGGCTTTCGTTTCAGAAATCTCATCTTTAATAAATAAGTTTATATTTTTTAAAATATCTTTTTTGATATATTCAAAAAAAGTTGATATTTTAGGATATTTTTTATATTTTGCTTTTAATGGATTTACATGAGAATTGATTGTTATTAAAGCTATGTTTGATTGCCATTCTTGTATTTTTTTAATATTTTCTTTTTCTAATGTTTTAATTTGATTAATTACTTCTATAATTTTTTCTTGAACTTTTGCAGAGTTTTCTTCAAATTGTTTTCTTGTTTTTTCATCTAATTTTGCAAATTCTTCTTCTTCAATTGTTTTACCATCTAAAATAGGCATCATATATACGCCATTTTGAGCAGTTTTAACTTGAAAACCACTTTTCATAGATTGTTTATTTAATTTTTCTAATAAAAGACTCTTTTTTTGTTCAAAAGAATTTTGCATTAAAGATTTTTGTTTATCAAAATCTTCGTTACCAAATGTTAATTTAATATCTCTTTTAATGTCAGTTATAAAAGCATCCATATCATCTCTAAATTCTTTACCTTTTCCAGATTGCAAAGAAACTGCAACAGGCTCATTTGGTTCTTCAAAATTATAAATGTAACACCAGTCATCAGGAGTTTTCTTTTTTGATGCAACTTTTGTTACATAGTTTTTTGTATACATTGTTTTTCCAACACCAGAAGGACCTTCTAGATATAAGTTATAACCTTTTGATTCAACATCTAATCCGAATTCTAATGCTTTAATTCCTCTGTCTTGGCCATAAATTAAATCCTTACTGTCTAGTTCATCTGTTGTTTCGAATTTAAAATTATTTGGGTTGCAAATATTTTTTAAACTCTTGTAGCTTAATTCATTTTTTTTCATTTGTTTACCTCCATAAATTTTTGACAATTTTAGTTTAAAGTTTTTGTCATAATTATTGCATCTTCTGTGTTGTTATAATATTTTTTTCGTATTCCTACATTTTTAAAGCCAAATTTTTGGTAAAGTTTTTGGGCAGGAATATTATTTGAATTAACTTCCAAAGTAATAGATTTTTGAGTTCGATTTTCGCAAAGTTCAATTAAATTGTTAAGCATAAGTGAGCCAATTTTTTGATTTCTACAATTCTTTTTAACAACTATATTTGTTATATGTATGTCATCAACAGAAAACCAAATTCCAGCAAAACCAACTATTTGATTATTAAATTTTGCTACAATATACATAGAATTTTTATTTTCTAATTCACTTTTAAATAAGTTGTAGTTCCAAAAATCATCAAATTCACAAGTAAGTATATCACTAATTGAATCCAAGTCGGGGAGAGTCATAGCAGAAATTTTAATATTATCCATTTAAACTTCTCATCCTTTCGGCTTGTGATTTTCTTAAATACATTGGAAGAATTGAATCTGCATTTAAAATTTCTCCTTTGCTAAATTTATTAACTGCACATAAATTAATATTTTTAGCATGAAGTAAATTATCAGATTTAAAATCTTTAATATTTAGTAAATCTTTGTGAGCAATAGCACCATCACCAACAAATGTTATAGGTTTGTGTTGATCTATTACTTGCAAAACAGTATTTATATCATCTGCCAAATAATTTCCTAGTAAGATGTAGTTTGAGTCAAATAAACCACAATATACCTGATTATTTCTGGCATCTATTAAAGAACAAATATATTCAGCCTCATGTATATTGTATGCTAGACCTTCTAATGAACTTACTGCTATTACAGGGATATTAAGGCTTTCAGCAATTGCCTTTACAGTAGATATACCAATTCTAATACCTGTAAAAGAGCCAGGACCATTATCACATGCAATTAAATTAATGTCCTGCAATTTAATATTAGTTTCTTTTAAAAGTTCATCAATTAAAGGTACTAATGTTTCTGAATGAGTTTTATTATTGTTAATATTTAATTCTTTTATACATTCTGTATCGCTATTAATTGCAACAGAAGCAATATTGCTAGATGTTGATATTCCTAAAATTAACATTCTTTAAGCTCCTTAATTACATTTTCTAATCTAGTATCTTTTGTAGAAATATTTAAATACCTAGTATTAATATCATCTGGGTTTCTAGTAAATTCAATTTTAATGTAATTTTGTGGTAAAATATCTTCTATTAATTCGCCCCACTCTATAAGGCTAATTCCAGAAGAAAAATATTCTAAACCACCAATATCATAAAATTCTTGAACATCTGCTAATCTATAAACATCAAAATGATAAATATTAACACTTGTGGCATGATATTCATTAACAATTGTAAATGTAGGGCTTGAAATTTCATTTTCTAATCTCCAAAAAGATAAAAAGCCTTCTGTAAATTTCGTTTTACCAGACCCTAAATCTCCGAGATAAAACAATAATATCTCCTGTATTTAATTTTTGTGCTAATTTTCGTGCTAACTCTTTTGTTTCGGTTTCACTATGAGATATAAATTTTAACATTATTTCACCCTTACATAAATCTTCACACATATTTTATATTAGTTAAATTCATTTGTAAATAATAAACGAAAAAGTTTTTTAAAAAAAATTTTAAAATAGTATTGACAAAATAAAAAACCTAGTTTATAATCTATAAACGTAGCAGGGAAATGCAGGTGTAGTTCAATGGTAGAACCTCAGCCTTCCAAGCTGATGACGTGGGTTCGATTCCCACTACCTGCTCCAAGTAAAACTAGCCAACAGGCTAGTTTTTTTGTTACTACTATAATGGAAATTTTTGGAGAATGTCCTGAATTTATCTAGAATGCAAAGCATATTATAAGCAGTGCATTAATTCTTGATTTTACATTTAGAATATGCTAAAATAAAAAAGTAATGCGGGTATAATTTAGTGGTAGAATGTCATGCTTCCGACCTGATAGCGAGGGTTCGATTCCCTCTACCCGCTCCATCAAAAAGAAATTCACAGACTAATTAAAGTTGGTGAATTTTTTTTATGAGGAAATCTAGTGCGCTTTCTTTCATGAAGTGTGTCAAAATTCCACGTCCCCATTGGCATAATTAATATCTAACATTTTTATCTCCTTTTAGAATAATTTAATTAAACAAATACCAATGCCGGCTAAAACTATTCCAATTATATTTTTTATACTTGGTTTCTTTTTCTTCCTTAATAAGAATGCTGTAATTGTAATAAAAATTAATGAGATAGGAGAAACAAATGTTGATAGAGTT
Source organism: uncultured Clostridia bacterium (assembly GCA_934167165.1). Lineage (GTDB taxonomy): Bacteria > Bacillota > Clostridia > TANB77 > CAG-508 > CAG-452. Next base: position 29,688 of record CAKPKG010000001.1, read on the forward strand.
ACAGAATTACTAGATAAGTAATTATTTATATATGTATATGTAAATCCAAAAGTTTGTTGTAATAAAATTAAACCAAACATTCCAAGTGAGATATTATTTTCTTTTTTATAGGGTTTATATATTGGTGTAAATAGTAATGTTAATAATAAATTTAATAATAATATAAAAAATCCATTAGACCAATATTTTAAAATATTATAAACTACATACCCCATAATTACATCTGAAATTATTCTTATTACTAAATCTTTTTGAAATTTCTTTATATTAACTTTTACATTATAAGTTAGAATTACACCAACAATAATTAAAATTATAGATAACAATTTTAATATGGTAAAAGTTTGAATTCCTAAAACTATATCAATAAAAAAGCATATAATAAGAGTTACTGACATATAGGTTTTAAATTCATATGGTTCTAATTTTCTATAACAACCAACAAATGATTTTTGTTTTATATACCTTAAAAAGGCTGCCATTAATAATAATATAATTACAATATAATTAAAGCAAAATTTATAATTATTTGTTTTAATTTCTAAAAATAAAGATACTAATGCAAATGGTAGCATTGTTAAACACATATAGTAGAAATAATTTTTTCTGGATATTCCACTATCAATTATTTTTTTATCTACATATGTACCTATAGTTGATAAAATTGCGCTTAATAATATTAAATAACTAAAATTCATTTTAGTTCTCCTTTAAATAAATTAATAAAGTTGGGAAATTTATTTAGTAGGTACAGTTCAAAACATGTTATTTTTAATAACTAAACTATAAAAATTATACTATAAAATGTCGTTTTTTTCCATGCTCCCTTGAAAATATCTATGTAATTGATTTATCAGAGAGATTTAATCAAATCTTATAGTCTTAATTTCGCTTATGTGTAAAGTTAAGACTCCATTTAAGTTTGCTTAAATATCAGAATTTCTATGTATTAAGGAATATTGATATTTTATATGTTATTATCACATTAGTTTTTCATTAATAAGGACGATCTTTTTAGAAAATGGAGAAGACAATGCCAACCAAGCATTGTCTGTAATTATCCATTTAATGCACCACAAAGAATTCTATATTTTAAATTACTTTCCCATATACATTTTAACTTTTTAAAGTTTTTATTTGGGTCTAACATCAACCTTGCTAAATTATCTAATTCAGTATATTCATCTTCGGATAGGTTAAATTTTCTTTCTTTAATATATTTAGGTACATGTAAAAATATAATTTCATTATTCATTAGAGCGTGAAAATCATAGAACAAACCTCTTAATGCTGCTTTCATTCCTAAAGTAACAGGATTAGATGAATACAATATACTTTCTGGATTAATACTTTTTTCTCTTAATCCTAAATAAGCATTTGCACCAAATATAAATCTATTATAAGGAATATTATTTAAATCAAATCCCATTTCGTGGTCTGGACAATGTTCATCTGCGTCAACCAACTTCCATATATTTTCATTCTCATCATAATATTCTGTAATCCAATGGTCATAACTAATACCATCATATTTTATATAAGGAGCAAAACCACTTCTTGCCCTAGCAGGAATACCTTTTGCTTTTAGAATACTTGCTAATAATATGGCTTGTCCTCTACAAGTAATATTTATTTTATCTTTTGCTTCTCTCTTTATATTATAATTTGGATTCTTTCTTAACAACTCTGCTATAATACTTTGTGCTGTTGGAAAATAATCTTCTTCATAATCTAATCGGGTAATCGGCATTTTTGTCATATCTCCCCAAAAACAATTACTCTTATTTCGTATATTACTATCATTATAAGCAACAGGATGTATTATTTGCATTCTTTGTAATACACATAATTCTTCAATATTATTTGGTAAATTTTTAGCAAAATCTTTATAATAACCTAAATCTGTAAATTGACTTGTTTGTTTATAGAATTCTAACACATCTTTATTTTCCATTATCATACCACTCCAATATTTCATTTAATTTCTTTCTTGTTCTTTGGTTTCGATTTTCATCTGGATATCCTATTGAAATTGCTGAAATCAGTTCCATATTATCTTTACCCACTAAATTAGCGATTTCTTTTTGAGTATATATAATATCTCTTATCCAAAGTGAGCCTAATTCTAAATCTGTTGCTCTTAAACAAATATGTTCTATTGCAGCACCTATTGATAAGGAATCTCCTATAATCCAATTATCTTCATTTGGCTTAAATACTAATATCAAAATTGGTGCTTCTTTAATAACATAAGCAGTAGCTTTAACACTACTATTTGCATTATATATTCTTCTTTCTAAACTAACTTTTGATTTTTTTAATTGTTCTAACATTATATCTGCAATTTTATTTTTAACTTTTCCTTTTACTATCATAAACTCCCAAGGTTGCCTATTCTTTGCAGATGGTGCAAGTCTAGCAGATTCTATTAAATCTTCTATAATGTCATTTGAAATCTCAATATTTTTATATTTTCTAATACTTCTTCTGTTTTTTATAACTTTATTTAACTCCATACTTTTATTTCCTTTTGTATTATTATCTTGTCGTTTTTCCTTATAATTCCCTTAAACGTCTTTAATTATAACGAAATGCAAAAGTAAAAGATAAACTTAACTGAAATCAGTTTTGTTTATCTCTTATTAACATATATAAATAACAATTATCACTTGTATATAATTCAAAATTAAATTTGTCATCAATATTATAATTAGTAGAATGTAACCATTGTGTATATATCATTTTTTCAGTTTTTACTATATCTTTTTGTTCTCTTGAATTTGCACTAAATATCACATATTTGCCTGCAGGAATAATAAATTCTTTTGTATTATTATATTTTTCTTTGCTACCAACATAATATAAATAACCATCTCTTCTACATATAGATATTCCATACATACCATCTCTATTAAATTTCTCATACAATCCATTTTCTTCTATATCTGAATATAATTTTCTTATATTATAAAGTAGATCTTCATGAGTTATTGCAGATGTTTCTACACAATATAATTTAATCTCATCAATTTCTTTTATTTCATAATTTAATTCTTCACAAATATCATTACTATTATTAAATTTTATTATAGGAAATTGCTTGTATTCTATATTGCTTAATTTACATTCACTTGGAGTTATTCCAAACATATTTTTAAAAGCTCTGGCAAAAGATATCTGGGAATCGTATTGATACTTAACGGCTAAATCTACGATTTTTATATCTGTTGTTTTTAATTCCTCAAAAGCCTTACTTAATCTTCTTTTCCTAATATATTCTGCCAACGAAATATTTGTTAAAAATGTAAATATTCTTTGTAAATTATATTCTGATACTCCAACAATTTTTGCTAATTCTTTATATTCAATATTTTCAGTTAGATTATCTTCTATATACTTAATCATTTGATTTAAATATTCAAAGTTCATTTTTAACTCCTTTATATCCAAATACCCATATATTTATTAAAAATAGCAGTTTTAAGTATTTCTATTTTTGCAATACATTTTATTCTAAATGTTCATAATCAACTTTCATTAGAGAGGATATCTTTGGACATTAATTATTTTATATAGAATTTTTAAAATCATTTTTTTAACTTTAAAATGTATATTCCCTAAATTCACAATTTTTTAAATTTCCCGGTGGCAATTGTCCATCCTCACTGATGCCATAAAAATATGCTTCTATAGCTCTTGTAGTTTCGCTATGTGTAACTAGAAGAATTTTTTTGTCATTTTATCTTTTATATAATTCAGTAATTTGGAAATTCTATCACATAAGTCAACTACTGGTTCTACATTTTTATCATTTATATTTAAGTTATAATTATATAGTAAATCTTCTTCTATTAAATTTTTTCCTGGCACCTTTTGCTTGTTGTATTCCAGTTTCATTAAGCTACGTATCTTTTTGCCCTTGGATCTTATTGTTTAAATTCCAATCTGTTAATCCGTGTCTCATTACATATATTTTCATAAAAATTCTCCCTTTAAAAATATATTATACTATAAAACAACAAAATTCTCCACACATTCATATAAATTTAATAGGGAAGAGGTTCATATATAAATTTTTTACTTAACAAAACATTGACATTCTCATTGACACGTGCCAAAGTTTTCGTTCTCATTTGTAAATACCTTGTAACGTCACGAAAAAAATGATATAATTGTTATGTCAATTCGTTGATATCCTGTTTTCAGGACGACACGAGACACTACTATAAAAAAATTTTTTCAGGAGGAAAGAGAAATGGCATTTTTTAGAAAAAAGCGGAAAGGTATTATTAATGCAAAGGTAAAAGTGGCTGATGTTTATGTTGTGACTTCGACAATTATATCGAGTTATACTTACGAAACTGATGTTGGACCTATGTATGTTAAAATGTACTTTTTGGCGAAGTGTGAAGATGGGGAATATTATGAATTATTCTCTGGTAAAAAACTGAAGAAGTATAAGAACCCTGAAAATGGTTCTTCACTTCGGTCTTTTGATACTCCGTACGTGGAAAAAGCGGAACCGTTGTCCCAATATTTAACAAATTACAAAAAAGTAAGAATTGATGTTCAATCGTTATTTGATTTTATAACTCAGATGAATGTTTTGGACAAATTGGGAGCTCTTTCGGATAAGGAAGATGAGGAAACTTCACAGGAATTCTAAAATTAAAGGCGAAAACTATTTTTAGTTTTCGCCTTTGCCATTTGTTATGTCAATGGGGACGGAGTTTTTTGACAATTTTATTTAATATATATTTTTCTTATCGTTTCTCTTCCCATTCTAAGTTTTTCTGATATTTTTCTTAATGAAATATTATATTCTGTTTTTAAAATTGTTATAAGTTCTTTTAATTTAATTTTATCTTTTTTTAAATCATCAAGTATAATATTATTTTCTATTAAGAATTCTTCTATAAACTTTTCACACTTTGCCTTATCCTCATCAATATCCATAAATACATAGTTTTCTTTTGGTTGTTTATCTATTCTCCTATAATTTGAGTATAAGTATTCTTCTGGCCGCTTACATATTCCTGCTTTTACTGGATTATCATAAATATATTTTATGCAATTATATAAATGTTCTTCACTATAAATTCCCTCCGATTTATATCTATCTCTAAATACATATCCTACTCTGGAATATTTTTTATTATAATATTTTGCATATATTGTATTAAGTCTTTGCATATATTTACTTAGATTATTTATTTTATCAGTTTCTATTAAAATATGTGCATGATTATTCATAATGCAGTATGCTACTATTTTTATTTTACATTGTTCATTTAATTTATACATTACTTTTATATAATATTTTATATCCTCCGGATTTTGGAATATATAACTCCTATTAATTCCTTGAGTTATTACATGAAAAGCTGTTGTTTTTATATAGTTTCTTGGAAATCTCGGCATATTTGCCTCCTTAGAAATAAATAATTTATAGAAAAAAATAATATGATATAAATCATACCATATTATTTTAAAATATTTGTCGAAATTTATCTATCATTCCATTTTTTATGTTGTCAAAAAACTCCGTCCCCATTGACATTTTTTATAAAATATGTGGCTAAAAAATGTAGAATATAGTATAATTTTGTCAGTTTAAATTAAATCTAATCTAATAAGGAGAAACACATGAAACAAAAAATAAGTAATAAAAGTGTAATGTCAGTACTTTTATTTGTATTACCATATATAATAGTAGAATTTACAAATATAATACTAATAACAATTGACAGATCATTATCTAATTCTATTGGTACAACTGCAATTGTAGTATTTGCTTCACTTATAAGCTTGGACTCTGCAATCAATACAATACAAGAATGTATATCACAATCACATAGTATTGTACTATCAAGAGATAGAAAAAATAATAATAGCATTAATACTGTAGCTATTTTTTTACAAATTTTTAGTAGTATGATTATATCTTTGATAATATTTATATTTGCTAATAAACTAACTTATATTTATACTTTAGAAAATGACGCCAGAAATATTTTAACATGTTTATTAAAATTAAAAGCAATTCAGTTACCAATTTTAGCAATAAGTTATATTCCAAAAAATGATTTAAAGGTAAAAGGGAAAACAAATCTTGTACTAATTGCAACAGTTATATCTTCATTATTTAATATTCTTGGAGATATAATAAGTATTAAATTAGGATTTAATGAAGTTGGAATATATGTAGCTACAATCATATCTACACTTATAAATACGATTTTATTATTTATATTTTCGAAATATAAATATAGAAAAATAAAAATGGTATATATAAAAGATATAATTAATCATGCTAAAGATTTATTATTTAATAAAGCAATTCAAAAATTTGCATACATTTTTCTTGAGAGCATATCAAGTTCTTTCGGCACTAATGTTTATGTTATAGTATGTGTATGTTCTGCTGTTGTACAAGTATTATTACAATTAGCAGAAGGATACTATACAGGGCTTTTAGTTTCTTATGCAAATTCTATAGAAAATGAAGAAAATAACCTATTAACAAAAGTAAATAAAATTACAATTTACTCTTTAATATTTTCACTAATATTTTTTATTATTATTCCATATCCAGCTTGGTATTTTTTAGGAAGAAGTGTTCCTTGGAGCGAATGTGGTATATATGTTTATTTATATTCAACTGAATTTTTTACGTATATACTTAATAATAACTATTTAGCATATTTATCTGCTAATAAAGATACAAAAGCTATTAGATTAACTTCATTTATTGGTGGTATATGTATAAGAATACCATTACTTTGTCTAATAAAATATTTTAATATTGGACTTGTTGGCTTAGGATTAGTTTGCACTGTTGATAGGCTTGTTAGAACTATATATTTAAAATCTTATATTAAAAATAATAAAAATCTATATAAAGATTAAAACAAATTTTCGTAAATATATTGTCAACTTTTTAATATTATTGTAATATTGATGAAAATGGAATTGAATTTTGGTATGCTAGAGAACTTATGACTTGTCTTAATTATAGTAAATGGAGCAATTTTAAAAAAGTCATTTCTAAAGCTATAAAGTCTTGTGAAAATAGTGATATATCAGTTTTTGACCATTTTGCCGACGTCGGTAAAATGGTGCAAATAGGTTCTGATGCACAAAGGGAGCAAAAGGATTATAAATTAACTCGTTATGCTTGTTATTTAATAACACAAAATGGAGATAGTAGGAAAAAAGTAATTGCTTTAGCACAAACATACTTTGCAGTACAAACAAGAAAACAGGAAATAACTGAAAAAGAATATAGTTCATTAACAGAAGATGAAAAAAGATTTTATCAAAGAAATTTAACTAAAAAAGGAAATTATTCACTTAATCAAACTGCTAAAAAAGCTGGAGTTAAAAATTTTGATAGATTTCACAATTCAGGCTATAAAGGTTTATATAATGGAGAAACAGCTGATGATATTGCAAAACGAAAAGGGTTAAGATATAGAGAAGATATTTTAGATAATATGGGAAGTGATGAACTAATTGCTAATTTGTTTAGAATTTCACAAACTGAGCAAAAATTAAAGAAAGATAATATACAAACAGAAAAAGAAGCTAATGAAACTCATCATAATATTGGAAAAAACATAAGAGAGGTAATTGCTAAAAATGGTGGAACTATGCCAGAAGATTTGCCAACACCTAAAAAGAGTTTAAAACAACTTGAAAAGGAAAATAAAAAAAGTTTAAAAAAGCAATAATTATGTATATAATTATTATTTCTTAAACTTTTTCATAAATATCGCTATAATTTTGTTGCAATTTATAAAAATTATGATATACTTTGATAAATTGATTGATATTTGTATCAATCGTCACGAGAGCCGAAAAAAGTTGTAGATAACTACGCCAACGGCTCCATAAGGTAAAATCGTCGCACCAGACGAAAAATTTAATCGACTGTAAAAGGTCGATTTTTTTGTCGCTTTTTATTGAAAATGAAAGGATGGTGTGATATGATAAGTGTATTAAAGATTCCAAACAAGATAAGAAGAGATTTACTCTCAAAAATTGAATGGGCTTGCAAATTTAGTTCTGGTCAATGGGGACGGAGTTTTTTGACAACCTTATTCAAGATATACCTTTCTTATTGTTTCTCTTCCCATTCTAAGTTTTTCTGATATGAAATATTATATTCAGTTTTTAAAACTATTATAAGCTCTTTTAATTTACTTTTATCTTTTTTTAAATCATCAAGTATAATATTGTTTTTTATTAAGAATTCTTCTATAACATTTTCACATTCTGCCTTATCTTCATCAATATCCATAAATACATATTTTTCTTTTAATTGTTTATCTATTCTCCTATAATTTGAGTATAGATACTCTTCTGGTCGCTTACATATTCCTGCTTTTACTGGATTATCATAAATATATTTTATGCAATTATATAAGTGTTCTTCACTATAAATTCCCTCCGATTTATATCTATCTCTAAATACATATCCTACTCTGGAATATTTTTTATTATAATATTTTGCATATATTGTATTAAGTCTTTGCATATATTTACTTAGATTATTTATTTTATCAGTTTCTATTAAAATATGTGCATGATTATTCATAATGCAGTATGCTAGTATTTTAATTTTACATTGTTCATTTAATTTATACATTACTTTTATATAATATTTTATGTCCTCCGGATTTTCGAATATATAACTTCTATTAATTCCTTGAGTTATTACATGAAAAGCTGTTGTTTTTATATAGTTTCTTGGAAATCTAGGCATATTTGCCTCCTTAGAAATAAATAATTTATAGAAAAAAATAATATGATATAAATTATACCATATTATTTTAAAATATTTGTCGAAATTTATCTATCATTTCATTTTTTTTATGTTGTCAAAATTCCCCGTCCCCATTGACAGAACAACAACAACGACTTCTTCAATTACATCGACTGAAAAGGTAAAAAACAAAGAATATTACCAAAATTTAGTCCTTGCCGCACTTGAAAGAGGCAATGATGATGTAATAGGAGGTATTCCCGCAGAATACCTGGGGGATATTCAAATTTCTGTAGCGGAAAGCTTATCCTCTTGGGAAAAGCCAAAAGCCTTTGCTAAATTTGAGTTACTTGAAGGAGGAAAATACTTTCAGGTATACATTTATGGCAATGAAGATTTAAACCAATTCTTCAATAGTATAAGAACTTCTCCGTGGAAAGGATATAAAGCTACATGTTATTTCCATGGAGTAACGTATAAACAAGTGAAGTATTGGGCTGAAGAAAAAATAAACAAAAATCCAGAAAACCCCTATAATTGGGAAGTTGTTGAATACAACGAAAACGTTGTAGCATTTGAGCTCTATTCAAAGAGCTAAATGCAAAACGTTCAAGGAAGCTAAAACCTTGAACGTTTTTTTTGTATAGAAAATGGACTTCTATTCTGACTACACAAATGAATTTTTTATGGTTAGGATTATTCCTTTTCTAATTTTTTTGCATCGTCTATTTGTTTTAATCCTAAATTTATAAAGTATACTATTACAAGCCAAGCAAGAACAGTCATTATAATTTGTATCAAATAGTATGGAGCCTCAATAGGCATATCCCAAATTCCATGTAATACAACAGGAATTAAACATATTAATAAAAATCTTTTATCATTTAAATGTTTTTTGTCTAATTTATCAAAACCTTTTACATACATTAAAGCTGCACCTTCTATAGCTGCCCAAGCAACATGGCCACCAGGAGCCAAGAAACCACGCAATTTAATAATTTCTAACATTGCTTGCAATCCGCTGTTAAGTCCAAATTTTAAAATATATCCAGCTGTTTCAAATGCCGCGAAACCGGCACCAACAGCAGCTCCAATTAATAATCCATCTAGTATATAATTGCTTTTTTTACTCTTAAATAAGAAAACTGCAACTATAACAGCTTTAGCTACTTCTTCTACTAATCCAATCAGTAAAGCACCTGTGTATGTTTGAGTTGTTGCATTAACTTCAAAATATGGCAAAGAGAAATATAGAATTGCCAAAATCAATGATAATGCTCCACCCAGTATGAAATATTTTATTACTTTATAAAAAGGTATATTTCTAAATAAGTTAATTTCAAAGAAGAAAATAAGTACAGTTACAGGAATAGCGAATGCTGCTAACATAATCATAATTGGTAAAAAGTTTACATTTCCATAATCTATAAAGCCTATACGTGTAGGTATATATGCAATTATAAAAAATACTAGTATTTTAAAATACACCCATGCACTTGCCTTGGTTGGGTCAATATCTTTTATTTTTGGAGTTGTTTTTTCCGAACCACAAATAAAAACTTCATCCAAATCTTCTTCAGTATGTTTTTTAAAGGTGTTTTTAAATAAATCCTTAAATGTTACATAGCTTTTTGATTTAGCACCTGTTATTTTATCTAAATGCTCAGTTATTACATTTGTAGCATTCTTTTTATTAATAGGATATCCACATTCTGGACAATTGGTTTCATCACCTTTTAATTTTTTACCACATTCAGGACAAGTTTCCAAATTAATTTTAATTCCACAATGAGGACAAGTTTTGGCACTTGATGATATGCTTTCTCCACATTCTTCACATTTTATTAATGCCATATTATGCACCCCTTTCTGTCAAAGTAGATAAAATATGTTCTACTACACTATTAATTTCGGCAGAATTTGTATTTTCTTCTACAGAACCAACCATATATACTTTACCATTTATGATAACAGCATATCTATTATCAACAACGGAATGGCCACTACTAGTGTAATTGTATGCAAGTCCATAAACAGTTCTATTCCCAATAACACCTGAAACTAAATCAATTGTAATTTTTAAGTCAGGATAATATCCTCTCATATAGTCTGTAAAACTATTTAAAAATTGTGTTTCATTATTAAATTGATCATATCTACCAACAATTATATATGGAGCTATAGGCCCTTGACTATCCATATTTTGACCTACATATATATAACCTTCTTTATCTGTAGTTACTTTATAAGTGCTTGGCACTTCAAAAGAAATTCCTAAATAAGCATCTGTGTAAACAGAATATCCATTGTTTGTTGATGGAGTTGATGGATTAGAAGGATTTGATGGGTTTTGAGTACCAGTTCCCGTATTTGTATTATTTTTATTTGATTGTTGAAAAAATAAAAGGACAGCCACTACTATAACTAGCACTATTGCTACATATTTAAAGTTAAATTTATTTGTAAGAGTAGTACTTGAATTGTTAGTAGAAGTTTCCTTTTTGCTTTTTAATTCATAACCACATTTAGGACAAGAGTCGGCTTGATCACTTATTTGGCTATTGCATTCAGGGCATTTTATTAATGCCATAACATCACCTTCCTTTAAAACATATATATTTTAAAGTATATACTATTTGTAAAGGAAATTAAATAGAACTACCAGAAAAGTCAATGACATTTTGGTAAAAATAGCAATTATTTTTAAGGGCAATAAAATAAATGTGATTGACAGATTAGTGAAAATATAGTAGCATAAAATTAAGTAAAGGGGATAAATGTATGTTTAGAAATCGTGGTGAAGTTCCTAATATTAATGTAGGCAAAGGAATTGATTTAGGTGAAAATGAAGGGTATAGTGCTCCACATTATAGCCATTATTGGAATGGAAGATTTATTATTATAAAATATGATAAGACTTTTGTAGCAATAGAATTAATTGCAGTACTGTTAATGCTAATAATTGCTTCTGCTACATATTTATTTACATATAAAGTTAGATTTGAAGATCCTATAGCTACAGTAAAAAGCAATTTCTTAACAGCTCAATTAATTTCAATAATAACCTCAATGGGTCTAATAGCAGTAGTAACATTTTTTACAAAAAGTAGTAAAGAAAAGTTAATAAGAAACTTAAAAATAATTTCAATTATATGTAGTGTAGCAATTATAGTGTTTTTAGGTATAAAAATCAGTATGGATAAAAAATATAATAAAAATGTTTTTGCGGAATTTTACGAAAAATATGAAAAAGTGAATAATACAAAGAACGCAAGTAAAATAAAAGTAGGAATAACAGGAGTTGAAATCCTAAATTCTAAAGAATCTTATATAGAAGATAGTACAAAAGCATACAATGTTTTTACAGTAAAAACTGTATTGTACATGGTTTTGCAAGTATTAATTGTAATTCTAACTATTTATTTATCATATAGGTTAACTAATATAGAAATAAAAAAAGAGAGACTTGCAAAAGATGATGAGGTTTTGTATGACGAAGAACAAAATGTAAAGTATTAATAAAAAAAGAAAAACAGGAATATTCCTGTTTTTTTTGTATATAAAGTTTAAAAATTTTACGTATATAATAAGATTAGAATTCTTTTCTATAATTCATCATAAAATGTATCTACATAAGTTGTTGCTTTTTCTGTTCCATCTGCTCTATTTATAGAAGAGCGAGCCATATTAAGTAAAGCAACAATTGCTATAAGAGTAACATCCACCAAACATGGTAGTAGATAATAAAAATAGCTATCTCCTGAAATGTAATAAATAGAAATTTGAAAAAGTACTTCTTTTATGTTTACAATTAAATTAATAAAGTCATAAACAATTAACCATCCAACAGAAAGCATTGCTATAACGATATTTCTTTTTCCTACAATAAAATCTTTTGAAACAAGTTTGTTTAATGCTAATATAATAAAAACAAATGATACTGCTTCGAAAATCAATCCGAAATCAAAATTTTTATATAAAAGGATAGGAATTAGATAAGTTAAACCGTCAAATATCAATATTCCTATACATATTTTTAAAATATTGATAGCTTTCTCTAAATAAACTTTTTCTATATGTTTTTTATTTTTTTGCTCTTCATAATCCATTAAATGTCCCTACTTTCTTTTTAATATCCACCAGTTTCTTGTTGTAATGTAAGAGTAACAACAGTACCTTGCTCTACAGATTTTCCAGAAGCTACGTCTTGAGCAATTACAATTCCAGAACCATTTATTACTAAATTTAAATTAGAGGCTTCAGCGGAATTAACAGCACTTGCAGCCGACATTCCTTTAAAATTAGGAACCGTAGTTTCGCTTCTTTCATTTGATTTTTCTGTAAATAAGTGTACAGTAGAATTTTCTATTAAAGATACACCAGGTTTTGGCAACTGGTCTGTTATTACCGTAGTAGAGGCATCTTCGTCACTAGCAATTTTAACAGAGAAACCAGCATCTTTTAGTATTTGTCTTGCTTCTGAAATTGTCTTACCTGTAACATCAGGAAGAACTGTTGTTGTATAAGTAGAACTTGTAGAACTACTTGCAATTTCATTGTTAGAAGGGATTCCTAAATATGGCAACACTTCTGATAAAATTTGTGATACAACTGGACCAGCTACTTGGCTACCTTGGAAGCTAAATCCTTTTGGATTATATATAGTAACTAGTACAACCACTTGAGTGTTTACAGTAGGGGCAAGGCCAATAAATGATGCAACATAACCCTCATCTTCACTTCCAGATAAAGGTTCTGATGTACCAGTTTTACCACCAACAGAGTAACCTTGAACTCTAGCATATTTACCAGTACCTTCTGCAACAACATACTCTAGCATATCCATTAACTTATCTGCAGTTTCTTTTGATACAACTTGTCTAATTTCTTTTGGCTCAACAGTGGTTACAGAATTTGTATCTGTGTTTCTAATTTCTTTAACTATTCTTGGTTGCATAAGAACTCCCTCATTTGCAATAGAAGATACTGCAGTAATCAATTGGATAGGAGTAATTGTGAATCTTTGCCCAAATGACATTGTAGCGACATTGAATTCATTAATACTGTTTTCTGGGAAAAATACACTATTTGATTCCCCATAAAAATATGGGCTAGTTTTATTAAATAGGCCAAAAGCTCTATAATATTTATACAATGTTTTAGCTCCTATTTTTGTACCTAATTGTATAAAAGCAGGGTTACAAGAGTTTGCTAAAGCATCTCTTAAACTTTCTGAACCATGAGGATTATTGTGCCTCCAGCAGTTCATTGTAACACTAGAAACTTGCTCTGAACCAGAACAATAGAAATCACCGCGGTGGTCTGTAGTAATAATTCCCTCTTCTAATCCAGCAGCAGCAGTAATAATTTTAAATGTAGAACCAGGCTCGTATGTGCTTTGAACAGCACTGTTATTCCACATTTTATAAAGTGCAGAGTCTTTTTCTTGAGCAGATAAAGTATCCCATTTTTCTTTTAATTCTTCAGAATTTATTGTATAAGGTGTGTTTAAATCATAGTCAGGATATGTAGACATTGCTAAAATATCTCCATTAGATGGATTCATTACAATAACATTTCCACCATCTGCTTTATTATCAATAACTGCTTGAGAAAGATATTTATCTACTATTAATTGAATATTTGCATCTAAAGTAAGAGTAACATCATTACCATTTTGAGCTGGAACATAAGAAATTTCACCATTAGGGATTTCTCCATTTATTGAGTCTGTTGTAGAAAGAAGTTTACCAGCAGTTCCAGATAGAAGGTTATCAAGACTATATTCCAATCCCATAGCACCAGAACCATCAGAACGAGTAAATCCGATTAGGTTAGAAGCAAGATTGTTGTATGGATAAGATCTTTTATTATCATCTTCTATTCTAATTCCATAATCAATTTTATTATCAGAAAGCCAACTTTCAAGCAACACGATTTTTTCATGATCTACTTTTTCAACTATTTTAAAAGAATTAGTTTTAGTATTAAGCTTGTCTAATGTTTCTGTATAATCAAGCTCAAAAATTTCGCTAAATTTATGTGCTAAAATTTCTTTATTCACTTCAGTCTTATCTCTATATTTCACTTCAGGAGGATTTACATATACAGTGTCAACACTAGTGCTTTTTGCAAGAATTTTACCAGTAGAATCAAATATTGTGCCTCTAGAAGGATTAATGACTTTATTAGCAATTTGCCTTTGAACAGCTTCTTCTTTTAGTTGAGAGCCTTGAACAAATTGAAGTACACATAAACGTAAAACTAACAAAATAAGTAGAACAAAGCCAATTATAAGAGAGGTACGTAATCTCTTTTTACCTTTATTATCTATTTGAATAATCTTTGATTTTCTTTTCATAAAACTAATCACCTATATAATTAATTTAATATAAAGAAATTGTATATTAACAAACAAAAAAAATCAATAAAATTACTAAAAAACAATGGAATAAAAAAAGTATATAGTGTATAATTATAAAGGTGAATTTTAGTGAATTTATATGAAGAAACAAAATATATTTTAAAAAAGTATAACATTACAGCAAATAAAAAGTTAGGACAAAATTTTTTGATAGACGAAAATGCAATAGAAAAAACAATAGAAGGCAGTAAAGCAAATAAAAATGATTTAATAATAGAAATAGGCCCAGGACTTCGGAACTCTTACAAAAGCATTACTAGAAGCAGCAGGAAAAGTTATATGTATAGAATTAGATACTAGAATGATACAAATTTTAAATGACAGATTTTCTATTTACAATAATTTTGAATTAATAAACAATGATGTATTAAAAGTAGATTTAAAAAAATTAATAAAAGAGAATAAAAAAGATAAAATAAAAAATGTTAAAATAGTAGCTAATTTGCCATATTATATTACAACACCTATAATAATGAAATTATTAGAAGAACGTTTGGAAATAGAAAGTATTACAGTAATGGTTCAAAAAGAAGTTGCAGATAGATTGGTTGCAAAACCAGGAGAAAAAAATTCAGGAGCTATAACATGTGCAATTAGCTATTTTGCAGAAGCGGAAAAAGTACTAGAGGTACCAAACACTTCGTTTATGCCAGCTCCAGAGGTTAATTCAAGTATTATAAAGCTAAACATACTAAAAGAACCTTCTGTTAAAGTAGAAGATGAAGAAATGTTATTTAAAGTAATAAGACTTGCTTTTGCTCAAAAGAGAAAAACACTTTTAAATGCACTAACAAATGGAAAGTTGGCAAGCAAAGAGCAAATAGAAAAAATGCTTATGGATTTAAATTTAGACTTAAGAATTAGAGGCGAGAAATTATCCTTACAAGATTTTGCAAATATTGCAGATTATATGCAAAATATATAAATTAGGAGGAAACAAATGAAAAAAGAAAGAGGAATAACTTTAGTTGCATTAATAGCAACAGTAATAGTAATGTTAATTCTTTTAACAGTAACAGTGACTGTGTCTGTTAAAAAAGGAGGACTAGTAGATACATCAAGAGAAGCTGCAGATTCTACAAGAGCGCTTGAAGTTGATAAAGCTAAAGAATTATGGTTAATGGAAAAAGAAGAAGATGAAGATGATGGAGTAGAAGCTAAATCTTTAAAAGAACTATTAACAGAATTGCAAGACCAGGAATTGCTTACAAAAGAAGAGGCACAAACAATAGAAGCAACAGGAACAATAACAATAGCAGGAAGAACAATAACATTTTCAAGAGATGAATAATTTGAAAAGGGAATCACAAAGTATAGTGGTTCCTTTTTTGAACACATTCGGGCATAGAAATTGACAAAATAGCCATTTTGAGGTACAATTATAATGTTTTGATTATAAAAAGGAGAGATAAAAATATATGTCAAATTTTAATATTAAATTGCTAAAAAATCTAGAATCAAAAACAAAAGTATATTTAACAATAATAGCAATTATCTTAATAGCATTATGTGTAAACAATATAGCATATATAGTTCCAAGCATAAGCGGATATGTACTAATAATTGTATATACAGTGTGGGTTTATAAAAGAAGAAAAAGTGAAATATCAGATTATATAACAGATTTAACAATAAATGTGGATTCAGCTGCAAAAAACACATTAATAAATTCACCATTTCCACTAATAATATTAGAAACAGATGGAAATGTTATATGGAAAAGTTCAAAATTTAATAAAGAGTTTGCAAATGTTGGTATAAATTCATATATAGACGATATTGCAAAAGAAATAAAAATGGATATAGAAAACCAAAAAAAGGTTGAAATAGATAAAGAGATAAACATAGAAGATAAAGTTTATCATGTAATTGGAAACTTTGTAAAAATAAAACAAAAAAACCTTAAAAAAACAAGTAAATATATGACAATATTATATTTTATGGACATAACAGAAAAACAAGAGACATTAAAAAAATATGAAGACTCAAAAGCATGTATAGGAATAATAATGATAGACAACTATGAAGAAATAATACAAAGAATTCAAGCAGAAGAAAGACCTCAAATAATGGCAGAAATAGAAAAAGACTTATATGATTGGGCAAGTGAGTCAGAAGGGGTTATGATAAAAAAGGAAAGAGATACATTTGTATTTGTCTTTGAACAAAAATTCCTAGAAAAAATGAAAGAAGAAAAATTCTCTATACTAGATAAAATAAAAGAAATAAGAAATGACGAAAGATTACAAATAACATTAAGTATAGCAATTTCAAATGAAGGAAATACAAATTATGAAAAATACAAATCAGCAACAGATGCAATGGATATTGCATTAGGTAGAGGTGGAGACCAAGCTGTTATTAAAACAGAAGGAAAATATTTATTCTTTGGTGGAAGAGCACAAGAGTTAGAAAAAAGAACAAAAGTAAAAGCAAGAGTTGTAGCACACGCACTTGAAGAATTAATTGAAGGTTCACAAAATGTAATAATAATGGGGCATTTGAATGCAGATATAGATTCAATGGGATCAAGTCTTGGATTATATAGGTTTGCAAAAAATCTAAATAAAGATGCTTATATAGTAAATAACAAAACAGGTTTATCTTTAGATAGTTTTATAGAAACATTAGAAAAACAAGAAGAATATAAAGATATATTAGTTGACAAAAACAAAGCATTATCACTAATTACAGAAAATACTTTGCTTATAATAACAGATACTCATAAAAAAAGTTATGTAGAGGTACCAGAGTTACTAGATAAAACAGAAAGAATAGTAGTTGTTGATCACCATAGAAGAGGAACAGATTATATAGAGAATGCAACACTTACTTTCCATGAAGCATATGCCTCTTCAGCAGCAGAATTAGTAACAGAAATTATAGAATATGCAACAAATGATATTGTACTAAATCAAATAGAAGCAGAAAGTTTGTATGCAGGAATTATGGTAGATACAAAGAATTTTACATTTAAAACCGGTGTAAGAACATTTGAAGCCGCAGCATATTTAAGAAAATATGGTATAGATATAATAAAAATAAAAAAATGGTTCCAAAGCGATTTGGAAAGTTATAATGTTATTGCAGACATTGTAAAAAAAGCAGAGGTAATAAACGAAACAATAGGAATTTCTGAATATGAAGAAAAAGATAAAAATGCAAATTTAATATGTGCAAAAGCAGCAGACGAGCTTCTTACAATAAGTAATATAACTGCATCATTTGTAATAGGAAACTTGGGAGATAAAATATGTATTAGTGGACGTTCAATAGGTGATATAAATGTTCAAATAATACTAGAAAAACTTCGGAGGCGGAGGACATATTACACTTGCAGGAGCACAATTGGAAGGAATGACTATGGAAGAAGCAAAACACGAATTGGTAATAAGAATAAATGAATATTTTACAGAACAATCTTAAAATATACAATAAACCACTAAAAAAGATAAAATTTAAGAGACAAAAGAGAAATATTTAAGTAATTATATCACAAAATGCAAAAAACTTTTTCTTATTTGACAACTATATACGACAAAAAAATAAGCTTAGAAATGGTAGAATAACTAAACGTAAGGATGGACTAGCATAATGTTAGTCCAAATACACAAAAGAATAGAAAGAGTGTGAAGGTGGTAAAAGGATGTTTCAAAATTTATCAGATGAAAATCAAGAAGAATATATAGAAGAACAAAACGAAGAGATAGAAAACAAAAAGAAAATTAATCTTAAAGAATTATTTTCAATATCTAATATAATTTTATATGCAATATCATTTATGGCATCAATGGTCAGCTTTGGAGGAGAATTTGCTCCATTTGGACTGGCAATATTTGCAGCAGTATGTAGCAATGAAATACCATCAGGGCTAGTATACATTTTTGCGGGAATAGGTACACTTATAGGTTTTGGGCCAGGTGGATTTTTATCGTACTTATTGAGTTCATTAATATTTATAGCATTGCTATTAATATTTAAACCTAAAAGAAGATATCCAGCTAGAAATGAGAAGCAAAAACTAGGCTTTTATGTTTTTATTTCTACTCTTATAGTACAAGCTGGCAAAATGTTTTTTACAATGTTTTTAGTATATGACCTATTGGCAAGTATTGTTTTTGCCTTAATATCATATATGTTTTATAAGATATTTACAAATTCAATTACAGTTGTAAAAGAATACGGAAAAAAGATGGCATTTACAGTAGAAGAGGTAATGGGAGCAAGTTTATTAGTATCAATTGCTTTATATTCTTTACATGGATTAAAAGTATTTGGATTATCAATTAGTAATATATTAAGCATAATGTTGGTATTATTCCTAGGTTGGAAAAATGGGATGTTAGTAGGAGCTACATCTGGTATAACAATAGGAATGGTTTTGGGAATAATTGGATCAAGCAGTCCAGTGTTAGTTGCATCTTACGCAATATCTCGGAATGTTTGCAGGAATGTTAAACAAATTAGGAAAAATAGGAGTTATAGTAGGATTTTGTTTGGGAAATGCAATACTTACATATGTTGCAAATGGGAATACAATAGCAGTAATTACAATAAGAGAAATATTAATAGCTTCGTTAGGATTATTATTAATACCTAAAAATGTAAATATAGATATTTCAGATATTGTTGGAAAAACAAAGCTTTTACCAGTAACAGGTGGAGCTCTAAATGAAGGAACCAAAACAGCAGAAAAATTAAATACAGTTTCAGAAACAATTTCGGAAATAGCAAGAAGCTATCAAGAAGTTGCGGCAACAACAGTGGAAACAGAAGAAGAGCTTGAAAAAGAGGCAAAAAAACAATTTAGAGAAGAATTATTAAATAATTTAGAAGATTTTTCAGATAATTTACTTTATGAAGATTTTATGGAAATGGAAGATGACTTATTAGACAATATATACGAAGTGCTAGAAAAAGATGAAGAAATAAACAAAGAAAAGCTATTAGAGTTATTGGAAACCAACAATAACTATATAATTGGGTTAGATAATGAAGAGACTAAAAAAGAAATAGAAGATAATTTAGAGCAAATAGCAAAAACAATAAATCATACATATAGAATAAATAAGCTAAATTTAGTATGGAAACAAAGAGAAGCAAGCAATAAAAAAACTTTAGCAAATCAATTAGGTGGAGTTTCAAAAGTAATATCTTCATTAGCAGATGACATAGAAGAAAAAGAAGAAAAGAAAAAAGAAGAAATTAAGTTTAATTTAAAAATAACATCAGCAAAAGTAACAAAAAGTAAAAGCGAAGTATCAGGAGATACAAGCATACAAACTAAACTACATGATGGAAAATTTATGATGGCAATAAGTGATGGAATGGGATCACGGGCCAAGAGCTAAAAAAAGTAGTTCAACAGTTATAAAAATGCTAGAAAGATTATTAAAAACAGGATTTGATAAAGATGTTTCAATAGGACTAATAAATTCATCTGTTAACTTAAATTCAAATGAAGAAACATATGCAACAATAGACATATCTGTTTTTAATAGAAATACAGGAAATATAGAATTTGTAAAAAATGGCGCATGTCCAACATTTATAAAATCAAAAAACAAAGTAGAAGTAATAAAAGCTATATCATTACCAGCAGGAATTGTAGACAAAATAGACCTAGTAGTATATGACAAGGATTTAAAAGGTGGAGAAATTGTTGTAATGTGCAGTGATGGAATATTAGAATCTAACCAAGAGCTAGAGAATAAAGAATTATGGGTAAAAGATATGTTAGAGAACATAGAAACAGATGATGTTCAAAAAATAGCCGATATAGTATTACAAGAAGCAATAGACAATGATTATGGAATACCAAAAGACGACATGACAGTACTAGTTGCAAAAATTGAGAAAATATAAAATTTGTCAAAAAGTATTTACAAAATTTGAAAATATGTTATAATAAAAATAGGAAATGGAGAACCACAAACGTGGTTTGCCAGTCTTTTGTGAAGAACACATCTAACTGCCAAGTTTACAGATGTGTTTTTTGTTGGAAATAAAAGTCAATAAAAATTGCCAAAAAAACAACAAAAAATATAATATATAAATAATTGACAAAAGAGTAAAAAAATTATAAAATATAATACAGTAAAAAGCGTTTGATAAATGGAAATAATTAAAAATTATTTTGTGACACATTTAGAGCTATATAAAAAAATCAAAAAAAGTGGGATTACAATCCAATAAGGGTGGCACCGCGGAGAATAAAGAATCTTCGTCCCTGTATACTAGTGTATACAGGGACTTTTTGTGTGTAAAAGATGCTTTTTTCTAAAGGGAGGAAAAAAATATGAGCAAATACAGAACTAATAACTGTGGAGAATTAAGAATAAGTGATGTTGGAAAAACAGTAAAACTAGCAGGTTGGGTACAAACAATAAGAAATTTAGGAGCAATGAAATTTATAGATTTAAGAGATGAGGACGGAATTACACAAGTAGTTGTATCTGCAGAAATGGATTTAAAAGATATAGTAACAGAAAGCGCAATTGGAGTTACAGGAACTGTAATAGAAAGAGCAAGTAAAAACAATAAAATTCCAACAGGAGATATAGAAATTGAAGCAAAAGAAATAGAAATATTAGGTAAATGCAAAAATGTTTTACCATTTGAAATAAATTCAGAGAAAACAGGAGAAGCAAGAGAAGATTTAAGATTAGAATATAGATTTTTGGACTTAAGAAACAATAAATTACATCAAACAATTAAACTTCGTTCTGAAATAATGAAAACATTAAGAAGCAAAATGGATGAATTAGGTTTTACAGAAATACAAACACCAATACTTGCAAACTCATCACCAGAAGGAGCAAGAGACTTTTTAGTACCAAGTAGAATACATCCAGGAGAATTTTATGCACTTCCACAGGCACCACAACAATTTAAACAATTATTAATGGTTAGTGGATTTAATAAATATTATCAAATAGCACCATGTTTTAGAGATGAAGATCCAAGAGCAGATAGAGCACCAGGAGAATTTTATCAATTAGATTTTGAAATGAGCTTTGCAGAACAAGAAGATGTATTAAAAGTTTTAGAAGAAATATTTACAACAGTATTTACAAAACATACAAATTGGAAAGTAGACCAAGCACCATTTATTAGAATTCCATATTTAGAAGCAATGGAAAAATACGGTTCAGACAAGCCAGATTTAAGAAATCCACTTATAATACAAGATGTAACCGAAGTGTTTGAAAATACAGAATTCAATGCATTTAAAGACAAAACAATAAAAGCAATTGTAGTGCCAAATGGCGGGGCACAAACTAGAAAATTCTTTGATAGTATGACCGAATTTGCAGTTCAAGAAGCAGGTGCAAAAGGTTTAGCCTGGGTAAAATTTGATGAAGCAAACACCCCAGTTGGAGGAATTGCAAAATTTATAGATGAAGAAACAAAAACAAAATTACAAGAAAAATTGGAAGCAAAAAAAGAAGATTCAATATTCTTTATAGCTGATGAATTTAAGACAGCGCAAAAAGTTGCGGGAGCAGTAAGAATAGAACTTGGAAACAGATTAGATTTAATTAAAAAAGGCGAATATAAATTATGCTTTATAGTAGATTTCCCAATGTATGAATTATCTGATGAAGGAAAAATAGATTTTTGCCATAATCCATTCTCAATGCCACAAGGTGAAATGGAAGCATTAGAAACAATGAATCCACTAGATATTTTGGCATATCAATATGATGTGGTTTGCAACGGATATGAAGTAGCATCAGGAGCAGTAAGAAACCATAATCCAGAAATAATGGTAAAAGCATTTGAGATTGCAGGATATCAAGAAGAAGATATAAAAAATAGATTTGGAGCATTATATACAGCATTCCAATATGGAGCACCACCACATGCTGGAGCAGCACCTGGATTAGATAGAATGGTAATGCTTGTAGCAGACTCAAACAATATTAGAGAAGTAATAGCATTCCCTAAAAATAAAAAAGCAAGAGACCTACTTATGAGAGCCCCAAGCAAAGTAACAGAAGAACAATTAAGAGATGTTCATATAAAAATAGACACAGATAGAGAGTAATTTGTAAAATGGAAGTGTGCGGTGTGATGTGGGAAGTGTGATTTATAGGACTAAGGCTTCGCAGGCCTTTCTCTATTCTTCTCACTTCTCACTTCGCACTTCGTGAAAACCCAATTTATCAACTCAATTAAAAATTATATAGGATGAAGATATGAAAAAGATACTAATTACAGAGAAACCATCTGTTGCGATGGAATTTGCAAAAGCTTTAAAAATTAATACAAATAGAAAAAATGGTTATTTAGAGTCAGAAGAGTGGATAATCACTTGGTGTGTTGGGCATTTAGTTACTATGTCATATCCAGAAAAATATGATGAAAAACTAAAACAATGGAGATTAGATACTCTTCCATTTATGCCTAAAGAGTGGAAATATGAGATAATACCACAAGTTGCAAATCAATTTAATATAATCCAAGGCTTATTGCAAAGAGAAGATATAAGCGAAATATATAATGCAGGTGACTCGGGACGAGAAGGAGAGTATATACAAAGACTTGTGTTAATGATGGCAAAACCAAATCCAAGCATAAAAATAAAACGTGTTTGGATAGATTCGCAAACAGAAGAAGAAATTTTAAGAGGAATAAGAGAAGCGAAAGATGCTTCAGAATATGATAGCCTATCTGATTCTGCATATTTAAGAGCAAAAGAAGATTATTTAATAGGAATAAATTTTTCTAGACTGCTTTCAATTACACAAGGAAGAATGGTAGCAAAACAAGTAAATGAAGAAAGAACTTCTATTGCAATAGGACGAGTTATGACATGTGTTTTAGGAATGGTAGTTGCAAGAGAGAGAGAAATAAGAAACTTTGTTAAAACCAAATACTATAAAATTACAGGAAAATTTGGTGAAGAGCAAAGCTTTTGCGAGGCAGAATGGAAGGTAAATGAAAAATCAATAGAATACAATTCTGCAAAACTATACAATGAAACAGGATTTAAGAAAAAACAAGATGCAGAAGAATTTATAAATAAAATAAAAGATAAAGTGGCAGTAGTAAAAGAAATAAAAAAATCAAAACAAAAAGAAAATCCCCCACTTTTATTTAACTTGGCAGAAATTCAAAATGAATGCTCAAAAAAATTTAAAATAAAACCAGATGAAACACTTGCAGTAATTCAAGAGTTATATGAGAAAAAGTTAGTTACATACCCAAGAACAGATGCAAGAGTGCTTTCAACAGCAGTTGCAAAAGAGATTACCAAAAACTTAAATGGAATAGCAAAAGGATTTAAGGATGACGAAGTTCAAAAATACATTAATAAAATGAAAGAAGAAAAATATTCTACAAACCTAGTAAAGACAAAATATGTAAATGATAGTAAAATAACAGACCACTATGCAATAATCCCAACAGGTCAAGGCTATGAGAATTATGAAAAATTAAATCAATTGCAAAAAGACATTTATAAAATAATAGTAAAAAGATTTTTGGCCATATTCTATCCAGCGGCAGAGTTTAACAAACTAAACATAACTATAAATATAGAGAATGAAATATTTACAGCAAGCCAAAAAGTTTGTATAAAACAAGGGTATTTAGAAATATTAAAACCAAATGTAAATACAGATACATCCAAAAAGAATGCAGAGGTAGAGGGCACACTTCAAAGTGACCAACAAGCAAGTACACTTTTAAGCACACTAAAAAAAGGACAAGAAATAAAGATACTAGAGTTAACAACAAAAGAAGCTGAAACATCTCCACCAACAAGATATAATTCAGGCTCTATGATTTTAGCAATGGAGAATGCAGGAAAATTAATAGAGGATGAAGAGTTAAGAGAGCAAATAAAAGGAGCAGGGATAGGAACAAGTGCAACAAGAGCAGAAATAATAAAAAAGTTAGAAAAAATAAGTTATATTGCAATAAATAATAAAACGCAAATAATTACACCAACACTAAAAGGAGAAGCAATATATGATGTAGTAAATAAAACTATGCCAGATATGCTTAATCCAAAATTAACAGCAAGTTGGGAAAAAGGATTGGATATGGTAGCAAAAAAAGAAATACCACCAAACGAGTTTATGACAAAGCTAGAAACATACATAAATTCAAAATTTGATAAATTGATAATGAGGTAGACTAATAATAACTTTATGATATAATATAGAAAAAATTTAAAAGGAAGAGGAAAAAAGTAATGGTAGGATTTATTATTTTTATAATTATATTATATATTGTAATTTCTAAAAATGTAATGTACAAGTATAATGAAGGAGTTAGTGTGACTAAATTAATAAATTTATTAAAGAAACAGAGATTTTCAGAGATAAAAACTAAACAACTTAATGGAAATATTACAATTATTACTGCAAATAATTTAGGAGAAAACTTTTTATATGCAATGAGAAATGATATAACTTCAATAATTCCAAGTAATATAGAAACTATTTATGAATATTCAAAAAAAGCACACATTCATAATACTACAGTAGTAGTTAAATCCCTAACTGGTGGAATAACTGCCAATGCAGAAAGTAAGGCAAAAGAATATAATTTAGATGTAATAGAGGGAAATGAACTAGTAAAAATGTTAGATCAAGAGAAAGCTTCAATATTGAAAACGAGTGATACATCTGACGACACATGTGAGATAGACTATTCTCAAAATGAAGATCCAATATCTGATAAAACAAGTATATTGAAAAAGATATTCAAAGGCCCAGATAGGCTATAATCAAAAGACTTAACACATTGTTTGACATATTATGTAAAGTATGATATAATAATAATACAACTAGCATATGTTAGAAGTAACAATCTAGTTGATTATATAGATACTCTTCTTTAAGTAATAAAAAGAAACAAGGAGGTTTTGATGGAAGAGGTTAATTAGAAAAGGAACATTTGTTAAGAGTAATAAATGTTCCTTTTCATTTATATTAAATATTAAAAATCACAATTTTTTGGAGTTCTTGAGAATGGAATTACATCTCTAATATTTTGCATACCTGTTAAATACATCATCATTCTTTCAAAGCCCAATCCAAAACCTGCATGTCTTACACTACCATATTTTCTTAAATCCAAATA
Organism: uncultured Clostridia bacterium; assembly: GCA_934167165.1. Taxonomy (GTDB): domain Bacteria; phylum Bacillota; class Clostridia; order TANB77; family CAG-508; genus CAG-452. Next base: position 55,976 of record CAKPKG010000001.1, read on the forward strand.
CCACCAATAGTCTGATTCTTTCATTCCTAATTCCTTTATTTTGGCTTTTAAAACGTCTAAATTGTCTTCTCTTTGACTACCACCAATTATTTCTCCAATTCCAGGAGCTAAAAGGTCAGCTGCTGCAACAGTTTTGCCATCTGGGTTTTGTTTCATATAAAAGGCTTTTATTTCAGCTGGATAATCTGTTACAAATACAGGTTTTTTAAATAATACTTCACATAGATATCTTTCATGTTCTGTTTGTAAATCAGACCCCCAATGAACTGGAAATTCAAATTTATCATTGTTTTTTTCTAATTCTTTAATTGCATCAGTGTATGTTATTCTTGCAAAGTCAGAATTTATAACATTATTTAGTTTTTCAAATAAACCTTTGTCTATAAAGTTATTAAAAAATTCCATTTCTTCTGGACAGTTGTCCATTACATATTTAATAATATATTTAACCATATCTTCAGCTAAATCCATATCATCTTTTAGGTCTGCAAAACATATTTCTGGTTCAATCATCCAAAATTCAGAAGCGTGTTTTACTGTATTTGAGTTTTCTGATCTAAATGTAGGACCAAATGTATAAACATTTCTAAATGCAAATGCAAATGTTTCTACATTTAATTGACCACTTACAGTAAGATGAGCAGGTTTACCAAAAAAGTCTTTTGAATAGTCAACATTACCATCTTCTGTTTTAGGTAGGTTATTCAAATCAAAAGTATTTACGTTAAACATTTCTCCAGCACCTTCACAGTCACTAGAAGTAATTATTGGTGTATGAACGTACACAAATCCTCTTTCTTGAAAGAATTTATGAATTGCATATGATAAAACAGAACGTACTCTAAATACTGCATTAAAAGTATTTGTTCTAGGTCTTAAATGTGAGATTGTTCTTAAATATTCAAAAGAATGTCTTTTCTTTTGTAAAGGATAATCTAAATCAGAAGCAAATTCTAAATCTACTTTGTTTGCTTTTATTTCAAAAGGCTGTTTTGCACCTTCTGTTCTTACAAATGTTCCTGTAACTTTTATTGATGAACTAAGTGGTAATTTGCAAAGATCATCAAAATTATCTAAAGTGTTATCAAAAACAATTTGAATGTTTTTAAAAAAACTTCCATCATTTAATTCTATAAAACCAAAAGTTTTAGAATCTCTAATTGTTTTTACCCAACCTTCTACAACAATTTCCTTTCCTTCATATTTGCTCATGTCTGAAAATAAGTCTTTAATAATTTCCATAAGAAACCCTCCTTTTTATATTAGCAAAGGGATGCAAGAAAAGTGGCTTTGCCATGCTTTTCTTCTCGCCGATTTGAGTTCCCAAATGAAATAAGGAAACCTCAAAGGCAATAGCGATTATAGCATTTTTGTTGAATATGAAAAATCTTTGATTTTTTTTATTCAACAAAAAAAGCCCTCTGCAAACTGCAGGGACGAAAATAATTTCCGCGGTACCACCCTAACTTAAAAATCATAAAATGATTTTTCTCTCTATTGATGTGCTTCCAATGTGTTTCGTATAGCAATGTTCGCTAAAAGGGCTTTCAGCCTATGACCCTTATTCTCTAATAGTAACTTATTGCAACTTTGCATTGTACTAACGCACTTATATAATATTTTTTATTTTACAATAGTATTGGCTATTTTGTCAATCATTATTAAAAAATAAATACTTTCTTTTATTTTTTTATTTAATGTGTTAATATAATACTGTAAAAAGGAGGTTACCATGCCAAATATAATTGATTATATAGAATGGAGGGGAGACTTAAGTTTTGAGAACTCTCCAATAAATGAAATAGATGATATTATTTTTGCTAGATTTTCATATTTACCATTCAAATGTATAAATTTATCTGAAATTGACACTATTGAAAACATCGCATTAAAAATGAAAGAACTGGACATAGCTAATTATTTGTGGGAAGATGATAAAAATTTTATTCAAAAAATAGGAAATTGTAGAAGATTTAAAGATATAAAAGTTTCTGATTATATAGAAATTTTTGATAAGGCTGCAGAAAAACAATTTGCAGCTATAACACTATGGATTCAGGAGAACAGAAAATACATATCTTTTAGAGGAACAGATTCATCTCTTGTCGGATGGAAAGAAGATATAAATATGGGATTTAAAAAAGATGTTCCATCACAAAAAGAAGCTGTTAAATACTTAAATTCAATGGCAGAAAAATATAAAGAAAAACTTATTGTAGGGGGCCATTCTAAAGGAGGAAATCTAGCAGTTTATTCGGCAGTATTTTGTAAGGATAGTGTTAAAAATAGGATTGAAAGAGTTATAAATGCAGATGGACCAGGGTTTGACGAAAGTGTAATTTTAACCGAGAACTATAAGAAAATATTAGATAAAATCCAAACTTATATACCACAATCCTCAATAGTTGGAAGATTACTAGAGCACAAAGAAGAATATCAAGTAGTAAAAAGCATTCAAAAGGGAATTATGCAACACGATATATATTCATGGGAAATTGAACCTACAAAGTTAATTAGAATACCAACTGTTACAAATAATAGTGAGATTTTTAATGGAATAGTAAGTGATTGGCTTACGAATACAACACCAGAACAAAGAGAGAATTTTATAAATATAATATATGATATAATAATGGAAACACAGGCCCAAAAAACTAGTGATTTTAGAGTAGAAACAGCAAAAAAAATAGGTATAATTCTAAGCGGATATATGAATGTAAATCCAGAAGATAAAAAAGAAATTGAGCATATGGTAAAATTAATAGTTGAAAGTACATTTAAGATTTTAAAAGAAAATAGGAATGCGAATAAGCTTATAGAAAAGGAAAAGAAACAAAAAAATAAATAAGGGAGAAAAGTTTTATGAATGTTAGCTTAGATTGGTATAAAATATTTTATGAAGTAGCAAAAAAACAGAATATAACAGTAGCAGCAGAAAACTTGTGCATTTCTCAACCAGCAGTTAGTCAAACAATAAAACAGCTAGAAGAAAGTCTAAATGCAGAATTGTTTTTAAGAACAAAAAAAGGAGTAACTTTAACTAAAGAAGGAGAGGTATTATATTCATATATCTCGGAAGCAATGGAAAAAATTAAGTTGGGAGAGGCAAAAGTTTTAGAGCAAGTTAATTTGGAAAGTGGAGAAATAAGAATAGGTTCAAGTGATATGTGTTTGCAATTTTTTTTGCTTCAATACTTAGAAGAATTTCAAAAAATATATCCTAAAATCAAGATAAGTATTACAAATGGACCTACACCAGAAACTATAAAACTTTTAAAAGAAGACAAAATAGATTTTGGTTTGGTAAGTGAACCATTTGAACTAGAGGAAAAATTTAAAGCAATAGAAGTATGTAAAATTAAAGATATATTTGTTTGTGGTGAAAAATATAAAGATTTATCAAAACAAAAAGTGAGCTTAAAAGAACTAGAAAAATATCCATTAATATGTTTAGAAGAGCATACAAGTACAAGAAAATACATAGACGAAAAATTTAAAGAGAATAATGCAGAATGCAATCCAAAATATGAGCTTGCAACAAGTAATTTAATAGTAGATTTTGCTAAAAGAAATTTTGGAATTGGAGTTGTAGTTGATAAATTTGCAGAAGAAAAATTAGAAAATAAAGAAATATACCAGATTAATATAAAAGAAAAGATAGAACCAAGAAATATATGTATAATAAAGAAAGATAAGTTAATATCAAAAGCTTCAAATGAATTGCTTAAATTTATTATCAATAAGTAAGACTTATTGATACCATAAATAATATATATTTTACTTATATAAAGAAAGGCGTTAAAATAGATAATGTAGTAAGAATTCTACATTATCTATTTTTTATATACTAGGAAATTTCTCATTTCCTAGTATATAAAAAATGCTATAATCGCTATTGCCTTTGAGATTTCCTCATTACATTCGGAAACTCAAATCGGCGAGAACAAAGGGCGACTAAAGTCGCTTTGTTAGGAGGTAATATTTATGGTAAGTGCAATTGTTGGAGGAAACTGGGGAGACGAAGGAAAAGGAAAGATGTGTGATATCTTATCAAAAGATGCAGATGTAGTTATTAGATTTCAAGGAGGAGCAAATGCAGGACATACAATAGTAAATGAATATGGAAAAACTGCTTTACACATGTTACCATCAGGAATTTTTAGACAAGATGTTATAAATGTAATTGGACAAGGAGTTGCTTTTGATATCAATGCATTCTTTGAAGAGCTAGAATCTGTTAAAGAAAAAGGAATGAAAAATCCAAACATAGTTATTTCAGATAGAGTTCAAATATTAATGCCATATCATATTAAATTAGATGAGTTAGAAGAGCAAAGATTAGGAAAAGCAAGTTTTGGTTCAACAAAATCAGGAATTGCACCATTCTATTCTGATAAATACGCAAAAATAGGAATACAAATTTCAGAGATATATGATGATGAGCACTTAAAAAATAGGCTAACAAATATTTTAACTGCAAAAAATAAAATAATATCAGCTTTATATGGAGAAGAAAATCAAGTAGATATTGAAGAGATGTATGAATTCTTGATAAACTCAAGAGATAAACTAAAACCATATTTATGCAATGTAGTTAAATTAGTAAATGAAAAAATAAAAGAAAATAAAAATATAATAATAGAAGGACAATTAGGAACATTAAGAGATATAGACAATGGAATATATCCATTTACAACTTCATCTTCACCACTTGCAGGATTTGGAGCAGTGGGAGCAGGTATTCCACCTTATGAAATTAAAAAGATATATACAATAGTAAAAGCATATTCTACATGTGTTGGAGCAGGAGCCTTTACAACAGAAATATCTGGAGAAGAAGCAAAAGAATTAAGAGATAGAGGCGGAGAATATGGAGCAAAAACAGGAAGACCAAGAAGAGTAGGTTGGTTTGATACAGTTGCAACAAGATATGGGTGTATGGTACAAGGAGCAACAGATGTTGTTTTGTCATTAGTAGATGTATTAGGATATCTTGACAAAATACCAGTATGTACAGCATACGAAATTGATGGAAAAATAGTAAAAGACTTTCCAACTACAATAGAATTAAACAAAGCAAAACCAGTATATGAATATTTGGATGGTTGGAAATGTGATATAAGCAATATTAAAAAATATGAAGACTTACCAGAGAATACAAAAAAATATATTGAATTTATAGAAAAGAAAATAGAACGCCCAATAAAAATAATAGGAAACGGACCTAGAAGAGAAGATATAATTGTGTGCAAATAAAAGCGACGAATGGGGACAGACCCCTTTTGTTTAATTTAAAACAAAAGGGGTCTGTCCCCATTTGTGCCTTTAAAATATTGATACACTCAAATGCGTATGATATAATGCACTCAAAGGAGTTGAAAGACTTTGGGCAGAAACAAAAGAAATAAAAATATAAGTACAAAAAAGGCAATATATGTTTTAATTATTTTTGCAATTATAACTGTATTTACATATTGGAATGAAAAAAACGATTATAATTCGAAAAACATACAAAATAGTGAAAATACCTTTGGAAAAACCACATATTCTACCTTACAAGACATACCAGAATATAATGGGGAAATATGTGTAATGATAAATGAAAACAAACCATATTTTACTGAGGCAGATTATAGTACAGAAGTTTTCGAGAATTACAGCGATTTAGATTATTTACAAAGGTGTGGGGTAGCTTACGCAAATATATGTAAAGAAATAATGCCACCAGAAGGAGACGAAAGAGGAGACATTAGCTCTATTTATCCAACAGGATGGAAACAAGCAAAATTTAATGGAGAATATTTATATAATAGGTGCCATTTAATAGCTCATAGCCTTTCAGATGAGGACGCAAATAAACAGAACTTAATTACAGGGACAAGATATTTTAATGTTCAAGGAATGTTGCCAATTGAAAGATTAGTGCTTGAATATATGAATAAAAATCAAAATAATCATGTTCTTTATAGAGTTACTCCTATTTTTAAAGGAGAGAATCTTTTAGCAACTGGAGTAGAAATGGAAGCATATTCTGTAGAAGACAATGGAAAACTATCCTTTAATGTGTTTATTTACAACATACAACCAGGAGCAAATATTAATTATACAACAGGAGAATTGTTAAACAATTAGTTGACAAATTATGTAAAAAAATATATAATCGCTCTAAATTTAAGTCTTTTTACTATATTTCTATAGTAAATTTCCTAAGAAAAACAAAAACTTAAATAGGAGAGTGATTGTTATTGAGATTAGATTTTATTAATAACATAGTTAATAATGCAAAAAACAATAAATTTTTTCTAGAGGAGTTACAAAATAGCATAACAAAAAACAAATATTTTAATAGTGAAAAGGAGGATATACCTTTGACTAATCCTACTTATAGTGGAAATAGAATAATTACAAAATATAGAGACAAAATGCTTATTGAGAGAGCTAACATCTTAAATAATTATGCAAAACAAACATTAAATAAAGGAGAAATGTATTACATATATAGTAAAAATTCTAAAATTATAGATGACTATAACTTATGTATCTGTAGAGAAGGAATGAGTTACACTATTATAGAGATAAATAAAGCCAACCTACCAAACGAAGCTAAAATAGGAAGTGTGTTAAGAAAATTTGGTAATAGCTACATACTGGATGAAGAAGCAACCAAAGAGGTTGAAGAAAAAATATATAACATGAAAGCTGAATTATTAAAAGAACAAACGGAATATTTAAAAAGCAAAAGAATGGAAGGGCATATTTATGAAATGTCAGAAAATAATGGAGACAGAGCATGGCTATTTGATATTACAAGTGGCAGTAATGAAGGCGTAGAAGAAATAGATTTTGATATAGATTTGTTGAAAACTATTAAAGAAGGAGATTTATTTATATACAAAAATGGGAAATATCAAAAATACCAATAGGTGCCAATGCCAAAAGGGACGGGGAATTTTGGCACAATGAAATAGCAATAAAATAAAATTCATAAACACACCTCTGTGCGAATACAATTAAACAAATGTATTCGTATGGAGGTTTTGCTTTTATGAGAGGAGTTTCAATAGAAGAAAGAGCAGTAGCTCTAGCACAATATATAATAGATTCAAAAGATACAGTACGTGGAGCAGCTAAAAAATTTGGAATTTCAAAGTCAACAGTACACAAAGACGTAAGTGAAAGGCTAATACATATAAATCATGCATTAGCAATAGAAGTTAGAAAAGTATTAGACGAGAATAAGGCGGAAAGGCACATAAGAGGAGGAATGGCTACTAAATTAAAATATAGCCATGAAAAAGATATAGCAGGTTAATATAAAAACGTAAATTTATTTATTAAATAAAAATTCCAAGAAAGTTTCTTGGAATTTTTTTATATACTATAATCGCTATTGCCTTTGAGATTTCCTCATTTCATTCAGAAACTCAAATCGGCGAGAAGAAAAGTGTGGCAAATCCACTTTTCTTGTGCTTACTAGAAATTATTTCTTCTTTGTTGTTTTCTTGCTTTTCTACATTCTGGGCATCTTACAGGATCATTTTCAAATCCTTTTTCTGCATAAAAAGCTTGTTCACCTTCTGTGAAAACAAATTCAGCACCACAATCTTTGCATGTTAATGTTTTGTCTGCCATTGTATAATACCTCCTTCTTAGAAATTCTAATTTAATTATTTTGACACAAATGATCCTATCTAAAAAGAAGGGTAAAAGTCTCTAATAAATTAAATCGGTTGGGCTTTACAACCATTCACAGTATAACATTAAAAAAAATAAAAAACAATAGTAAAGAAAAATAAAATAACGCACATTTCGCCAAAAAGCGACATAAGATATATTAGCCAAAAATTTTTTTGAGGTGATAAATGTGAATATAAAAAAAGGAGATATAGTAGGAAGAAAATCATATGGAAAAGATATATATTTTATAGTAAATCAAATTTTGACTACTACTAGAAATCATAAATTTGCAATATTAAAAGGATTAAATATTAGAATTGAGGCAGACAGCCCAATTGAAGATTTAGAAATAATAGGGAAAGATGAAATAATAAACAGTATAAAAAAATATGATAGTTTTTTAGAAGAAAGAATAAAAAAAAATAGAATCTATGAAAGCAATGAAAAAAACTTTACTAGGCAAAAAATATATTTAGGCAAAATATTGCATCTAGATGGTGACAGAAGATATAGTGATAAATCCGCAAAATACTATAATAAAGCAGGTTTGAATGCAATAGTAAAAAATGTGCCAGAAAATAGGCAAGCAAGTATTGTAGTACCGCTTTTAAAAAAATATAATCCAGATATATTAATAGTTACAGGGCATGATGCAATGCTAAAAAAAGGAACTAATTACAATAATATATATAATTATAGAAATTCGAGACATTTTATAAATACAGTAAAAGAAGCAAGAAGATGGGGACCTTCTTCCGATAAACTTGTAATATTTGCAGGTGCATGCCAAAGTTTTTACGAAGCAATAATAGCATCTGGAGCAGACTTTGCATCATCACCTGGAAGGATTTTAATAGATTTTGTTGATCCATTAATTGTGGCGGAAAGAATAGCTATTACAGACGAATATAGATTTGTTACAAGCAATGAAATTTCAAGAGAAATAAAAGAAGGTGTAAAAGGAGTAAGTGGCGTTGGAGCCAGGGGAAAAAAGAAAATTATAGGTTAGTAATAACAATGTAATAATAATGTAACATAAATGTAATAAAGCAAAAATAAAGCACAAAAACACCTACAGTACCAATAATTACAAAAGATAAACAAACTCCATTCTTTTTTGACATTTTTCATACCCAATGATATAATAACGCTAACTAAAATAGTGAAGGTGCGTGATTATATGATCTACAAAAATGATATTTCTTCATTAAAAGAAGAAATAGGAGAAAAAATTGGACAAAAGATAATTGTTAAAGGATCACTTGGGAGAAACAAACCTTTTGAAGAGGAAGCTGTTATTAAAGAAACATACCCTAACATTTTTGTGGTAAAGTATGAAGAGCATGACACAAATGTAAGTTACAGATATACAGACATACTTACAAGAGATTTAGAGGTTTCCGTTTTTGATGGAGAAGGATATTGTCCTTTAATTCCACCAATACAAAAGTAAGATAATTGGCTGTTAGCGAAATCAAAGATTTCGACAGCCGTGAAAAAATTCCTAATTTATTAGGAATTTTTTTTGTCCTTCTTAATATAATATATATTATTAAACTTTTAAGGAGGGATTTTATATGCCAGTAGAAACAGAAAAAGAGAATGTATGTATAAACCAAATAATTGGACAAAAGAGAGCAGAAACATTCGTAGAGGGAGATGTTATTGTAAATGATGTTAAACCAGATGTCTTAAATATAATAAGCGCAAATGGAATAGCATGCGTATATAAAAAAGAAGTAATGGATGGAAAGATAAGAATAGATGGTAGTGTAAATACATACATTATATACCTAGCAGACAGTGAAAACGGCAATATTAGAAGTCTAAATACAGTATTAGACTTTACTCAAATAATCGATATTGATAATTGTAGACCAGATATGATTTTAAACGAAAGTGTTTCAGTTAAAAATATTGATTGCAGAATTATAAATGAAAGGAAAATAAGTATAAAAGCAAGTTTGGATGTAGAAGCAAAACTATACTCTAATGAGCAAACAGATATTATTACTGGCATAACAAATTTTGATGATATGCAAACATTAAGTAACAATAAATGCATTAGTTCATTGGTAGGAGAAGGAAATACAAGAGTATATGCAAAAGATACACTTTCAGTAGACAGTGTAGACGATTTAGCAGAAATAATGAATGCAAGTTTAAAAATAGTTAATAAAGAAGTAAAGTTAAGTTATAATAAAGTGTTGGCAAAGGCAGAGGCAGAAATTTGGATAATGTATTTAACAGAGGACAATAGAATAAATAATGTTAGCACAAAAATACCTATAATGGGATTTATAGATATAGAAAATATAAATGATAATAATATTTGTGATGTTGATTACAAATTAAAAAATTTAATAATAAAACCAAACAATGGGGAAACTCATTCAATTTATGTGGAAGCGGAAATGGAATTAAGTTGCTTTGCGTATGAAAGTAAAGAAATTAATTTAATAGAAGATATGTATAGCATATCACAGGATGTTGAATTTAATAAAAAGAATATAACAACAATAGCAGGAAAACAAAATATCAGACAAGATTGCAATATAAGAGAGCAAATTTCAATGCCAGAAGTAGGCTCAAATAAAATATATTGTGCAAATACAAAACCAATTATAAATGATACAAAAGTAATGAATGGAAAAATACTGTATAGTGGAGAATTAAGTATAGAGTTCTTGTATGAAGTTAGCAATGGCATGGAAGCTAAAAGAATAAACTTGCCATTTAATTTTGAAGCACAATCAGACCTTATAGAAGCAAACAACAATGTAGATACAGACTTGACAGTAGAACAAGATAACTTCGTTATTGTGTCAGATGGAAACATAGAAGCAAATATAACAATGCAATTTAATATAGGCATTTCAAAAACAGAAAAAATAAGCATAATTGATGATTTAGAAGTTAAAGAATGTAGACAAAACAACATTTATAGTATGATAATCTATTTTGTAAAACCAGGAGATACTTTATGGAAAATTGCTAAAAAGTTTAGAAGTACAGTCGAAGACATTGCAAGAGTAAATGAAATAGAAGACGAAAACAAGATTTATGTAGGACAGCAATTATATATACCAAAATATATAAAGAAAAGAATAGCAGTGTAAAAAATGGATAGTATTTATTCACGTAAAAGAATAAACATTCCTAAAATAAAAGGATTTTATACAAAAAACAATAATAAAAACAAAAAAATCTTAACAGTTTGCGTAATAGTATGCATAAGTGTATTAACATTTTACAGTATATTAAAGTCAATTGATCCAATATTTGATGGCTTATGCATACAAAAAGCAAAAACAATTGCAACAGAAATAGTAAATGCACAAAGTAGTGTTGCATTAGACAATATAGACTATAAAGACATTGTATCAGTAGTAAAGGACGAAGCCAATAATACAAATATATTAAAAACAGATGTGGTGGTTATAAATAAAATTGCCTCAGATGTAGCTTTAAAAATAGAAAAAGAACTCCAAAATCTAAAAAACGAAGAAATACGTATTCCAATTGGTGCATTAACTGGTAATAAATATTTAGCTGGTATGGGCCCGGGAGTAAAGATAAAAATTATACCAACAGGAAATATAACAACAGAATTAAAAACAGAGTTTCAAGCACAAGGAATAAATCAAACAATGTATAGAATATATTTAGAGTTAAAATGTGATACAAATATTTTAACTCCATATAAAACAATACATGAAGAAATTGTAAATCAAGTATTGTTAGTAGAAACATTAATAGTGGGAGATGTGCCACAGACTTACTATAATTTGGAAGGATTAGACAACAAGAATACAGTTGATATAATAGAATAAAAATATATGAGCACTATTAGATAAATTGTAATTTTGCGAAGTGTGAAGTGTGAGGTGAGAAGTGCGAAGAATAGGGAAAGGACTACGAAGCTTTGGCCCTATAAATCACACTTCTCACCTCACATTTCACACTTCAAAATAAAATTCAAAATTTTGCTTGCTTTTAATTCTAGTATGTGATAATTTATAAATTATAAGAATAGAATTTAGGAGGAATGTAAAATGGCAGATTTAAAAGGAACAAAAACAGAAAAAAATTTAATGCAAGCTTTTGCAGGAGAATCACAAGCAAGAAATAAATATACATATTTTGCTAGCAAAGCAAAAAAAGAAGGGTATGAACAAATAGCAGCAATATTCCAAGAAACAGCAGATAATGAAAAAGAACATGCAAAAATGTGGTTTAAATTATTAAACAATGGAATATCATCAACAGCAGAAAATTTGAAAGCTGCAGCAGAGGGGGAAAATTTTGAATGGACAGATATGTATGACAAAATGGCACAAGAAGCAAGAGAAGAAGGATTTGATCACATAGCTGATTTGTTTGAAGGTGTAGCAAAAATAGAAAAAGAACATGAAGAAAGATATAAAAAACTACTAGAAAATCTAGAAAACGGATTAGTATTTAGCAAAGATGGAGATAAGATTTGGAAATGTAGAAATTGCGGACATATATGTGTTGGAAAAGAAGCACCAGAGGTATGCCCAGTATGTGCACATCCAAGAGCATATTTTGAAATTAAAGCAGAAAATTATTAAAAGCAACAAAAAGAAGTGAACTTTATATGGTTCACTTCTTTTGTTTTAATATAACTTTACAATAGCATGTAATTTGCTATCTAGTTTATCTTTAATAGAAATTATATATTCATTATTACTTGTGTGAGCACAGAAAAGACTAAGAGTATCACCAAGAGTAGCTTGATGCTTATACATAATTTCTACATTTAAAAATTTGTTATTTTTAAATACTTCTAAAGGTAATGCTTCATAAGCATAATCTAAATAATATAAATTATTTACATGATGATTTGTGTCAATATCCCTTCTTTGAACAGCGTAATCCAAAACAAATTCAGAGTTTATAGGCTCTTTTATTTTTTCTTCAAATTTTTCAGGGAAAACTTCTTTATTAACTTGAATGTATTTTTCATTTACTCCATCTGTAACTCTACTAATAGATTTATTATTTACATTAAATAAAACCCATTTAGAACTTGCAACTGCAACAAGATTATAATCGTTATCATAAACTTCAAAATCTCTATATACAAATAGAGGAGTTTTCTTTCTAGTCCAAGTTTTAATTAAAAGATTAGTATTAGTTTTTGGACGAGTAAAAACTTTAAGTTTCCAATTTAAAAGAATCCATGCAAGACCTGTTCTAGGAGTATCATTTACACCATAACCTAAAAGCCCACAGTGAATACCTGCAACTTCTTGCAATAAACGCAATAATCCTTTATTAGTTACTTGGTTATTTTCATCAACATCAGAATAATTAATTGTTAAATTGTGAGAGTAAATATCAAGATTCATAAAAGCCCTTCTTTCTTTATATAAAAATATATCATAAATCATAATTCTTTTCAAACAAATATAATAAAATAGAATTATTAAATTTGTGTGAACTGCAATCTAATAATTGACATTAGCTTATATAAAATATAAAATTAGTTAATAATAGAAATGAACAGGAGTAAAAAGTTGAAAGTAAAGTTTAATGTAATTGGCATGTCATGTAGTGCATGTAGTAATCATGTAGAAAAAATAGTATCAAAACAAAAAGGCGTAAATAGCGTAAATGTTAGTTTAATAAATAACAATATGATAGTAGATTTCGACAAGAAGATAATTACAGAACAAGAGATTATAAAAGCAGTGCAAAGTATAGGATATGATGCAAATACAAAAGGAGGACAAAATAAAAGCAACCTAGATAAAATGAAGCACAGAGTTATAATATCATTTGTATTTCTAATTCCACTTATGTATGTTGCAATGGGACACATGGCAGGATTGCCACTACCACATATATTCCATAAAAACTTAGTTCTATTTAGCTTTGTACAATTAATATTAGTTGCACCAATAGTATATGTAAATAGAAAATATTATACTTCTGGTTTTAAAGCACTAATAAAAAGAGCACCAAATATGGATTCACTAATTGCAATAGGTTCATTTGCTTCAATTGTATATGGAATTTTTGCAATATATAAAATATGGCAGGGAGAAAGTAGCTATGCAATGAACTTGTATTTTGAATCTGCTGGAATGATATTAACATTAATAACTTTTGGAAAATACTTAGAAACAAAAGCAAAAGATAAAACTTCAAATGCAATTAATAAATTATTAGATTTAACTCCTAAAAAAGTTACAATTTTAAAAGAGCAAAAAGAAATAGAGATTCCAATAGAAGAAGTGAAAGTTGGAGATATAATTGTTGTAAAGCCAGGGGAAACTATTGCAGTAGATGGAGTAATAATAAAAGGTCAAACATATATAGATGAGTCAACAATTACAGGAGAGCATATACCAGTAAAAAAAGAAATAGGAAGTAAAGTAATCTCTGGAAGTATTAATAAAAATGGAGCAATAGAGTTTAAAGCAGAAAAAGTAGGAGAAGATACAACAATATCACAAATAATAAAACTAGTGGAAGAGGCAAGTGCCTCAAAAGCACCAATTGGAAGATTAGCAGATAAAGTAAGTCGGGGTGTTTGTACCAATTGTAATTACGATTGCAGTAATTGCTACAATTATTTGGATACTATTAGGATATCCATTTGAATTTGCACTTTCTATTGGAATCTCAGTTTTAGTAATATCTTGTCCTTGTTCTTTAGGACTTGCTACACCTGTTTCTATTATGGTAGGTACAGGAAAAGCTGCTGAAAATGGAATATTAATAAAATCAGCAGAAAGCTTAGAACTTGCACATTCAATAAATGCAATAGTTTTAGATAAGACAGGAACAATAACAGTAGGAAAACCACAAGTAAATGACATATTTGTATTTAACAATATGCAAGAGGACGAACTACTAAAAATAGTAGGAGCAATAGAATCAAAATCTGAACATCCAATAGCAAAAGCTATATTAGAAAAAACAAAAGAAGTTGAGGATTTAGAAGCACAAAATTTTGAAGCGATTGAAGGAAAAGGAATAAAAGCAAACATAAATAACAATACCTATTTTGCTGGAAATGAAAGTTTGATGAAAGAAAACAACATTAAACTATCAGAGTCAGAAGGCATATATCAAAAATTATATGAACAAGCTAAAACAGTAATATTTGTATCAGATGATGAAAAATTGCTAGGAATTATTGCAATATCAGATACAGTAAAACAAACAAGCATAGAAGCAATAAATGGTTTTAAAGATATGAAAATAGAAACATATATGCTAACAGGAGATAATACAACATCAGCACAAGCAATTGGAAAAATGGTAGGAATAGATAATATTATTTCTGAGGTTTTACCACAAGAAAAAGAAAGTAAAGTACGTAGTCTGCAAGAACAAGGTAAAATTGTTGCAATGATAGGAGACCGGAATAAACGATTCACCAGCACTTTCAAGAGCAAACGTAGGAATTGCAATTGGTGCAGGAACAGATATTGCAATAGAATCTGCAGATGTTGTTTTAATAAAAAGTAATTTGACAGATGTAGTATACTTATTAAGGTTAAGTAAAGCAGTTATAAAAAATATAAAAATGAATTTGTTTTGGGCATTTTTCTATAACACTATTGGAATTCCACTTGCATGTGGTGTGCTATATAAATCATTTGGAATATTGCTAAACCCAATGATAGCAGCATTAGCAATGAGCTTAAGTTCAATATGTGTTGTAACAAATGCATTAACATTAAGAAAATTTAAAATAAAAAAAGAGGTGAGAAATATGACAAAAACAATATATGTAAAAGGAATGCAATGTGAACATTGTTCAAATGCAGTAAAAAGGGAATTACTAACATTAGAAGAAGTAAACAATGTAGATGTAGACTTAAAAACAGGAAGAGTAGATTTAGAGTTATCTAAAGATATAGATAATGAAGTATTAAAGAAAAAAATAGAAGAAGTAGGATACGAAATAAATGAGTAATATAGAGTTATTATCACCAGCAGGGGACTTTGAGTGCTTAGTTTCGGCAGTACAAAATGGAGCAAATGCAGTATATTTTGGACTAGATAAATTTAATGCAAGAGTTAATGGTAGAAATTTTGAAGATGAAGAGCTAGTAAAGGCAATTAAATATGCAAAGCTTCGTAATGTAAAAACACATTTAACATTAAATATATTAATAAAAAACAAGGAATTTGAAGAAGCCTTAAAACTAGTAGAATTTGCATACAATAGTGGAATAGATGCAGTAATTGTGCAAGATTTAGGTCTAGCTAAAAAAATAATGGAACTATTTCCAAAGCTTGAAGTTCATAGCAGTACTCAAATGACAATATACAATTTAGACGGAGTAAAAGAGATAGAAAAACTTGGCTACTCAAGATGTGTGCTTGCTCGTGAACTTTCAATAGAAGAAATAAAGAATATATGTAAAAATACCAATATAGAAATAGAGGTATTTATTCATGGTGCGCTTTGTATTTGCTATTCAGGACAATGCCTAATGAGCAGTTTAATTGGTGGAAGAAGTGGCAACAGAGGCAGGTGTGCAGGAACTTGTAGACTACCATATTCCTTATTAAAAGATGGACAAGAGCAAGAAAAAGGATATCTTTTAAGCTCAAAAGACGTATGTACATTAGATATTTTACCAGAACTAATAGAAGCAGGAGTAAAATCATTTAAAATAGAAGGCAGAATGAAATCAAAGGAATATGTTGGAATAGTAACAAGCATTTATAGAAAATATATTGATTTAGCAGAAAGTAATCAAGAATATGTGGTTGATAAAAAAGATAGAGAAATGCTAATGCAAATATTTAATAGAGGTGGATTTAGCACAGGCTATCTTAAAGGAAAACTTGGCAAAAATATGATGTATACCAAAAGACCAAACCATATAGGAACTCTTTTAGGAGAAGTAATATCATATAATCCAAATAAGGGACATGTAAAAATAAAATTATGCAAAGAGCTGGATTTAGGAGACAGTATAGCAATAGGAGATTCGAGTTGTAAAACTTCAGAGCTTATGCAAAAAAATAATAATATAAAAATGGCAAAGGCAGATGATATAGTAACAATAGGTAGAATAAAAGGAAAAATAAAGCCAAAAGATAAAGTGTATAAAACTGTATCTATAAAACTAAACCAAGAAATGGATCAAAAAATAGGTAAAGAAAATATAAAAAGAAAAGTAAATTGCAATATAGAGCTAAAGCAAGATGAAACTATAAAACTAGAACTACAAGATATAGATACAAATATAAGTGTAAAGCTAGAAGGAGATTCTGTTGTAAAAAAAGCAGATAATGCAGGAATAACTAGTAAAAGAATTGAAGAGCAATTATCTAAAACAGGAAATACAATTTTTAAAATTGAAAATATTAATATAAAAATGGATGAAAGTATAATTGTTCCAATAAGTAGCTTAAATGAAATAAGAAGAAGAGGACTAGAAGAGCTAGAACATAAACTATTAGAATCATTTAAAAGAGAGCAAGTTAATCTAAAATTAGACGTTAAAGAAGAAAAATTTATATCAAAAGAAGAAGTAAAAGTTACATTATGTTTAAATAAAATTAGCAAGGAAATTGATTATGCTAATCTAAAAAATGTAGACAATGTGTATATACCATTTAAATATTTTTTAGATGAAGATTTAAAAGAAAGCATAGAAAATATATCTAAAAAATTTAGTACATATATACTACTTCCAGCTATAACAAAATCAAATTATGAAAAACTATTGTATAACAATTTGCCTAAAATAGCAGAAAGAGTAGAAGGTATAGTTATATCAAATTTATCTCAGATATATGAACTAGAAAAGCTTG
Organism: uncultured Clostridia bacterium; assembly: GCA_934167165.1. Taxonomy (GTDB): domain Bacteria; phylum Bacillota; class Clostridia; order TANB77; family CAG-508; genus CAG-452. Next base: position 73,466 of record CAKPKG010000001.1, read on the forward strand.
GAATAAATGGCAAAAAGCTAGTTGCAAATTATACAATGAACATAGAAAATAATTTTACAGTAGAAGAACTAAAAAAACTTGGAGTTTGTAAATATATAGTACCCCCAGAAGCTGAAAAAGAAACAATAAAGGGATTAACAGAAAACATAGAAAAAGAAACAATAGTGTATGGAAGAACTTTATTAATGACAACAGAATATTGCACAATAGGGACACTAAAGAATTGTCCTGCAATGTGTCAAAAAGGAAGATATACTCTAAAAGATAGAATGGGATTTGAATTTTCGATATATACAGACAGAATAAATTGCAACAATTTAATATACAACTCAAAAATAACATCAATAAGCTATAAAGACTTACAAACAGACTCAATAAGAATAGATATACTAGAAGAAACAAAAGAAGAAATTCAAAGAATTATAGATATACAAAAAAGAGGAGAAAGACTGGAAGGACAAGACTATACAAATGGAAATTCAAATAGAGAGATTTAAAATTTGTCAAAAAGTATTTACAAAAGATAGATTTATGGTATAATAAAAATAGAAATGGGAGACCACAAACGTGGTTTGCCGGTTAGTGTTAAAACAACACATCGCTCGGGAAAGCTAGATGTGTTGTTTTTTTATTGGATTAGTTACTTCTACTCAAAATTATGCAAATAGCAATAATTAAGGCAAAAGCAATGATAGTTACTGATACAAAACCAGCAAATAGTAATTTAATTATTAATAGTAAAGTGTTTTCTATCATAAGCCTCACCTCCTTTATGTAGGAGGCAAACCACATCTGCTTACTCTCATTCCTATTTTAAAAACATTATACAGAAAATGGAAAATAAAGTCAATAAAAATTGGCAAAAAAGCAAGAATAATTCTTATAAAAAAAGCCAAAATAAATATGGTGATTTATATGAGCATTTCTTGGTTAAAAGCTTCAAATGATAGAAAAAGTTTTAAAATATTTGAAAGTTTCGGAATGGATGTATATAAAATAAATGATTTAGAAAAAACAGACGAAAAAATAAGAGAACTAGTAGACAAAAACTATACAACTATTGTAGTTTCAAACGAAGTAGCAAGTTTTTCAGAAGATATTATAAAAAAATACAACAGAATAGAAAGCGTAAATATAATTATTGCACCAGGTCATAATAAAGATAATTACACATAAAATTAGATAAGCAAATTGGAAATTTGTTTTATTGAGGTGAGAGGTGGGATGTGGGAGGTGTGATTTGTAGGGGCGTATTGCATACGCCCAAAAATAAATTTGTTGCAAATGATGTAGGGGCAGGCCCTGTGTCTGCCCGAAAACGCAAAACACATTGCATTTACGATTCAGGACAGTCCCCTTTTGTCATTCAACAAAAGAGGGACAGTCCCTAGAATCGTTCACACAAATCCCATTTTGTCAAATATAAATCAGGAGTAATTTATGACTTTTAAAGAAGAAATCTATAACAACTTCGTATGTGACTTTAGCAATAATTTAAGACAAAAAATCCAAGACATAGAAATTTCAAAACTTATTTTTTTATGCATTGGAACAAATAGAGTTATCGGAGATTGCTTTGGCCCACTTGTTGGAAGTAAATTAAAACATTTTTTTTCACAAGAAGAGAACATAGAAGTAATAGGGGATATAGAAAATATAGTAAGTATAAAAAACGTGTATAGTATAATAAATCAAATTCAGAAGCAAGAAGCTTTTATAATTGCAATAGATGCAGCATTATCTTGTAATAATAAAATAGGCACAATAATTGTAAATCAAAATAAAATGAACATAGGAAGTGGCATAAATAAAAGAAATTTATACATAGGAGATATAAGTATAAAAGGAATTGTGGCTAAAGACTTTAAAAATCCAAAACATAATTTTAATGCACTTCAAAATATGCCGTTAAGCATAATAATAGATATGGCAGAATGTGTTTCAACTGGAATATATAATGTAATAAATGTATAATCTCATAAAAAGTGGAAAAAATTTATATATACGCTTTTGTGGGAGGATTCCAATATGAATATTGAAAGTATGAAAAATATGGTTGTACTTAAAAACTTACCATCTAACATAGTTGAAGAGGCTATTGTAGTGTTAAAACCAAATGTAAAATTAAAAAGTTTAGATTTAGCAGAGAGCAAAGCTAAAAATAAAAAAGGAGAAAGTAAATATAATTCAAAAAGATATATAATAAATGAAGCTGAGATGGTAGTTAATAATTATTTATCAAAGCTGGAAAAGGATAAAAGAAATAATTATAAGATAAACAAGAAAATTGAGAATAAATATAAAAGAGCAAAAGGACTAGCAATATTTTTAGGAATAATGCTAATTGCCACATTTTTAATAAGATAAAATCAAAATATTGACATTGCTACAAACAATATATAGAATATAATATATAAAATCGGAGGTACAAAAGAAAATGAAAAATAAAAATGGAATAACATTAATAGCACTAATAATTACAATAATTGTAATGTTAATATTGGTTGGTGTAACTATTAATTTATCAGCAAATGTGGGATTATTTAAAAAGACAAGAGATGTAGCATATGATTATGATATAGCACAAATAAAAGAAAATTTAGCAGATTATCAAATAGAATATTGTCAAAATACAGGTTATGTATTAAGTGATGAAACAATGACAAATTTAGCAAAAATATCTAAAGAAACAGGCGTAGATGGACATAAATTTGTAGTATATTATGATCAAGGAAACAGTGATAACGTGCTTATTTTCTACAACTGGAAAAAGGTAACTTTAGAGGAAGCAAAGAAATTAGAGGGGAAAGATATTAATGATGAAGATAAATCTAATGGACTAAGATACAATAAAATGTTTATAGCAGATGTGGATGGAGACGGATATCTTACAGAAAATGATGAAAATGAAATGAATCAATATTTAACGAATAAAAAGGACATTAAAAGTATATTAGGAATAGATGATGAGAGATACAATTATTATAATAATGAGTTAACTGGGTACTTTTTAATTGGAAACTTAAACGGAGATAGACATATAGATATGATAGATTATAAAATGATTGAAAATTTATTAAATAATAGTAATAGTATATTAGGTTCTAATTACTATACTAAATAGAAAATATACAAGCTAACAATATACAAGTTCTAAAACCTTTTTCTTTGAATATATTTAAGCAAGAGATTGCAAAAATGTATTACAAAGGAAGAGGTGTTTTTTTATGGAAAGAACTCTTACCCCTGATGAAAGAATAAGAAGGGCAGAAGAAATTTATTACAAAAGAAGAAACCAGAATTTGGACAGGAGTTCAGTTAGAATAAGAGAAGAAGAAAAACCTAATTATACAATGATTAAAAAAATGGTATTGCAAATTGTGATTTGTGTAGTAATATATAGCATTTTTTATATGATTCAAAATACGAATTATATTTTTTCCGAAAATGTAATTAATAAAGCAAAAGAGATATTGTCTTATGATATTAACATTCAAAATCTATATAATCAAAGTAAAGAATATATAAATGGTATTATTAATAAGAAACAAGAAGAGCTTAATTTAGAAAACAATCAAGAAGCACAAGAAGAAAATGCACAAGATCAAGAGGAAACTAATCAAACAGAAAATGAAAATAATAATTTAGAAGAAAACACTGCAACAAACGAAGAAAGTAATGTAGAAAATATTGGAGGAGAAGAGGTAGCAAATACAGATGAGAATTTAAGTGAAATGGAAAAAGATGCAAAAGATATAATTGCAACAAAATCATTAATAGTACCACTAAAAGGGGTAATTACCTCAAGATATGGACCAAGAAATCCAACAGATCCAAAAGTTCCTAAATATCATACAGGTATAGACATTGCGGTAAATACTGGAACAGTATTTATTGCTTCAATGGAAGGAATAGTAGAAGAGGTTTCATCACAAGGAAACTATGGAAATCATGTAAAAATTACAAATGGAGATGTTATGACACTATATGCACATTGCAGTAAAATATATGTAAATCAAGGAGATACAATAAAACAAGGACAGGAAATAGGAGAAACAGGAGCAACAGGTAATGTTACAGGACCACATTTGCATTTTGAAATAAGAAAAGAAAATAGATATGTTGACCCAGATTTGATTCTAAAATTTTAGGAGGTTTTAAAATGCAAATAAGAATAAACTTACAAATTTTCTTGTTTATTATTTTGTTTTTACTAACAAAACAAATTGAATTATATGCTTTAATAATGTTTTTTGCACTAATCCATGAGTTTCGGACATATTTTTGCAGGTTTACTTTTGAAGTTAAAACCAAAAAAACTAAATATAATGCCATTTGGACTAGCAGTAACTTTTGAAAGTTATGGTTATAGAAAATTAGTGGAAACTAAAAAAATACTAATTGCATTTGCAGGACCATTAACAAATATATTAATCTCTATAATAACTTTATTTATACATATTGATGAAAATTTAAAGCAAACTATAATTTATTCAAATATATTAGTTGCATTTTTTAACTTAATTCCAATATATCCATTAGATGGTGGCAGAATTTTAAAAGGATTTATAAAACTAAAATATAAAAATAATATGGTAGCAGATTTAGTAGTAAATAAGATTTCGAATATATTAGCAATTGCTTTAACTGCAATTTCTAGCATTTTAATTTTATATTTAAAAAATATATCAATATTTTTAGTTATAGTATATTTATGGATAATTGTAATAAAAGAAAATAAAAGATTTGATTTAAAGAAAAAAGTTAATGATATAATTTTGGAACAAAATGGATTGTAAAAATTAGCTTAAAATTAACTCCAATTTAATTTAAAAATATATTGTTTTTGCAAAACTATTACAGTATAATAAAATTAGATTTTAGTGGAGGAAAACAAATGAAAAAAGTGGTAAAAAATAATAAAGGAATAACAATTATAGCTCTTGTTGTTACAGTGGTAATACTACTAATACTAACAGGGACTGTAATATATAATTCAAATTTATCAAAAAGCAATTATAAATATAATAAAATGATAGCTGATTTAAACATATTATCAGACAAAATATTAAACTACTATAAAAAATATAATGAACTTCCTAAAACCGAAAGAAAAATAGATATAGATGAAGTTACATATTGGGAAATAGATTTATCTAAATTGGATAATTTAACATTAAATTTCGGAAAAGATTATCGGAAAAAGTGACGAATTACAATTAAACAAATCAGATGTTTATGTAATAAATGAGAGTATGGGTATTGTTTACTTAAAGGGAATAAAAAAAGGAGATAGAATTTTTTATCAAGAAGAGAATAATTCTATTAATGATAGAATTGAGGACTTAAGTAAAAAGAAAATAAGAGTATTGGTTCAAGGTTATGGAACAGTAGAAGGCGGAACTGCAGAAGGTACAAGATATAAAGAAGGAGAAAAAGTTACATTAATAGCAAAAACTCAAACAAAAACTATAAATGAAGTGGAATATACATCCGAATTTAAAGGATGGTATTTAGATGGAAAGTTACAAAGCACAGACAAAAATTATGTAATAGAAGTAACAAAAGATGCGACGTATACTGCAATATTTGATATGGAGCCTACATTAATATATTACTTGGATTCAAATAGTGAAGAGCAAATATTAGTAACAAAAGAAGCAACAATAAATTCTACAACATATACAGATGCGGGAATAGATAAAACACAAATAACAAAAGTAGTGTTTGGAAACTCATGTACAAGTATAGGAGTAAAGGCTTTTTATGAATGTGCATCAATGGAAAGATTAGAAATACCAAATTCAGGTAATACTGGCTATGGGCATCAAGCATTTGCTTTTTGTACAGGTTTAAAAGAAGTAGTACTAGGTGGAATAGAAAGGCCAGCAAAAAATCTTGGAGCAGTGTTTGCATCGTGCCAACAAAGTGATTTGACAATAAAGGTATATGTAGAAGAGGGAGTAACAAGTCTTGCAAATGAGCCGTGGGGAGCAACAAGCGCTACAATAGAATATTATAGTTCAACAACAGGAGAATTGGTAAATTTAGTATTGGGAAGGGAATATCAAGGAAATACAGAAATAAATTGGACAGAAATCCCCAATGCAGATAAAGTAACAAAAATAAGAGAAAATGCATTTAATGGCTGTACAAATTTGTCAATAACAAGTTTGCCTAATAACATAAAATCGATTGAAGGTTCAACATTTCGTGATTGTGCAAATATAAAAATAGAAAAAATACCAGAAGGAGTAACCTCAATAGGGCCATATGCATTCTACAAATGCACATCAATAGAAAGATTAGAGATTCCAAATGCAGGCAATACTGGTTATGGATATCAAGCATTTGCTCTTTGCACAGGATTAAAAGAAGTAGTACTAGGAGGAATAGAAAAACCAGCAAAAGAGTTTGGAACAACAACATTTGCAGCATGCCAGCAAAATGATTTGACAATAAAGGTATATGTAGAAGAGGGAGTAACAAGTCTTGCAAAAGAGCCGTGGGGAGCAACAAGCGCTACAATAGAATATTATAGTTCAACAACAGGAGAATTGGTAAATTTAGTATTGGGAAGGGAATATCAAGGAAATACAGAAATAAATTGGACAGAAATCCCCAATGCAGATAAAGTAACAAAAATAAGAGAAAATGCATTTAATGGCTGTACAAATTTGTCCATAACAAGTTTACCTAATAATATAAAATCAATTGAAGGTTCAACATTTCGTGATTGTGCAAATATAAAAATAGAAAAAATACCAGAAGGAGTAACTTCAATAGGGGCATATGCATTCTACAAATGTACATCAATAGAAAGATTAGAGATACCAAATGCGGGTAATACTAGTTATGGATATCAACCATTTGCTTTTTGTACAGGTTTAAAAGAAGTAATACTAGGTGAAATAGGAAAACCAGTAAGTGATTTTGGAACAATATTTGCAGCGTGTCAACAAAAAAATTTGACAATAAAGGTATATGTAGAAGACGGAAAGACAAGTCTTGCAAATGCGCCATGGGGGGCAACGAATGCAAAAGTAGAATATTACAGCGCAACAACTGGAGAATTAATCTCAAATTAACAATTGACTTTTTATGTAAAAAATGATAAAATAGCAATGTTTGAAAAATAGCATTGCTATTTTTTCCTTACTCATGCGTATGTAGTATGGGTTATAATCCATAAGGAGGTGAAAGAATAATGAACAAATACGAAAGTGTTATCATTATTAATCCAAATTTAGAGGCAGAAGCTATTAAAGCATTAATAGAAAAAATCTCAAATTTAATTAATACTGATGGTAAAGTTAGTTCAGTTGAAGAAGCTGGTAAAAAGAAATTAGCTTATGAAATCAAAAAGAACAAAGAAGGATATTATGTTATATTCAAATTTGAAGCTAAACCAGAATCAATTACTGAATTAGAAAGAGTATATAGAATAACTGACGAAGTTATAAAGTTTATTGTTGTTAAAGAGGAGGAATAATATATGAACAAAGTAGTATTAATGGGGCGTTTGACAAGAGATCCAGAAGTTAGATACACACAAACAAATAACACATTAGTAGCATCTTTCTCATTAGCAGTAAACAGAAGATTTGCAAGACAAGGAGAAGAAAGACAAGCAGATTTTATTAATGTAGTAGCTTGGAGCAAAACTGGAGAGTTTTGTAGCAAATACTTTAAAAAAGGACAACAAGTTGGAGTAATTGGTAGAATTCAAACAAGAAATTGGGAAGATGACCAAGGACAAAAACATTACGTTACAGAAGTAGTTGCAGAAGAAGCTTATTTTGCAGATAGTAAAAGAGATGGAGATACATCATCAAATTTTGAAAATACATTTGGAAAAACTGTATCAGAATCATCAGAATTTTCTGTATCATCAGATGATGAATTACCATTCTAGAATAAAAAATAATAGACACTATTAAGGGTGTCATTGAATAATGAAAAAGTAAGAACAAGAATACAAAATTTGCAGGGCAAATTTTGAGAAGGGGGAAGACGAAAATGGCAGATAGAAAACAAAACGCAAGAAATAATAAAAGAAGAAATAACGGCGACGAAGATTACAATCCTAGATTTAGAAAAGTTAGAAAAAAAGTATGTGTAATGTGTAGCAATAAAGATTTTGTTTTAGATTATAAAAATCCAGAACAATTAAGAAAATTTGTAAACGAAAAAGGTAAAATATTACCTAGAAGAGCAACAGGTGCTTGCGCAAAACATCAAAGAGATATTACACAAGCTGTAAAAAGAGCAAGACATATTGCCGTATTACCATATACACAAAACTAATGTTTTTAAGAACAGATTTTATATCTGTTCTTTTTTGTTGAATAGGAAAAATCGAAGATTTCCCTATTCAATTGATTTCCAATCTCCAACCTCCAACCTCCCACATCACACCTCGCACTTCACACCTCCAACATCTCACCTCTCAAACAATAAAAAATAATTTATAAAAATTGTAGAAATTAAAATTATAATAATATAGAATATTAGTAGTAAAACTATTTATAAGTAGGGAGTGAATTATTTGAAAATTACCGATATTGAAGAATTAAAACATATTGCAAACAATGTTAGAAAAGGCATAATAGAGGGAACTTATAATGCAAAATCTGGTCATCCGGGTGGTTCATTATCTGTTGCAGACATATTAACAGTATTATATTTTAACCAAATGAATGTAAATGAAAAAGAACCTAATGCAAAAACAAGAGATAGATTAGTTCTATCAAAAGGTCATGTTGCCCCAGCATTGTATGCTGTACTTGCAGAAAAAGGATATTTCGAAAAAGATGAATTAAAAAAATTGAGAAAAGTTGATGGAATGTTGCAGGGACATCCAGATATGCAAAAAACACCAGGAGTAGATATGTCAACAGGTTCTTTAGGACAGGGATTATCAGTTGCAAATGGAATGGCACTTGCATCTAAATTAAATCATGAAGGTGTTAGAGTATATTGCATTTGTGGTGATGGAGAAGTACAAGAAGGACAAATATGGGAAGCTGCGATGACATCTAGTCATAGAAAACTAGATAACTTATGTTTAATAATAGATAATAATAATTTACAAATAGATGGAAATGTAGATAAAGTAAAAAATATTTATCCATTAGACGAAAAACTTAAAAGTTTTGGCTTTGAAGTAATTAATGTAGACGGACATGATATAGAAAAATTGATAAGGGCATTTGACAAAGCTAAAACAATAAAAGAAAAACCAACAGCGATTATTGCAAAAACAATAAAAGGGAAAGGCGTTTCTTTTATGGAAAATAAAGCAGATTGGCATGGAAAAGCACCAAATGAAGAAGAATATAAAATGGCTATGGAGGAACTAAGTAAGTATTAGGAGATGGAATAATGATAGATTTACATATTCACACAAACAATTCAGATGGCTCAGATAGCGTAATAGACGTATTAAAAAAAGCACAAAAACATGAATTATCATACATGTCTATAACAGACCATGAAAGTGTAAATGGACATTACGAATTAAGAAATATTGATGTAAAACAATATTTTTCTGGAAAAATAATTCCAGGAGTAGAACTTAAAAATTATTATAAAGATAGAGTAATTGATATATTAGCGTACAATATTGACATAGACAAATTTAATGAATATTTAGAGAAAAACTATAAAAACAAAACACATAGAATGTTAGAAATTAAAAACTTAAAGCATTTGTATAAACAAGCAAAGGCATATGGATTAGAATTAGATCCAATAGAAGAAATTGAGTGGGATCCAGATAGTGATTGGGGAAGTGTTGTAATATACAATGAAATAAAAAAACACCCAGAAAACGAAACAAAAGTCCCAAAAGATTTATGGGAGAGTTTTTGTAATTTTAAAAAAGACTATGTATATAACAGGAACAATATGTTCTTTTTAGATAAAAAAGATGACTATCCATCACCAGCAGAAACTGTAAAACAAGTGCATTTAGCAGGAGGAGTAGCTTTTTTAGCACATGTGCATGAATACAAATGGGTAAAAGATAAAATTGAATATATAACACAATTAATAAAAGATAGCAATTTAGATGGAATAGAATGTTATTATAGTAATTTTACAGAAGAACAAACATTAGAATTATTAAAGTATTGCAAAGATAACAATTTATATACAAGTGGTGGAACAGACTATCATGGTACAAAAAGGCCAAGTGTTGAGATTGGCATAGGAAAAGGAAACTTGAAAATACCAGATGAAATAATAAAAGACTGGTATAAAAAATAGAGGAGGAAAAAATATGGATTGCGAAAATCTTAAAGCTACAAGGCAAAGCTATGGGGAAAAATTAGCGGAATTGGGAGAGAAAAATAAGGATATAATTGTATTAGATGCAGATTTATCTGCTGCAACAAAAACATCAATATTTGCAAAAAAATTTCCAGAAAGATTCTTTGATATGGGAATTGCAGAACAAGATATGATGAGTACAGCTGCAGGACTTGCAACATTTGGGAAAACTGTATTTGCAAGCAGTTTTGCAATGTTTGCATGTGGGAGAAGCTATGATCAAATAAGAAATAGCATAGCACATCCAAAGTTGAATGTAAAAATATGCGCGTCACATGCTGGAGTTACAGTTGGAGAAGATGGAGCTACTCACCAAATGTTAGAAGACTTAGGTATGATGAGAAGTTTGCCTAATATGACAGTTATGTGTACAAGTGATGATAGAGAAACAAAATGGGCAGTAGAGGAAATCTCTAAAATAAACAGCCCGGTATATTTAAGACTTTGTAGATTAAGCACACCACAAATATATGGAGAAGACCAAACATTTGAAATTGGAAAAGGAGTTCAAATAGGAGAAGGAACAGATGCAACAGTATTTGCAACTGGAGTAGTAGTTCCAGAAGCAATAAAAGCAAAAGAAGAACTAGAAAAGAAAGGAATAAATATAAGAGTAGTTGATATACACACAATAAAGCCAATAGATAAAGAGCTAATTATAAAATGTGCAAAAGAAACTAAAAAATTGATATCAATTGAGGATCATAATATAATTGGTGGCTTACGGAAGTGCTATTTCTGAGGTGTTAACAGAAGAATATCCTGCAAAACTAATAAGAATGGGAATGAAAGATAGATTTGGAAAATCTGGACCAGCAAAAGAACTATTAAAGGTATTTGGATTAACGGCACAAAACATAATAGAAACAATAGAGCATAATTGACTTTTTAGCGAAATTATGTTAATATAATAAGGCAACGGAATTAAAAAGGAGATGTCCTATAAGTGTTGCATTGTAGGAATTAACGTTCGTCTCCTGGTAGTGTGCCTGAATAGGGACATTGTGGCCATGCGTAATAAGACGTCAATTATGCGTGGCCAATTCCTTTAAAATCAATTAAAAATTTATATTACAAAAAAATGACAATTTCTTGAAAAATGTCATTTTTTATTGCTTTTTTAAGCTATTATTATTATAATATTAATGTATATTTAAGTAAAAGAGGTCAAAATATGATAGAATTCAAAAATGTTTATAAAACATACAGTACAGGAACCGAAGCCGTAAATAATGCTAACTTTAAAATAGAAAAAGGAGAGTTTGCATTTTTGGTAGGAGCATCTGGTTCACGGAAAATCAACACTTATTAAACTAATACTAAAAGAGGAAGAACCAACATCAGGAAATATAATTATAAATGGTAAAGATACAACTTTTTTAAAGCCTAAAAGAGTACCATATTTAAGAAGAAGTATGGGAGTAGTTTTTCAAGACTTTAGATTGTTGGCAGATAAAACAGTTTATGAGAATGTAGCATTTGCAATGAATATAGTAAAGGCTACACCAAAACACATAAGAAGACAAGTTCCAATGGTGCTTTCATTGGTAGGATTAAGTGGAAAAGCAAAAGTTTATCCAAATGAATTGTCTGGTGGAGAGCAACAAAGAGTAGCTCTTGCAAGAGCATTGGTAAATAATCCATCTATGATAATTGCTGATGAGCCAACAGGAAATTTAGACCCAGATACAGCTTGGGACATTATGAATTTGCTTAACGAGATCAATTTAAGAGGTACAACAGTAGTTATTGCAACACACGCCAAAGATATAGTAGACAAAATGAAAAAAAGAGTTATCGAGATAGAAAAAGGCGTAATAGTTAGAGATGATAGAAAAGGTGGGTATAGTAAGTGAAATATAATGTAATAGGATATTTTTTATCAGAAGGTTTTAGAAATGTATTTAAAAATAAAAAGTCCACATTCTCTTGTTTAGGAGTAATGTGTGCAACAATGTTAATGTTTGGATTATTCTTTGTAATAGGACAAAACATAAATAATGCAATAAAAGGATTAGAAAAAGAACAAGGAATGCAAGTATTTATGTATCCAGAAGCAACAGATGATCAAATAGAAAAACTTAAAGAAGAATTAGGAAAAATAGATGGAATAAATACAATAGAAATGGTATCTAAAGAAGAAGGATATAACACAATGAAAAAAAGACTTGGAGATAATGCAAAAGCATTAGATGGATTTACACCAGACTTTTTTGAGGTATCATATATAATTACACTAACAGATTTATCTTTAAATAATCAAGTATATAATGCAGTATCTAATTTAGAGAATGTAAAAGAAATACAAAACAAATCAAGCACAATAGAAACTCTAGCAAATGTAGGTAAAGCAATAAGAATTGTAACATTTGCAATATTTGCAATACTAATTTTAATATCTTTATTTATAATTTCCAACACAATAAAACTTACAGTACATGCAAGAAGAAAAGAAATTTCAATAATGAAATATGTAGGAGCTACAAATCGGATTTATTAGAACTCCTTTCTTGATAGAAGGTATAATAATAGGGATACTTTCAAGTATAATATCTATTTTAATAGTTGGTGGAGGTTATAATGCTTTAGCAACAAAACTTACAGAATCAGTAACATGGCAAAAACTTGGAGTTAATTTACTAACATTTGGAGATTTACTAGGAGAAATAGTATTAGTTTATTTAGTATTAGGAGTTGGAATTGGTATTATTGGTAGCTCAATATCAATGAAGAAATACCTTGACGTTTAAGAAGGTGATGCAATGCCAAAAAAAATAATTTTAACTTGTTTACTAATAGTAGTTGTATTAGTTTCATTTACTACAGTTGTAATTGCAGATGATTTAATAGATTTACAAAACAGAAAAAATGAGCTAAATAATCAAATTACAGAAGCTAATGAGCAAGTAGAAAATATTCAAATAGAATTAACCGATACATTAAAACAAATAGATAATTTAGATCAAAAAATTGAAACATATCAGGGCCAAGTAGATGAATTAAATGGAAAACTAGAAACATTACAAAATCAAATAAAAACTGCAGAGGAAAAATTAACAAATTTAGAAAACAATTACAAAATACAAAGAAAAACATTTCAAAACAGAATAGTAGCACAATACGAAGCTGGAGATGTACAGTATTTAGATGTTTTATTAAGTTCAAACACTCTGTCAGAGTTTATATCTAATTATTATCTAATTGGTGAAATCGCAAAATATGATAGAAACCTTCTAGATAATATAGACAGACAAAAAAATGAAATAGAAAAAATAAAAACAACACTAACAGAAAGAGAAAAAAATCTAAAAACAGTAAAAGAAAACAAAGAGAAAACAGCTACAGCATTAGAAAATGCAAAAGTTATAAAAAACAGTTATGCAAAACAATTAACAGATAGCGAGAAAGAAACACAAGCTAAAATAGCAGAATATCAAAGAGAATTAGATAATTTAGAAGCACAAATTGTAACAATAACAAGTATAAAAGTTGGAGAAGATTATGTTGGAGGAGAATTCGCATGGCCAGCACCAGGATATTCAACAATAACTTCAAAATATGGAATGAGAGTTCATCCAATACTTAAAACTCATAGAGTTCATTCTGGAACAGATATTGCAATGCCAATGGGAGCATATATAATTGCTGCAAACGATGGCGTAGTAACAAAAGCAGGATATTCTTCAACAGGATATGGAAACATGGTTTTAATTGATCATGGAGGAGGAGTAAGTACCTTGTATGGACACGGTTCAGAAATTCTAGTTCAGACTGGACAAACCGTAAAAAGAGGTGATATAATAATGAAAGCTGGTTCGACCGGATGGTCAACTGGTCCACATTTACACTTCGAGGTAAGGATAAATGGTCAGCATGTAGATTCATTGCCATATATAACAGGCAAAAAGATAACAAAAGAAACAGATAACAATCAGGAAAACACTACATCAGAGAATCAAGAGAATGCTAGCCAAAATTAAAAAACGGAGGAAAAAATGAAAAGTAAAAAAGTATTAATAGTAGCATTATTAATAGTAATAATTTTATCAACTAATCTTGTAGTATCTTTAGCTGCAACAAAATCTGAATTGCAAAACAAGCAAAGTGACATAAATGAACAAATAAAACAAACACAAAGTGAAATAAGTGCAGTAAAAGAAGAAATGTCAGACACAATGAAACAAATTCAAGATTTAAATACACAAATAAGTGGATATCAATCTGAAATAAATGAATTAGAATATAAAATAGACGATTTAGAAAATGATATTAAAGAATCTCAAGAAAAGCTAGAAGAAGCAGAAAAAAACTACACAAAGCAAGAAGAAACTTTTAAAAACAGAATAGTAGCACAATATGAAGCCGGAGAAACTACATATTTAGACGTATTACTAGGCGGAGGTTCATTATGGGACATGGTTTCTAATTGGTATGTGGTTTCAGAAATAGCAGATTTAGATAATCAAATGTTGGACCAAATTGAAAAAAATAAAAATGAAATAGCAGAAGCTAAAAAAACATTAGAAACAAGCAAAGAACAAATAGAAGTAACAAAGAAAAATAAAGAACAAAAAGCAAGTGCACTAAAAAGTTCACAAGCAACAAAAGAACAATATGTAAATGAATTGTCAGATAGTGAAAAAGAATTAAATTCAGAATTAGAAAAATTAAAAGCAGCAAATGATGCAATAACAAGAGAATTAAAAGCAATGGAAACTAAATACAGTGATAAAATTGCAGATTTAGGTGGAACAGGAACACTACAAAGACCAGTCAAATCTGGAGTAATTACAGCAACTATGTATTATAGTAGTGGTAGATATCATGGAGCATTAGACTATGGAGTGCCAGTTGGAACAGAAGTATATGCAGCAGCAGAAGGAGTAGTACTTGCAGCAGGATGGTCTAATGGTGGCTTAGGAAACTATGTATGTATACAACATTCAGGTGGAATGAGAACACTTTATGGCCATGGAAATGGAACCTTCTATGTAAAACCAGGAGATGTAGTAAAAAAAGGACAATTAATTATGCTTAGTGGAAATACAGGTAATTCATCAGGCCCACACTTACACTTTGAAGTAAGAGTTTCTCCATATAATTGGTCATATTGGGGAAATGATAGTAGAAGAGATCCACGTAATTATTTATAATAAATACATATAATAAAGAGGCGACACTAAAATGTCGCTTCTAAAAATATAAATACATAAATTTTAATAGCTTTAATATAATATTTTTAGGAGGCATACAATGGATTTTGAACAAAAAAATAGAGTATATAAATCAGTGATGCTAATAATAGTAACTGCACTAATAACATTTTTAGTAACATCAATGTTAGTGTATAATTATATTACCAAAACAGACCAAGGACTTGCAAAAGTGGTTACAACTACACAAACAAGCGATTTAGATACAAAGATAAAACTAATAAAAGCATATTTAGATAAATATTATTTAGGAGTAACAAAATCTGATGAAGAATTAGAAGAAGCAGCAATAAAAGGATATGTAGAAGGACTGGGTGATGAATATACAGAATACTTAACAAGAGATGAATATGAAGAACTAATGGTAAGCGTTAATGGAAACTATGTAGGTATAGGCGTATATATGACACAAGACAGATATGATAATATAATTGTACTATTACCAATAGAAGGTTCACCAGCAGAAGAGGCTGGATTACAAACTGGCGATATTATAAAAAAGATAAATGGAGAGGAATGTACAGGGAAAGACTTAACTTTAATTTCTAACAAAATAAAAGGAGAAGAAGGTAGTACTGTAGAATTAGAAATTTTAAGAGGAGAGGAAACACTAACAAAGACTATAGAAAGAAGAACCGTGCAGGTAAACCAAATGAAATCAAAAATGCTTGAAAATAATATAGGATATATACAACTTATGGGATTTGATGATGGTTGCCATGAAGAGTTCGAAGAAAAAGTAGATGAATTAGTTGAAAAAGGCGCAAAATCGCTAATAATAGACGTAAGAGATAATGGAGGCGGAGTAGTTGATGAAGCCATAGATATAGTAGAACTTTTCTTACCAAAAGATAAGACAATAATGATTGAAAGAGAAAAAAATAAAGAAGAAGTGGTTACAAAGGCTAAAAAAGATGCTAAGTATAATATAAATGTTGTAGTGCTTTCAAATGAAAATTCAGCAAGCGCATCAGAAATATTTATTGGAGCATTAAAGGATAATGAAGTTGCAAAAATAGTAGGAACAAAAACATATGGTAAAGGTGTAATGCAAGAAGTAGTAAAATTATCTACTGGAGGAGCATTAAAAGTAACAATAGAAGAGTTTAGAACACCAAATGGAAATGAGATACATAAAAAAGGTATAGAACCAGATATTACAGTAGAAGATGACCAAGGAACAGAGGTAGATGAGCAATTACAAAAAGCGATAGAAGAATGTAAAAAATAACGCACGTGGTGCGTTATTTTTTATTATATGCATACATGTCTTATATTCCTAAAATTTTCTTTGCTCTAGCTACATCATTAGAATCTGCAGGCCTTACACCTTCTAATGGATATACACAGCCAAGATTTTCCCATTTGAATTTACCAAGCTCATGATATGGATTAATTTCAATATTTTCTACTGTTTTTAAAGTAGATATAAAGTCTTTTAATTTAAGTAAATCATTTTCATCATCAGTTATTCCAGGAATTAAAACTTGTCTTATCCAAATAGAAATATTATTATCACTTAAATATTTAGCAAAAGCTAATTCTTTTTCATTAGGAAAGCCAACTAAATCTTTACATTTTTCACTATCAATATGTTTAATGTCTAGTAAAACTAAATCTGTAAATTTAAGTAATTCTTTTATATCATCAGTTATATCAAACATTCCAGAAGTGTCAATAGCAGTTGGAATATTGCGCTTTTTTAGTTCCTTAAAAAGTGTTATTAAAAATTTTAATTGTAATAAAGGTTCTCCGCCAGTAACTGTAACTCCGCCACCAGATGGCAAAATGTAAGCTTTATATCTCTCAATCTTATCTAATAATTCATCTACAGAAGTAATAGTGCCTCCTGTAACATCCCAAGTGTCTCTATTGTGACAATATTTACATCTTAAACTGCAACCTTGCATAAAAATAACAAATCTTATACCAGGACCGTCAACAGTACCAAAAGACTCTATAGAATGTATTCTAGCATATTTAGTTTTATCAAAATCTTCCATATAATTGCTCCTTTAAATTAATTTTTACGAGGTGTGAACAAAAGGGGTCTGTCCCCATTTGTTCCAATTCATTCACTTAATCAAAATGTAAGACGAGGTTTTATAGCCTCGCCTTAACAAATCTAAACTATATTCTGTCTTGTATTGTTCTATGAATTACATCTAATTGTTGTTCTCTTGTTAGTTTTATAAAGTTTACTGCATATCCAGAAACTCTTATTGTAAGTTGAGGATATTTTTCTGGGTGATCCATAGCATCTAACAATAAAGATCTATCAAATACGTTTACATTTATATGATGTCCAGTTTTTTCAAAATATCCATCTAACATATTTACTAAGTTAGTAATTCTTGTATCTTCTTCTTTACCAAGTGCTGCTGGTGTAATTGCAAATGTATATGATATACCGTCTTCAGCATATTCATATGGAAGTTTTGCAATTGTATTTAATACTGCAAGTGAACCATTTACATCTCTTCCATGTAGAGGATTTGCTCCTGGTCCAAAAGGTTCTCCAGCTCTTCTTCCATCAGGAGTATTACCTGTGTTTTTACCATATACAACATTTGATGTAATTGTAAGAATTGATAATGTATGTTTTGAATTTCTGTAAGTATGATGTTTTTGTAATTTATTTAGGAATGTTTTTACAACATCTACAGCTATTTGATCAACTCTATCATCGTCATTTCCGTATTTAGGAAAATCTCCTTCAGCTTTGTAATCAATTGCAAGACCTGTTTCGTCTCTAATTACTTTTACTTTTGCATATTTTATAGCAGATAGTGAATCAGCAACAACTGAAAGCCCTGCTATACCACATGCCATTGTTCTTAAAATATCTTCATCTCTATCATGTAAAGCCATTTCTAAAGCTTCATATGAATATTTGTCATGCATATAGTGAATTGCATTTAATGCTTTTATATAAATTTTTGCAACATAATCCATCATTGTATCAAATTTTTTCATTACTTCATCATAGTCTAAATATTCAGAAGTTATTGGTTCAAATCTAGGTGCAACTTGTTTTCCAGAGATTGCATCTCTACCACCATTAATAGCATAAAGTAATGTTTTAGCAAGGTTTGCTCTTGCTCCAAAGAATTGCATTTGTTTACCTATTTTCATTGCAGATACACAACAAGCTATTCCATAATCGTCTCCAAGTGTAATTCTCATTAAGTCATCATTTTCGTATTGAATAGATGATGTTTTTATAGATAAGTCTGTTGCAAATCTCTTAAATCCTTCAGGTAATCTTGTAGACCATAGAACTGTTAAGTTTGGTTCTGGAGCTGGTCCAAGTGTTGTTAAAGTATGAAGAATTCTAAAAGAGTTTTTAGTAACTAATGTTCTGCCATCAATTCCCATACCACCAATGCTTTCTGTTACCCATACAGGGTCTCCGCTAAATAATGCATTGTATTCTGGTGCTCTTAAAAATCTTACTAATCTTAATTTCATAACAAAATGATCCATTAATTCTTGAGCTTCTGCTTCTGTAAGAAGACCTGCTTTAAAATCTCTTTCAAAGTAGATATCTAAGAAAGTAGATGTTCTACCAAGACTCATTGCTGCACCATTTTGATCTTTAATTGCTCCTAAGTAACCAAAGTATAACCATTGAACAGCTTCTTTAGCATTTTTTGCTGGAACTGAAATATCAAAACCATATTTTGCAGCCATTGCTTTTAAATCATTTAATGCTTTTATTTGATCAGAAACTTCTTCACGTTCACGAATAACTTCTTCAGTAAATTCATCAACATTAAGCACATCAAGTTCTTCTTTTTTTTCTGCTACTAAAGCATCTATACCATATAAAGCAACTCTTCTGTAATCACCTATAATTCTTCCACGTCCATAACCATCTGGTAGACCTGTAAGTAAGTGAGCACTTCTAGCAGCTCTTATGTCTGGTGTATAAACACTAAATACACCATCATTATGTGTTTTTCTTAAATTATGGTAGATATAATCTGTTTCTGGATCAACTTTTAATCCATAACTTTCTGCTGATTTTTCTACTATTCTAATACCACCATTTGGCATAATTGCTCTTTTTAATGGTGCATCTGTTTGTAGACCTACTATTTGTTCTAGGTCTTTATCAATATATCCTGCTTCATAAGCATTAATTGCAGATGGAGTTTTTGTGTCAGCATCTAAAACACCGCCGTTTTCTCTTTCTTTTTCATATAGTTTTAAAACTTCATCCCACAATTTTGTTGTTCTATCAGTAGGACCTGCAAGGAAGCTATCATCTCCCTCATAAGGGGTATAGTTACTTTGAATGAAATCTCTAACATTTATTTCATCTTTCCAAGCTTTACCCTTAAAATCTTTCCATTCTTGAAAATCCATTAATTTAACACTCCTTCTAGTATATTTATAATTTAAGCATTCCAAAATAATGCACAAAATATACACCATAATATTAACACGCTGAAGGAAAAATATCAACAAAATTTTTAAAAAAATGTGTTTTATTGATTAATTTTTTATGATATACTATTTTTAAATTGGAGGTCGCAAAGTGAAAGTATTAAAAGAAAAATTAATTAAAGCAAAAAAGCTTAAATTTATGCGAAATGTAATTGTTGGAGTAGTTGCATTATTAATAGCAGCGCTGATTATAAATATTGCTCCTGGATATAAAAGAGATAAGTACAAAGATGTAGTTAATTTAGTAATAGATGAGCATAATGAAACAGAAAAGCTAAAAAATATGTTATATATAAATGAAAATAAAACAGTATATATGTCAGAAGAAGATGTAAAGAATTTCTTTGATGAAAATATATATTATGATCAAAAATATAATCAGATTATAACTACATCAGATACAAAAGTTGCAAATATAGCTGTTGATGAAAAACAAATGACATTAAATAGTTCTAATGTAAATATGTTAGATGCAATTATAAAAATTAATGATAAACTATATTTGCCAATATCAGACATGGAATTAGTTTATAATATCAAAATTAAATATATAGAAGAAACAAATAGAGTTGTAATAGAAAAATTAAATAGAGGACTAATAAAAGCAACAGTAACAGAAAGTTCAAATATAAAATTCAAACAAAGATCATTATCAAAAGATGTTGGAGAAGTAACTAAAGGGGAACAAGTAAGTTGTTATTATACAACAAGTAGAGGTTGGAGACAAATAAGAACAGAAAACGGATTAGTTGGATATGTAAAAGCAAACAAGTTAGATAATGAATATATAGTAAGACAAGATATGGAAAGCAAACAAAAGGCTAAAACAATAAAAATAGACACAAGCAAAAACCAATTTAATTATACAGATGAAAATAGAGAAACTAAATTATGGCAGACAATAAGTTTAAAATCAATGAGCGAAAATATTAGTGAAATGCTAGAAGATTACAAAACAAGAACACAGTTAATTGATATAATTATGAATTTATTTAAAGGAAATGAAGTAAAAGGTATAAATATTGATTTTGAAGGAATTGACAACAAAGACATATGCAAAAGATTTGTAATTGAGCTTTCGCCAAAATTAAGAGAGCTTGGAATTACAACCTGTGTAACTCTAACAAAAGATATGAATTCAAAAGAATATAAAGATATAGTTGACTATATTGCAGAGAAATAGGAGATAAAAATGAAAATAACGAAAAATTTTGATATAAAAAAAATAGCTATATGTGTAGTAGCAGCTATTGTATTAATAGCAGTAATAGGGCTAATTTGGTATTTTGCTTCAATATCAAAAGTTAATAAAAATGATCAGGAAATAGAAGTAACAATTCCACTAGGGAGTGGACCAAGTAAAATTGCAAGTATACTAAAAGAAAACAAATTAATTAAAAACAAGTTAAGTTTTAAACTATATGTAAAATTTAATAAAATTACGAATTTTCAAGCAGGTAAATATTATTTAAAACAAAATATGAATGTTAAAGAAATCACTGAAATGTTACAAACAGGAATAATGCATGATCCAAATCAAATTAGTATAACTTATATAGAAGGAAAGAACATGAGATGGCTTGCAAAAAAAATAGAAGAAACAACAAATAATTCTCAAGAATCTGTAATGCAAGTTTTAGAAGATAAGAATTATATAAATTCACTAATTGATAAATATTGGTTCTTAACAGATGAAATAAAACAAGACGAAATTTATTATCCACTAGAGGGCTATCTATTTCCAGACACTTATGCAATAAAAAACAAGGATGTAACAGTCCAAGAAATATTTGAGAAAATGCTAGATAAAATGGAAGACGTTTTAAATCAGTACAAAGATGAAATAGAAAAAAGTAAATATAGTGTTCACGAAATATTAACAATAGCATCTATAATAGAAGCAGAATCAATGAGTAGTGATGGAAGAAAAGATGTAGCAAGTGTTATATACAATAGATTAAATAAAGGAATGGCAATACAAAGTGATGTTACAACATATTATGCAGTGAAAGTTAACATGGGTGAGAGAGACTTATATCAAAAAGAATTAGACACATATAACGCATATAACACACGTGGTCCAAATATGGAAGGGAAACTTCCAATAGGACCAATAGCATCAGTAAGTAAATCAAGTATAGAAGCTGCTCTAGAACCAACAAATACAGATTATCTATTCTTTGTTGCAGATAAAAATGGACAACTATATTTTACAAAGAATGCAAGTGAGCATAATAAAATTATAAATGAATTAAAAGAAAAAGGATTATGGTTTGAATATTAAAAAATCTCTTGCAAAAATAATTGCAAGAGAGAAAAGGGTTTGTATAGAAGATGGCTTTTTAAAGCCATCTTTCCAGTATAAATGGTGTGGCTTTTTCGGAGTACTTATTTAAGGTTTCAACATCTTTAAATTTAATGTATACTCCCAAAGTAAATGGTTCTTCGCATCCAGCGGTTTTAAAAACCATGTTTTCAGGAGAAACTCCTAAATCTAAAGCTATTGACCGAAGCTGTTCCGAATGTTCCTGAGAGATTTTTGCGCAAAAATATAATGCCATAAATACTCCTCCTTTTACAAATTTTGGAACTAGATTAATATATACCAAATATTGGAAAAAATCAAGAAAAATACGTCGACCAGTAATAACAAAAAGCGACAAAGTAAAAAACAAATAAAAAATTTAAAAAAATGTTGACAATTAATATAAAAGAGTAGTATAATCATTCTTGCCAGTAAAAATGCAGATGTGGCGGAACTGGCAGACGCACAGGACTTAAAATCCTGCGGTTGAATAAACCGTGCCGGTTCGATTCCGGCCATCTGCACCAAGTGAACTAATTTATAGCTTTAGCTGTAAATTAGTTCACTTTTTTTATTAAAATTTATATAAAATGCTATACTTAAATTGCTTACAAATATGTGCCAAAATTCCCTGTCCCCATTGGCATCAAATAGCTTTTATAGAGGCTATTGCATTTCTCTTTGCACGACAAAAAAGCCCATTTGTAGATTTTTATTCTACAAACGGACTTTATCGCTAATATTCTTATTAAATTTGCCCTTACAATCGCTTTGTGGCAATTTTAAATGGGAGAGAGTATAATTTTACTTTCTATTAAATTTTCTTATATAAAACTGTTCTATATGTTTTCCCAGAAAATCAACATATTCTTTTAATAGTTCTAAACTATCTTCTATTATATTTTTTATTTCAGTACTTGATTTAGATTGTCTAACTCCATAAATTATTAACCCATTTTTATGATATTCTGGAAGTGACATGGTATTTAAAGGGGAAAAACTGTGTGTTAACTGATTTCTTAAATTTTCCATCTCTTTATAAACTGTATTTGATTGCATGTCTATTAAATATTTATATATTTTTTTATCATTTGTTTTTAAATATTTTATTACACGAGGTATTATATCTTTTTCATAATGATTTATTCCTAAATTATATAAATTGCTTATGATATGTATAGTCCTTTCAAAATTACTTTTTATTTCAAATAAGCAAATTCTACTAAAATAATTAAAATAATACTTATTTATATAGTCAATTTCTTGATATTTCTTTTCATTAAGGTCAACTTCTCTGTATTCTGGAATTTTTTTATCATAATAATTGCATACTAATATATATGGTATTTCTATATTTAACATAGTAAAATTAAATTCATTTATCCAAGGTAAAACATTTTCATAATAATCAAATTCATCAGCATAAGCATATTCATTTTGTATTTCATATTTTACTTGTATTCTTATTTTTTCAATATCTTTTGTTATTTGGTGTGCTTTTTCCACACTTGGAAAATCAAAATAATTGTATATACTTTTCATATTTAACTCCTATTATTAGATTGTAAATTATTGTAAGTACACAAGTCATCATTAATTTTTATAATAATTAATATAAATAATTTTAAGAATGTTATATAATTAGTATAGTGTACATTTTCATCATCACTATCGTTAAATTGTGTACCATGAACATACATATTTCTTAAATCAAGAGAATTATTAAATGCACTTTTATTTAAGTAATAATTAAAATAATCTTGTTCTGGTCTAGATAAAAGTGAACTTTCTGCTTCAACTATTTTTTTATCTAGTAACTTATCAATTTCGCTTCTATATAAAATTGGATATTTCCAATAATTAACAACTTCATTCTCATGTAAATCCTTAAGTATTGTAATTAATTTGTTATTAGATATTTTAATAAATCCATGGTGATCTATATGTATATAATTTTTTTCCAAAAGATAAGCAATGTCCTGTTTATTATAATCTGCATAATCTGTTGGACAGATATTTTCATTTAACAATAGTTCATAAAAAGAATTATACTTATCATCTGCATCTTTTCTATATGAAAGCATACATTGATCAGAAAAAAAGTAATAATCTATATTATTAAATTCTTGTGACTTATAATTTGGATAAATGTATTTCTTTTCTAATTTACTTTTTATATCTTTATATGGAATAGGATTTGAAGACATTTGCAGTAATTCATGATTTATATATCCATCTTCAATATATAAATTATATTGTTTTATTATAGACTCTAATTCAGGCAATATCGTCCTACATTTTTCTAAATATTTAGAACTTACTGAAGGAGGATTCATCTTATAGTTTTTTATTTTAAATTCATCCAAAAGATATTCTTTAAAAAACCATTCTATAACTTCTTCTAGTCTTATATTTAGTCCTTCAAGTCTTTGGTAATAACTAACCATTTGTAAATCTGACAACATTTTTTTAATATTAAAACCAATACCTGTATTATAAGCATGTTTTGACCTAGTAAAGAGGGTGCTTTCAAAAAGACCTAATTCAGTTTTTTTACTAAATAATGTTATTCGCATTTGGAGATCAACAAAATTAAATAAGTAAATGAAATTATTTAATAATGTATTATAATCTAAATTATCTTTGATCCATTTCATTGAATATGAACACTTAATTATTCCTTTATCCTCTTGCTCTATAATAGGTTCTTCTTGATTTTCTGCAAAACTTACCTCGACACCATATTTCATACCAGAATTTCCATCAAAAAACTTTTGATTTTCTTCATTTGTTCTTTTCTTAGATTCTAATCTTGTTCTATCTGATATTTTTAATTCATTTGAACTCTGGATATTATTTATAATACCTAGATAATTCAGATTTGCAAAGGGTGCTTTAATGTAATTTAATATTAAAGTTTCTTTATCTTCTAAAGTAAACACTTCTGGAAAGTAAATAGTATTCCTTTGGTTTAAGTGTTCAATTTCATATTTGTCTAAGAGTAATTCAGCATATTTACTGTTATTCAATAGGCTAGTTCTTATGATATTACCATAGTAATTAACAAGTTTTTTATTTCTTAAAATATAATGCATACACACTTTTTCATTATGTAATAGCTCATCAAAAGTTGTTTCTGATACTCTTTCATATACCTTATATTTTTCTAATAATTCGAAGAAATCATCTTTATAAATTCTGTCAACTTTATTATATAATTCTATAAAATTACTATCATCAATGCCTTTTATATAACAAGCTACAATTCTTTTATATTCTTCGCAGACTTTTTGAATAATTTCTATGTCTTGTTCTTTCCATGTTATAAGATATGCCTTTATATCTATAAATTTTATTATATTATAAAATTCTATTATCTCATTCACATCATAATCTACTTTATTACTATTAAACTGATCTACTATCTCTTTTATTCTTATAAGATGAAAGCCTGAAGAGTAATCTGATGCAGAGTAAAACTTCACTCTATCATGCATATATTTCACCACCTTTATTATAATAACTTTGTAAAGTTTTATTTTTTCTTGCATTATACCATAAATTCCAAAATTTATAAATATCAATAATAAGTTATACTGCTAATTCTATCAAAAGTTCTAATATAGTTCTAACACTTAATTCAAAATTTTAGAAAAGAATTTTTTTGCATTTTATTACACATTTAACAATACTTGTGCTATAATCTCTTACAGAGAAGCTAAAAAGGTTAGTTATCAAAAGAGATTAATTGATGCTATATAATGGTAAAAGATGAGGTGCGTTAAATTCTTAAAATCCTGCGGTTGAATAAACCGTGCCGGTTCGATTCCGGCCATCTGCACCAAGTGAACTAATTTATAGCTTTAGCTGTAAATTAGTTCACTTTTTTTATTAAAATTTATATAAAATGCTATACTTAAATTGCTTACAAATATGTGCCAAAATTCCCCGTCCCCATTGGCATAAAAGGACTAAAGGAAAAAGGCATTGTTGAAAGAGTTGGCTTTACAAAAAATGAAATTTGGAAAATATTAAGATAAACAATTATTATCAATATTTAATTTACATAATTTGACTTTCAAGCTTTAACTTGATATAATATAAACCAATACAGCTATTATGCTGTTTGTATATATTTTCCTTTTTAAACTCTAGCTTAATAGCTAGTTAATCTTATATATTATTTACAATCTTACTTTAAAGGAGGATGGTAACACAAAGATAAATTTAGTTAGTACATTGGAAATTTAATATAAGGAGGTAGACTCAATGAGCATGAAAAAAAGAGATTTTCAAGGTACACAAGATTGGAAATCCACATTATCTGGAATACGAGCAGATATGATTCGGAATCTTCCAGAGGAAGAAAAGAAAGCATATCAATTGGAACAACAGCAAGTGGCAATTAATCGAAAAAGGTTAGATAAATTAAAACCAGAGCTTTATTCCTTTTTGGCTGGTTATAAGCAAAATTCTGGAATCTTTGTAAATAACTTTTTCAGAAAAAGGAGCTTTGCTCTTTATGAAGAAGATAAATTCCATGATTTTGATTTTGATGTCAGCGGCATTCTTCCTAATGTTTTTGATGACATTGCCTTTTCTATGAATATGGTGGAGTATCTTGCAAAACTGGAAGAGTTAGAGGTTGCGTATTTTCCGATAAACGTAGAATTTATTAGAAAATTAAAAGTGTTTTCTGATGCACTGGACTATGCACCTCGAATTGAAGCTCCTACTATTTTGTATCGAGGATGTTCTACCATAGAAAGAAACGGTGTAAATGGTATAGTATCAACAACTACGAACTATGATATTGCTAAGCAATTCAGTAGAGGGACATTGTTAGAAATCCATGTACCCGAAGGTACAAAATGTTTAGATGTAAAATCTATTCGACCTAAAGAGCAGAGGAGAAAGGATAAAGAAAATGAAATTCTTTTGCCTCCATGTGACTATACAGTAGTTTCTGAAAATGTAGTAAAAAAGCAAAGAGAACCTAATAACAGTCATTCTACTACAACTATTTTAGAAATAAATGTACAGCCTCTAAACTTGCTGGAAGAATTTTTAAAAGTAATGGAAAGTCCTATACAGGAGTATAGAGATAAAGTCATGTATGCTCAAAGAGATAACTATGAAGAAGCCCTTATGTTGTTAAAGGATTACATTAGGGATTCTCGAAAACACTCATAAGTAACAACCGATTTTATTTTTGTGTGATAGGCAGGGATTTATTCCCTGTCTATTTTTATCGTTCTAAATCCCATTCTTTTTCCTTTTCTTCATGTTTTATTTGTTTCTGGATCAAGGAAAGTATTAGTTTCTCTTTGAAAATCTCTAACTAAATTATCTCCTTCAGCAGTGTCAATGGGGACGGAGTTTTTTGACAACCATATTATTTTAAAATCTTTGTTGAAATTTATCTATCATTTCATTTTTTATGTTGCCAAAATTCTCCGTTCCCTATGGCACTTTATTACATATTTGAAGAAATAACAGAATATGTAGAACTTACTGCTAAAGGACATTGTAAATGTATGAAATGGGACAACATAAAATCACTATTAAATTTGGCAGTAGTAAATAAAAGATTAAGCAGGCAACAAGCACATTATTTAAAAGAAAAATTTTGTAGAGAATAAAAATGTCAAAATATTACAGAAATATTACATTTTTAGAAATGGCGTAATATTTGTTGAAAAGAATATTTTTTTAGTATATAGTAAAAAAAGAGAATAATATAATAATTTTTTAGGGGGTTATTTAATGTTAGGATATAATCCAGAAGAAAAAAGAATTGATAATGCTAGAAAAAATCTATATAGAGATTTTGTTAAAGGAAGAAAAGAAATATTAGAATCTGATTTAAGTGATATAGAAAAACAAGAAGCAATATCATCGTTATTAGAGAGGATAGATCAAGAAATAAATATATTAAACGGAGTTAGAAGTATTGAGAATATTCCAGAAGAATACAGAGAAAGCTTAGGAATAGAAACTAATTCTACTGAAGTAGTTGTTGATGAAAATGTTGTAGACACTTTAGTTTCTATATATGCTAAAAGGGCAAAAATGCCATCACAAAGACCTAATGGAATAGGAATATCTGAAGGTATAACTTTAAGAAACGATGAAGAATTAGAAGTAATAGATACAAGTGCTTTTGAAGAAGAATTAAGACAATATTTTACAGAACATTATTACGATTTATTAAGTGATGGATATAATCATTTTCTTTCAGATGTAACAGAAGTAGCTGATGCTGATAGTATTCTTCATGAAAAGAATGGAGAATTAATCGAAATAGCAATTAGACATAATTTAGATCCTAAAAAGTTTACTTGTTTTGGTTATCAATTAACAGTACGAGATGGTTTAGTTGCAGAGGAAGATTCTACATTAGGAAGCAGTAATGTATTTTATGCAACTCCAGAAGCAGTAAATCAAAGGATATTTGATTTATATAGCGAAACTTTATTTCAAGAACAAAAAAGTAAAAGGAAAGATATTTTTACTGATAGAGGTAGAAAACTAAAAAATACATATATTACTTATGCTGAAAAGAACGGATTTGAAATACAAGATAGAGATGTATTTGAAGAATTACCAGTTGATATGAAGAAAGTACAGGGCGTTGCAAGTTATATAAATAGAGTATTAAATGAAAATGGAACAATATCAAGTGATATGACAGAAAGATTTGCAGCTGAAATACAAAAAGACTATTCAAAAATAATGAATTTAACTTCTTTTGACTTTGGAGAACTAGAATCAGTAAAGGAAATAGCAAATAATAAATATGTATTACTAGATTTAAGTATTAACGAAGATAGTATTTTAGAAACAGATGAATTTAGTCCTGATATTGCTTATGGAACGCCAGAATATATAAGAGATGAATACAGAATAGTTATGGCAAGAATAAAAAAATTATCTGATACAGATGCATTTGCTAGTGGATATTTAGAAGTAGAAAAAGCAAATAAACAAAAAGAAGCATTAAGAAGATATATTCGTGATAATGGAATTGAGGGAATTGATATTTCTATTCCAGAAGTAGAAGTAGACCATAAAAAAACAGAAATGATTACAGATGCTATATTAAATAAATATGGAGCAGACTATAAAAATAAAGAAGAAATGAGAGCTAGAATACTAAAAAAGGTTGAAGATAGATATCCAGAAATGTATTATGAAAGACAAACAATAGGATTAAGTGATTTGGTTGGTGAAGAGCTAAAAGATATGGGAAGAAGTTTTGTAACTGAAAGATTATATATGCAAAATGACTTTGGATACATTGGTGATTATAGTGGATTTAATGGACAATGTATATATGCAACACCAGAAACTATTGCGCAACAAATAGAAGTATTAGATGAGAAAATAGCAACTAGAGATTTTCCTTTTGATGAAAAAAGAATTAGAGAACAATTAGTACAATATGCAAAAGATAATCAATTTAAAATACAAATACCAGACATAGAAAGTGTTGAAAATAGAAGAAAAAGTCAACAATATAGATTTTCTTTTAGAGGTAATGGGCTAGGATCCTTTGACAGGGATATGTTACCAGATGATCCAACTGCAAGAAAAAAAATAGAATTAGATGATTCAGTATTTGATGTTATTTATAAAATGTCTGATGGATTACCTGGAGCAATAGTTGGAATGACAGAACTTATGAAATCAGACGAAACGGGAATTATGCTTTTACTAGGTTTAGATGATATGAATATAAGAGGCTCACAAATTTGGGAAGCATATAAATATTTATATAATGAAGATGGAAAGAAATTTGCAGACGCCGTTAGAAAAAGAGATAAAGAGATGGTAGATTTTATAAATGAAGAACTAGCATCAGTAGGGGGCGAAAAAGCAGTTACAGGTGGAGCTTCTTTTGATAGAACAAAATCCCCTGATAAATACAGATTTACAGAGGAAGAAGTAGAACAATTAAAACAACAAAGAGAAGAAAGAATCGCTAGAGAAAAAGAACAAAGAGAAAAAATGCTTACTAATATTCCTGCGAAGAAAAATAGAGGAGCAAAGAAAAGAGCTGAAAGGGAAGCTAAAAGACAAGAATATAGACAAAGACTAATTGCTATGGGCAAAAAGAGCTTGGGAGAATTAGATGAGGAATTAACGGAGTTACAAGAGAAAGAACAACAAGCAAAAGAATTATGTGAGCAATACGAACAACAGTTACCAGATAAATCTCATCAAGAAATATAGGAGGCAAAAATGCTAGAAAGAATTAAAGATTTTTTTAGAAATTTATTTAAAGCAAATAATCAACAATATATAGAAGCTCCAAAAGAAGTAATAGAGCCTATAAGTAATAAACAAGAACAAAAAAGTTTTGACTTTAAAAATCAAGTAGTTGTAGCTAATGAAGGAGAAGAAAGAATTTTGAAAATGCAAAAAGATTTAAAAGCAGGATTGGTTGAGGAAGAAGATTTGTCAGAAGAAGATTTTGATTCATTAACTAAATTATATGAAAGTCAAATAGAAAAAACAAAACAATCAATAGAAAGATACAAAAATAGAATTGTATCTATAAAAACTAAATTAGCACAAAATAACTAAAATGGTCAAATGGTCAAAATGGTCAAAAATGGTCAAAAATGGTCAATGGGGACGGAGTTTTTTGACAACCATATTATTTTAAAATCTTTGTTGAAATTTATCTATCATTTCATTTTTTATGTTGTCAAAATTCTCCGTCCTATATGGCACAGATAATGTACACAACCATATAGTTGTAAATTCTGTATCTTTTAAAAGTGGAAACAAGTTTTATAGTAATAGAGAAACAAAGGATTTTATAAGGATAACATCAGATTTTATATGCAGAGAAAATGGACTAAGTGTTATAAAAACTCCGTGGAAGGATAAAGGCTATTACAAGCTATATGCTAAAAATAACCCATATATGCAATTAGTAAAAAAAGATATAGATGAAGCAATTAATATTTCATATTCATATAAAGGCTTTGTATCAAAGCTAGAGGCAAAAGGCTATTATGTTTCAGAAAATGAAGATACAGGACTTATTATTGAAAGAGATGAAAGTTTCCAAGTTGTAAGACTACAAGAATTATTTGGAGATAATTATACTAAAGAAAAGATAAGATATAGAATTGAAAATAAAACTTTTAATCAGGTGTATATGCCAAAGAAAAAATATAAAATGAGTATTGAAGAATATAATAAATTCAAGCAAAAACAAAGAGAACACCAATTAAGAGAACTTCCAGCTCTATACATTCTAATATGCTTATTATTAAGAATTGACCCACTTCCTCGAAAAATTGAATTTAATAATTATAGAGTACCAATTACAAAAGAAATGAAAATATCAATAAAACATTTAGAGAGTTTAAGTCAGCAAGCTATTTTACTATCTAAAAATAAAATTAATAATTTAGAAGAACTTAAATCTTATAGATACAATTTAGAGGAGAAAGTAAGAATTTTAAAAGGTAAAAGAGAAAATTTATGGAGAAAAAGAAGTAAGGAAACAAATCCAGGAATCAAAGAAAAGATTACGCACGAAATTAGCGATTTAAAGGCTTTAATTAAAAAAGTCAATAAAGATATCGTCAACTGCTATGAAATTGAAAATAGGACTATTCTGCTTAAAAATAAACTTGAACTTGAAAAATTAAAAGAAAATGTTAAAGATAAGAAAAAAGATAGAATTAAATAATAAAATTTAGTATAAAAGTTAAAAGAGTACAAAAAAACGTACTCTTTTAACTTTTATAAATATTAATATATCTAATTCACTATCTGTCACCATGTTCAACTGGATGTGCTGCATCATGCATTTTTCCTGCTAGTTTAGCTAATTCATATTTTTTTTCTGCTTCTTTTTTTGCTTCTTTAGAATCTGTTTTCTTAACTTTCAAAGATGCTAAGAAAACATTTTTTACTGTTTCATCTGCTGTATGTAAATGTGTAGCTCTATCTTCTTTACTCATAACATCAACTCCTTTGTAACTATATATAAATTATACCATATTATAAACATAAAGTCAAAAAAGCGTGTAAAAAACACTCCATTTATGAAGTGTTTAAATAATTTTATTTTTCCCAATTAGTCTAGAAAGATTTTGAATGTATAAGTCATGAATTTCTTTTCCAGCATGGCTCATACAATAATCTTTTAGAACATATACATCATAGTTTTGCTCAAATAAATCGATAGCAGTTTTTTGAATACATCCATCAGTATCAAAACCACATAAATATATTTGAGAAATATCATTTTCTCTAATATAATCTTTCAATTCATCATTTACTGCAGTATATATTTTTTTATCAAATACATTATTATCTTTGATATCAATAGCAATTGATTGACCATCTTTAGTCATACAGCCTTTATAATTCAATTTTTTATACCAAATACTATTTTCATTATTAATAAATCTAGTAAAAGCAGTTAAATCATATTTATTTGAATTTACTAATTCTTTAATTTTGATTAAAGTATCTTTTGTATGCATATTTATAAAATCATTTTGAACATCTACTACTAATAATAATCTATTCATTATTATTCTCCTTCAGTTTTTTTATTAATTTCTCTGCATTAATATATTGTTTTGATTCTTTCCCATATCTATTTTCTATGTCTTCTAATCTTTTAATAAACCCAACATCATTTCCATATTTATCAATTTGCATATCTGACATATTTAAAATATCTAGATATAAAGAATGATATTGTATATTTGTTTCTCCATGAAAATATACTTCTCGCCAATATTTATAATTGCTTTGCTTTAAAATATTTCCACCAATTACACTATGATTTTCATTTGTACCTAATTCATAACCAATATCATGATTAAATCCTAATACAAATAAATCTTGTAATTCACTATCATTTAAGTTGTATTCTTTTCCTATTTCAACCATTTTTCTAGCCACAGCTAGTGAATGATTTAATCTATCATTATTGATCATTTTTTACATTTTTCTCCCACATTTTTCTTATATATTTTAACGATAATGTCGATAGTGTAAAGCCAATAACAGGAACTAATGAGCTTAATAGTATATTAGAGTAATTTCTTACTATGTATGAATAAGCAATTACAACGATATATGTTAATACGCAAATACATATTTTCCTAGTCCAACAAGTTTCCCATTTTTTATCCAATTCAACTCTTTTATTTCGAGCCTTTATATTTTCAATTTCTTCTTCTAATTCTTTTAATTCCATTTTTTAACCTCTTTATTCAAAAATCTTTGTTCTGATTCGATTACATTAGCATTATTTTTTATTAATGGTTCTTCTGTACCATTCTCATTTATGCAATTAATGTATTTAAAATCTCCACCAATTCTCGTATATTGATTACCACCATCTATTAAACAAGCACCACACTTACAACTTACACAATCATGTAAATCTTTTAATTTAATTATATTATTACATTTAATTACTAAGCCCATTTTATCATAAGTTAAACATTATTGCTATTTATTCTAATAAAATTCTGTAGGAGAATGCAAATTTTGAAAAACACCTGAAATTCAGAAAATAATATGGTAAATTTTTATACATTGATTGATATTTGTATCAATCGTTAGGAGAGCCGAAAAAGTTGTAGATATCTACGTCATCGGCATTAAGTGAATTAATCTACAGCTAAAGCTACAAATTAGTTCATTTTTTTAATTAAATTTTATATAAAATGATATACTTCTATTGCTTACAAATATGTGCCAAAATTCCCCGTCCCCATTGGCACAGATATGCTTTATTGGGTTGGAACTATAAACTCTATTAAAGCACAAGCCGAAGAAATTGTTTTTAGTGAATTGATTTTTGTATAAAAGTTGTCAGAAATAAATAAACTTCAAAATTATTTGGTGCTTGCACTATAATTTGCGATTTTATGTAAAATGTTGTATAATATATTTAGTATTCGTAAGTACAGCGAATTATAATAAATGTACTATTTCGGTAATTGTTACTGGAAATTTGGTAACAAGCGAAAAGATTAGGAGGACTACTATGTTAAAGCACTATGTTGAGTATCTGCATCCTGGTATCTTTGTCAGCGAAACATCTGTCAGCGAAATTCCCGAACGGGATGTAAGCAAGATTGAGATTCCCGACAACTGTTTTGGTTTTCGTTTCTTTGACAGAACTGTAACAGTTGTAGATAGTGAAATGCTTACAGGTGACAGAAAGAATATTTCTGGCTGGTACTATCGTGGCGAGAAGATGACTCTTGAGCAGGTCAAGGCGACTTTTGGAAATGACAGCGAGTACAGCAGCTTGATTTCCAATATGGAATGCAATGATGTGGGAGCAGTTGTCAAAACCAAGTTCGGACAGTTTATTCCCTTGAATGACGGCGACGAGATGATCTGAGCCTAATCTAAAAAGAAAATTATTTCTTTTCCTCGAAAGAGGTTTCTTTTTTTTATGATATAATTATAATAAAAAAATTAGGAGGAAATTTATGCAATATAAATGGAGATACAAGACACCAAAAGAATATACGAATATAATAATGTATAGTGATGGGGATTTGTTAACTGGGTTATATTTTGAAAACTCAAAAGACTCTACAAAACATGAAGAAAATTGCAAAGAAGAAGAATTACCTATTTTTGAAGAAACATGCAAATGGCTGGATATATATTTTAGGGGAGAAGAGCCAAACTTTATACCTAAATATAAAGTGAATAATCTAACGAACTTTAGAAAAGAAGTAATTGAAATTATGAATACTATTCCATTTGGAAAAACACTAACATACAATGATATAGCAAAAATAATAGCTAAAAGGCATGGAATAGATAGAATGTCTGCACAAGCTGTAGGTGGAGCTGTTGGATGGAATCCAATTTGTATTGTAATTCCATGCCATAGAGTGGTAGGCGCAAATGGATCACTAACAGGATATGGTGGGGGAATAAAAAATAAAATAGCATTACTTAAGAATGAAGGAAATGATATTAGCAAATATTTTCTACCTAAAATTGAGTTATAAGAAAGCAAGAGTTTGACGCGATTAACATAATATGGTATTATAATAGTATAGACAGCAAGATAGCTGTTGAACACTCTAAAGAGTGCAATATTAAAGCCAATATGGCAGAAAGGGCAAAAAAATGACGCAAGAAGAATTAGAACGGAAAGTTGAAAAGTTGGAGGAGAAGGTAGACCAATTGGAAGGAGTTTTAAAACAGCTTTTAAGTGACGAGTTGATGCAGGAAAAGAAAAACGAATGGCTTAAAAAGAAAAATCTTGCAGAAACATGCGAATTTCTGAGAAATTTAGCAGATGAGCTAAAAGATGAAAAAGCAAAGTTCCCTACAAGAAGTTTTAAAAACTGGATAAGCATGATGGAGACTTCCAAAAACCCAGAGAAATACTGTAAAGGTATTACCTCTATACAAAAACTAAATGCCCAAAACCTAATCAATATATTTGAGAGAAATCAAAATATGTTGATTAGGAGAATCAGAGATTTTGGACCTTCTGCATACGAAAAACTTATGCGGAAACTCAAAGAAAAAGTCTGATTTAAAGAATAAAAAGGCAGAGAACTCTCTGCCTTTTTATTCAACAACAGGTGGTACGAAATTTTCAATAGCATTTCTAAGTTTTGGGTGATGGATTACAAAGTGTATAGAAGGACTAGTATCTTTAGAAACCATTACCCATTGATTCTCGCAAATAGAAATTTGTATATTCCTAAAAGTATTATTAGGATTATTAGTTAATGTATAATTTTTATTATTCTTTACATATTCATTTGTTAATTCTAAATGTTCCAAATATTCAGCATAATTATAATAGATTTTTTTCTCATAAAAACTATTTGAAAGAGATAAAGTAAGAGGAGAATTATCAAAATCCTCTTTAGAAATTTTAGAGATTTCATCTTCAAATTTATTTGTTTTTAATATAGTTGAAATTATATCTTTTTGTTCTTGTACTGCAGATTTTATAATCTCAATATCTTCATCAGAAACTTTATTACGTTTTAATATTTTTAGAAGAAGCTCATCAGAAATAGTATGAATTGGAAGTGAAGATAAAATTCTTCTTCTATTTTCTTTATGTTTAGCACTTGAAGACATAAAAGCAGTAAAAGCATTTTTAGATTCTGCTCTATAAATTTCCATAAGTGGAGTAGCCTTTTTTAATAAACAATCTGCCTTTGTTTTGTAATAAGCAACTTCGCTTTTATTATTTATCAAAGAATATTTCCCTTCATTATGGTATCCACTAATACATTCGCCAGTAAGGGCAACTGTGCCAGATACATAGTTGAAATGACAATATGTAGAGTTAGGAACTCCTTTTAAATAATATGGAGAAACCTGACCAGTCATATATATTGGAATCCAGCTTTCTAGACCAAGCATCATTTCGTTAAAAGGCCTATCTAAATTATGAATTATATTTAAATGAAGTCCTTTCTTTAATGTCATAGCAATAGCAAACATCCACTTTTTGCCGAATTCAACATCTTGTGCCATATCTTCCATAGGCATATCGCTACACATAAAAACAGGTTCTGTAGATTTTGAAAGTACAGTAGCTTTAAAAAAGTCTAACTCGCCTTTTTTCATTTCTTCTATACCATAATAATTTCTAGAAGCTTGCTTATAAAAAGGAACAAAAGGAACTTTCATCTCATCAAAATGTATAGCCTTAATATATTGATTTAAATCAAATGTATCTAAATTATTTAAGAAATCATTAATGTAATTATGAGTAGGAGCAGAGTTGGTAGAAAGCCATTCCATTAATTTTAAATTGTATTTAGAAGAATCTTTTAAATCCTCTAATTCACAGTTTATAAGGATAGAAACAGCCTTTTTATTATCAGGTGAACTATATTTTGCTACGATAAAATTAGATACTGATTCAATAAATTCTTTAGGTTTAGATGGTTTTCTGTTTCCTGTACGAATTCTAGAAATAAAAGAAGAATCATATCCAATAGAACGAGATAAATCTGCAATATTAATATTCAATGTAGAAACAAGTTCACTAAAATTCTTGCTCAATTGTTCAAAATCAATAACAATATCACTAAGAGTACTTGCTAAAGCATTGTAAATTTCTTCTTTAGGAAAATTTACTTTTTTATCAATACTTATTTTGTACAAGCCATTAGATAAATTCTCTAATTGTTTACTTTTTATATTTGGAGTTCTTTCTCCATTACGGTAACGACTAATAACAGCAGAAGATAATCCAGATGCATTTGCTAGTTCTTGAGAAGAACATTCAAGCTGTTCTATATAATTATTTAATTTATCACAAAAAGTCATAATAGCCTCCTAATTGTCACTTTTTTTCAAATTATAGCATACCACAAAAAAACTAAAAAAACAATTACCAAATTGTCACGGAAAAATTGGTAAAAATTATAGAATAAAAGCTTTAATATGATAATATATGAATACAAATATAATGGGAAAGGAGTAAAAGAATGAGAAAAATTAAAATCCTATCAATTTTATTGATGATTTGTTTATTGGCTAGTATACTATTTCCAACAGCTATAAACAAAGTATATGCAGAAAGCGGAAATGAGGTAACTTTAAATTTTGAAGGTGGAATTATTCATGATGGTTATGTAGAATATAGTAAAATAGGAAAATTACAATTATTTAAAGGTGATGAATTAGTTGTTAATATTTCAAATAATATGATAATTGATTTAAACGAAGCTGATTACGAATTTGTAATACAAGAAATCCCAGCAGAAGATACTGGAAGTGTGGTGGGACCTGCACCAGTAAAGTTAAATATTAATGGTTGGTATTATCCTATCACTACATCAATATTAGAGGAAACTAAATCTACATTTAAATTAGAATCAAGTAAATTTAGAGGAACATTAGATGTTAAACTTGTAAGAACAAGAACTGTCGTTAACACAACAGTTAAAAATGTTTATAATGATATATCATCAAAAGGTGTAATTGATTTAACTGGTGGGCAAGAATATGTGATTGATTTTTCTAAAGATGATGAACTTACAAATGGGTTAAAATCATTTGCAGATTTAGATAAAACACTATATTA
The DNA here is from genome assembly GCA_934167165.1 of uncultured Clostridia bacterium. Lineage (GTDB taxonomy): Bacteria > Bacillota > Clostridia > TANB77 > CAG-508 > CAG-452. The sequence continues at coordinate 111,852 of CAKPKG010000001.1, forward strand.
CAAAAGAGACAATGAAGGTCTATTAGCAACAGACAATGAAAGTGAAGCTGTTATAAAGATAGTAGGAAATAAATCAGAAAATAAAGCAATATTAACTGCAGTAAATGTTGGAACTAAAAAAAGTGAAGTTTTTAAAGGATTTCATACTAAATATACAGGTTCGGCATTGAATTATGATGGCACTGATGGTGGCATCATAAATGAAACAAGAACTGATTATTATACTAGATGTACTTATGAATTTACATTCCAATATGTAAAAGAAGAAGTTAGTCCTAAAGAATATAAGTTTACTGAAGGTGCAAATCAAACATATACAATTGATGAATCAAAAAATGCAACATTTAGAATAGATGCAGACTATAGCCTATTTACAAACAAAGTATATGTAGACAATAAATTAGTAGATTCTACAAATTATGACTCAAAATCAGGAAGTACAGTTATTACTTTAAAAGATGAATACTTAAAAACATTATCTGTTGGAGAACATACATTAAAGGTTGCTTTTTCAGATAATGGAGAAGCTATAACAAAATTCACAATAAAAGAAAAACAACAA
>CAKPKG010000002.1 GCA_934167165.1 uncultured Clostridia bacterium
TTCAACTTGAAATCAAACCAATAAAAAAACACTCTTTTCAAGAGCATTTTTTTTATTGGAGGCGTTGGGCGGATTCGAACCGCCGAATCAGAGTTTTGCAGACTCGTGCCTTACCACTTGGCTACAACGCCGGATATTAAAAAATTAAGATATTATAGTCTATTCACTTCTATTAAAAATAGTACTAATTAATAGTAAGAATTCAAAAGTAAATATCTAATAATATAAAATCTGGAGCGGGAAACGGGGCTCAAACCCGCGACCTCTGCCTTGGCAAGGCAGCGCTCTATCAACTGAGCTATTCCCGCAAAAATTAAAGCATTACTATAATAGCAAATTTGAATTAAAAAGTCAATAGAAAATGCTGGATTTAATTACTAAAATCTTTTTTACATAATGTGTTGATAAATAACTAAAAGTATTGTATAATTAATATGCATAATTAGATATTACAACACTTTTGAAGAAAATTTTAAAACTTAAAAATTAACAAAAAATGAAGTTAAAAGCCTACGGAAATAAAAGAATTTAAAAGGTTTTTAAAAATATTTGTACACATAAGAAAAAATGTCATAAAAATGTAATGTTTGACATTAAAAAACAATAAAACTCTTAAAAATGGCTTCCGTAAAGCCAAAAAGAGCTACATTTTTAAAGAAAAAAATCATACAAAAAAGGGTATTGATTTAATTTAAAAAAAATCTATAATATATATAGTTAGTATTTTGTAAAAAAGGATGGTAAATTATGAAAAAGATTAGGATTTTGTTAATAGCATTATTAATAGTTTTAGCATCAGCAATATTTAATCAATCATTTGCTGTTGATACAAGAAATTTAGGAGCACAGCTTACAAGACCATTTAACGATGACAATAATGATGGAATAGTAGGAAATGATAGGTATGTGTTTAATGCAGGAGAGTCAGGAAACAGAAAGATATACACAACAATAAAGATATATGATGATGCAGAAAAGGATTCTAATAAATTATTATATAATAGCTCAATATACTGTATAAGAGCGGGTAAAGGTTTTGGACAAGGTGAAGGAACTTTAACTGACAATTCATATAGCCCAGTATTATATAAAAAAATAGAAGAAATGAAGAAAAATGCTAACACAGTAATCAGTGAATATGAGAGAATATATGGAGTTAATTTAGATAGAACGGAAACAATTAATGGAAAACAAGTAAATATATATAATGCATTACTTTGGATAATAGATAATGCATATATACCAAAAGATTCAGAAAGTTATGTGGCAAGTGAGTATAAAAAGGAACTATTAACAAAAATTGGTATACCAAATGGAAATAGTTTGACAGATGATGATATGGAAGTAGTTCAACAATTAGCAATTTGGTATTTTGTGAATTATGATGAACAAGTAAAAGGTGATTTATCATCAGCATCACAATCAGAAAGAAATTTACCAGGAATATTAGTAATAGGAAAAGGAACTAATTTTAATGATTATGCAAAAATAGGTACTCCTAGGTCAACTCAACTTAATATGATTTATCAATATTTTATAGATCAAGCAATTGAAAATTCACAAAAATATGGAACAGGATCAGTAAGAGAAAATATAGAAAACAAAGTCGTTTTGCCAACAATTGATGAAACAGTAAGACCTGAAATATCAAAAAACGGAAATAGTATAGTAATAGGTCCCTTGAAAATAGATGGAACAGAAAGCAGCACATTGCAAGTTAAACTAGTTGACAAAAATCAAAAAGAAATAGTAAAAGAGAGTGAAGGAAATCCAATATATACAATAGTAAATAATCCAGAGAGTATGTTGGCATTTAAACCTAGCATACAAAAAACAATAGGAGCAGGAGAGTTTTATATTAAGATACCATCACTTATGGTAACAGCTCTGGGATATGATTTAGAAAGTGTAAAATTAACATTGTCAGACAGCTATTATGAAACTACTGCTACAACATGGGAACCAGGGGAAAATGCATCAGAAAATCAAGCAGTTGTAATTATAGAAAAGGATAAAAAAACAGAAAAAACAGAAATATCAACAGAAGTACCAAAAAGATATGATTTAGCACTACGTAAATTTATAACAGCAATAAAACGTGGAGAAACAAATGTAGAGGTTGCAAGTAGAATACCAAGTATAGATACAACAACTTTGATAAATGGAATTACAGATAGAACAGGTAAAAAACAATATACAGCAACATATACACATTCAAAAGATGCATTAACAGTAGAAACAGGAGATATAGTTACATATACAATAAGAGTGTATAATGAAGGCGAAATAGATGGAAAAGCAACAGAAGTAACAGACTATTTACCAGAAGGTTTAGAATTAGTTTCAGGAGGAAAAAACAAATGGACAGCAGGAGCTCAAATAACATTGGCAAATGGTTCTAAAGTTACACCAATAACATCAACTGATTTATCAAATACAACAATAAAAGCATTTGATAAAACAAAAACATCAGAAGCAACAACAGGAATTTGGCAAAAAGCAGACAAAGGTGAAGGTGGATTATACTATGCTGATTTAGAGGTACAATGCAAAGTTGTAGCAACAGCAAGCGGTTTAGACCAAAATTTAAGAAATATAGCAGCAATAACTGCAGATGATGGAGACGATGAAGACTCTGTACCAGAAAAACCAGATTTAGATGACTATAAACCAGAAGAAAATAACAGTACATATCAACAAGATGATGATGATTATGAAGATTTAAAATTAAATAAAAAAGAATTTGATTTATCATTACGTAAATTTATATCAAAAGTAGAAAGAATAAATACAGAAACTTCTCAAAAAGAAGAAATTCAAATTGCATCAAGAGAACCACAAATAAAAATAGCAGATTTAAAATCTGGAAAAAATACTACAGCAAAATATGTTCATCCTAAAAATACGCTAACATTAAAAAGAGGTGACATTATTACATATACAATAAGAGTATATAATGAAGGTGGACTTGATGGATATGCAACTGAAGTAAAAGATTATTTACCTGAAGGTTTAGAATTAGTTGAAGGAGAAAATGGAGCTTGGACACAAGATGGAAATACACTAACAACTACTTCTTTAAAAGATAAAAAACTATTAGCATATAATAAAAATGTTACATCAGTAGCAGAGGGAACAAATTGGCAAAAATCAACAGATGATGATAGCGGATTATACTATTATGATTTACAAGTAGTTTGTAAAATCAAAAATGATGTAACAGATGGAGCTATATTAAAAAATGTAGCAGAAATATCTATAGATAAAGCATTACCAACAGATATAGATGATAGAGATTCTGTACCAGGAAATGTTTACGAAGATGGAAAACATAGTCCAGGAACAGAAACAGATGGATATACACCAGGAGAACAAGATGATGATGATTTTGAACAAGTAACAGTAGAACCAACAGAAGTATTTGATTTAGCATTAAGAAAATATATTATATCAGTAAATGAAAAAGTATTAACAAGCGAAGAATCAAGAGTACCAAATGTAGATGTAACACCATTAAAACAATCAGAAACAACAGCAGACTATAAACATAAAAAAGATCCAGTAGAAGTAAAAAATGGAGATATAGTAACATACAGATTTACAGTATATAATGAAGGCGACTTAAAAGGTTATGTATATTCTATAACAGATTATTTACCAGAAGGATTAGAATTTGATGCAGAATCAAATCCAAAATTTATAGAAGCAAAAACTTCAGGTGAGTATACATCAGAGGAATTAGAAGGAAAAGAATATATATATAGTATAAATAAAGAAAAAAATACAATTACAATATCTAAAATTGAATCTGCAGAAAAAACAGGATTACAAGCATATTTATTTGCATTAGATCCATTTAATGGAGAACAATTAGATAGTGAATCAATAGATGTTAAATTTAAAGTAACAGCAAAAGAATCAGGAAATGACCAAGTTTTAACAAATGTTGCTACAATGGACTATGCATCAGAAACAAGACCACAAGAAGAAAAAGTTAAAGATAGAGATTCAGAGTCAACAACATTCACAGAACCAACAGCCGAAAAACTATTAGAGCCATTACCAGGATATAAAGGAAACGATAAAAACAAAACAGATTTAACAGATTCAAATTATCACTATGAAGGACAACAAGATGATGACGATTTTGAAAAAATAATTGTAAAAGGAAAACCATTTGACTTATCACTTCGTAAATATATAACAAGCCTAAACGGAACAAAATTAGAAGAGGATAAAGATAGAACACCACAAATAGACACAACAAAATTAAAAATAGGAGAAGAAACAACAGCAATATACAAACATCCAAAAAATGCATTAACAGTAAGAAAAGGCGATATAGTAACATATAAAATAAGAGTATATAACGAAGCTCAAAGAAATGGATATGCAACATTAGTAACAGATTACTTACCAGATGGATTAGGTTTCTTACCAGGCTATACAAATAATAGTGCATGGTTAGTGCCAAAAGTAACAGGAGAAGATGGAAAAGAAACATTACCAGAAGGAGTAAAAACAATTAGCCTAGTTGGAGAAAATGGTTTCTATAGCAATGAAACAAGTATAGACAAAAATAAAATAAAACTAGAAGACTTTAAAGATCCTGTAACTGAAGAGGTACCAACAGATTATAGTGGAATACAAATAGTAACAGGAGAAAGATTAGCAATATCAACAAAATCATTAGAAGACAAAAAAATAAAAGCATATAAATCAGAAAAAGCAGAAGGAGACTTATGGCAACAAAGCACAAATGATGAAAATGATGGATTATTCTATCAAGAAGTAGAAATAACATGTATAGTATTAAAAGAAAATACATATAGAGGAATATTAAAAAATGTTGCAGAAATAACAGGGGCAAAAGATAGCGAAGGAACAGAAATTAAAGCTAAAGGTGATGACAGAGATTCAGAGCCAAACAATGTTTACGAAGATGATAAACATACACCAAAACAAGAAGTAAATGGATACACACCAGGAGAGCAAGATGATGATGACTTTGAACAACTTCAACTAAAATACTTTGACTTAGCACTACGTAAATTCATAACAAAAGTAGATAATGAAGCTCCAAAAACATCAAGAGAACCAGTTCCAGATGTTACAACATTAATAAATGGAACATATGACAGAAATGGTAAAAAAGAATATACAGCAACATATAATCATACAAAAGACCCATTATGGGTAAAAAATGGAAGCGATGTAGAATACACAATTAGAGTATACAACGAAGGTTCAGAGGATGGATATGCATATGAAGTTTCAGATGACATACCAGAAGGATTAGTGTTTGTTCCAGAAAATGAAACAAACAAATCATATGGTTGGACAATGTATAGAGAAATGACAGAAAAAGATAAAGATATGTCAGAAGAAGACATTATAGAATATAATGGTAAAAAGTATGTTGTAACCAAAAAAGCAGAAGAAGCAACAATGATAAGAACTAGATATTTAGAAAAAACTCTAATAAAAGCATTTAATCCAGAAACAAAAGAATTAAGTCATGCAGATGTAAAAGTAGTATTTACAGTAAAAGAGCCAAAAGACTCAAAAGAATTTGACAAAGACAGAGTAATAATAAATCAAGCACAAATAACAGAAGATAGTGGAAACGACGAAGATTCAGAACCAAATAAATGGCAAGATGAAGATGACGAAGACATAGAAAAAATACGTATACCAATATTTGATTTAAGCTTATTAAAATGGGTAACTCAATCAGTAGTAACAGTAGATGGAAAAACAACTACAACAAATACTGGATTTAAACCAAATCAAGGTTTAACAGAAAGCACAGGAGAGGATATAAGAAAAAACAGTGAAGCAGAGCCAATGGCAAAAGTTGAGTTAGACAAAAAGAAATTAAGCAAAACAGTAGTAAAATTTGTTTACAAAATAAGAGTAACAAACGAAGGTGAAATACCAGGATATGCTACAGAGATAACAGACTATATACCAGAAGGCCTAGAATTCCATGAAGAAGATGGAAATAATAAAGCATTAGGATGGGTAAAATCTGGAGACGACAAAATAATAACAAGAGCACTAGAAACAACATTATTAAATCCAGGAGAATCAAAAGAGGTAGAAGTAACATTTAGATGGATAAATAGTGAAAAGAATCTAGGAGAAAAAATAAATATAGCAGAAATATCAGAAGACGCAAATGACTACAATACAGACGACATAGATTCAACTCCAAACAACAAAGAAAACCCATACAATAAGGAACAAGAAGATGACGATGATTTCGCATTAGTAATACTATCAATAAAAACAGGTGCAACACAATTTATGCAATACTTTACAATAGTAACAATATCAGTAGCAATACTAGGAGCAGGAGTGTACTTAATAAAGAGATATGTATTAACAGAATAGAACAAAGAAACTAGAGATTAAAATTATTTAATCTCTAGTTTTCTGTTTTTATGAGATGAGAAGTGTGAGGTAATTTTATTAATTTTATTTACAAATATAATTTTATTGTGTTATAATTTGTTTTATAAGGAGAAGTTTATAATGAATCAAATATTATCTACGGAGGATCCAAATAAAAAAAATAAAACTAAAAAAACAAATTCAGCAGATTTTAATAAAATTATAAAAGTTTTCTGTATTGCTATTTTTATTTTTGGAGCAATACTAATTGGAATATATGCATATAAGTTACTAAACAAGAAAAAAACTAGTAAAATAGCAAAACCAGAAATAACACTAGAAGAATTTGACGATAATGCTAAAATAGTTGCAAAAGCTGAAGCTGGAATAAATAAAGTAATATATTATTGGGATATAAATGAACAAACAGAGAAATCTTTTAATGGAACAACGGCAACTTTTGAAGAGGCAGTTGAGATTCCAAATGGAGAAAATACTTTAACTGTTAAAGTTATTGATCAGAATGGACAAGTTTCTGAAACAAATAAGGGATACACAGGAACAAAGGATATAGAAAAACCAGTAATAGAAATAGATAAAGACAAAGGAACACAAATTACAATAACAGATGAAACAGAACTTGCATATGCAACATATAAATGGGAAGATGAGCCTGATGAAAATATTACTAAAGTAGAAGCAGAACCAAAAGAAGGAGAAACAGTAGCAAAAGAAATAGTAATAGATATTACAGCAAAAAAAGGAACAAATACATTAGTAATTACAGCAGTTGATGCAGCTGGAAATACAGAAACTTTAAAAAAGATATATAAAGGTGTTAGTGACCCTGAAATAGAAGTATATAGAGAAGGCGAATACTTATATATGAATATTAAACATGATTTAGGCTTTAAAAAAGTTGAATTTTCAGTTAATGGTCAAGTAATGGTATATGATGAAAATTATAGAAATTATGATGCTACTAAAAAAGAATTGTCATATAAGTTCCAATTAAAAGAAGGAAAAAATCAGTTAATAATAAATGCTACAAGTAATGAAGATACAACAAAAACATACAACGGAGAATGTCAATACCCATAAAAATACTAATGATAGGAGAAAAACATGATTAAAGAAATTCATATTATAGATAGTGAAAATGATTTAATAATGGAATTAAGAGAGCTATTTGAAGAAGAAAAAGCATTTAGGTTTAGAAATATAAAACCAGAGAATTTAGATATAGCTTTAAAGAGTATACCAAGTATTATAATAATTAACGAAGATACTATAAAAGTAGATATATTAAAAATATGCCAAAAAATTAGAGAAAATGAAGATAATAGTATAACTCCTATAATTGTAATATCTTCTAACAATTTGGAAGAGCATAAAATAGATATATTAAAAGAATCAGTAGAATATGTAATTTCAAGTGATCAAAGTAAAGAATACATATATCATGTTATAAAAAATTTAGCTAGATTATTATCTGTAAATAGAACCGTTAGTCCACTTACAGGATTGCCAGGAAATTTGCCAATACAAACAGAACTTAAGAAAAGATTGTTAAGAAAAGAACCATTTGTTGTGTTATATTTTGATTTAGATAATTTTAAAGCATATAATGACGTATATGGATTTTTAAAAGGAGATCAAATAATAAAATTAACGGCAAAAATAATAACAAAAAATATACATGCATTGGAAAACACAGATGCTTTTGTGGGACATATTGGAGGCGACGATTTTGTAGCAATAACAGATGGAGACATAGATTATGATAAAACCTGCCAAGATATAATTGCAGAATTTGACGTAGAAGTATTAAAACTTTTTAATGATGCTGATATAGAGAGAAGATATATAGAAGTTCAAAATAGAAAAGGAATTATGGAACAATTCCCACTAACATCTATTTCTATAGGAGTTGTAGTTGCAGATGCAAAAAGGTTTGCAAATACATTAGAAATAGGAGAAGTAGGAGCGCAAGTAAAACACTTATCAAAAACAACTATGGGAAGTTCTTATGCAATAGATAGAAGAGATTAAAAGCTCAGAGCTAACTTAATGTTAGTTCTTTTTTATATACTAGAAAATTTCTCATTTCCTAGTATATAAAAAATGCTATAATCGCTATTGTCTTTTTTTACTACTTATAATATAGTTATATTAGTTAAAATAAAAGGTACATGTATAAAAAACAAATAAGAAATTAAGTATTTTCAAAGAAAGGGGATTTGAAATGAAAAAGAGAATTGCAAAGTGTGTATTATTAGTTGTATTTATTGCAATAGTTGTTTTTGCAATATTTAATATATACAAATGGGTTGTCTGTGGTAAACAAAGTATAAAAATAAGTACACCTAATAAAGCATTTACTAACAGCGATTTGTATGTTTCTGTTATTGCTCAAAAAGATAATGTTGATTTAGAAACAAAAACAAAAATCAAACTTGTAAATTCAAAAGGAAGGAAAGTAAGAAAAGCAAAGGTTTCATATGAAGGAAATAATGCAAAAATAAATGTTCCAAATATTGAAGCGGGCAATTACTTTATTGAAGCAAAAGTTTCTAGTAAAGAAGGAAAGGATACTATAAAAAAGGCAATATATATATCAGATGGGAACCAAGAAAATGTTACGATAACACTAGATAAAGGAATATATAAACCTCGGAGATGTAATAAAATTTAGAGCTTTACTTACAAATAAAGAAAATGATGAACCAATAACAAAAGATGCAAATATATGTATATACGATGGAAATGATAATAAGGTTTATAACCAAGATGTAAAAACTTCCGAATATGGAATTTTAAGTGGAGAATTTATTTTAGCAAATGAAGTAAATAGTGGAATTTATAAAATCGCCATAAAGACTAATACAAATGAAATAACAAAAACATTTAAAGTAAATCCATATATAACTCCTAAATATGAAGTAAAAATAAGTTTTGACAAACAAAAATATTTGGTTGGAGATACTGCAACAATTAGTTTAAATGCAAAATATTTTTTTGGTGAGGCTGTTTCAAATGCACAATATACAGTGTATATAGATGGAAAAGAATATCAAAAAATTACAGCAGATGAACAAGGGAATGCAAGTATAAATTATGAAATAAAAGAGGCAAAAGAATATTTAGTAAAAGCTGAAGCAACAGATACTTCAAATTATTTTGTAGAAGAAACAAATAGTTTTGTTGCAGGTACAGATATATTTGAAATTGAGGTGCTTTCTGAATATGGTACCTTAGTGGCAGGAGAAAAAAATGATGTTTATGTATTTACATCAAATTCAGATGGAACTCCTATAAAAACATATATTACAGTATCTTCTGACGACTATACAAAACAAGTTGCAACAGATGAAAATGGTATTGGTAAATTTTCAATAGATATTGATGAAAACGAAAACTATGATAAAATGAAAAAAATTAAAATAAGTGCAGTAAATATGAATGAAGAAAAAGTTCAAAAAGAGATATCTTTACCAATTCAAACAAAGAAAATATTGATTTCTACAGATAAAGTTAAATATAAACAAGGAGAAGATATAAAAATAGATATATCTTCACCAATTGAAAATACAAGAAATATTTATTTGTTTAAAAATGATAAATTATTAAAAATGATAAGTACTGATTCATCAGAAACTACTATTAATTTAAATGATGAATATGGACTAATAGATATATATGTAACGCAAAATGGAAAGAATCAAAATTCATATAATTATAAGAGCAATTATAAAGATTATAATGTAATTTCATATAAGAAAACGATATTTATAAAGCCAACAAAAAAATTAAATATTAGTATAAACACGGACAGACAAGAATATAATCCAGGAGATAATATTTCTATATCATTTGGAACTAATGATGAAAACAACAATAGTGTAGATAGCGCACTTCTTGTTAGTATGTTAGATAATTCTGTTTTAAAACTAGCAAATAATGATTTATCTATAGATAATATAAAATTAGCTTTAGATGGGTTGAATTTTACAGATGAACTAGATGCAGCAACATTATATTCATGTATAGTTGATGATAAATCAGAACAAACAATAATGGCTTTACTATTAAAACAAAATGATCATGATATAAATGTATCGGAAATGTCCATGTATAATAAGGATGTAGAACAAAAAGCAAAAATGAATTCAATTATAACTATTTTAATTATTGTAATTATAAATATATCTTATGCATGTTATAAATTTCCTAAATTTAGAAATTTTATACAACACGGAACTAATTTAATAATTTACACAATTACAACAATTGAGTTTTTCCGATGTATAATTGAAGAATATCTATGGAAAACTATTGAATTTTCATGGATTACTATTGGATTTGTAGCACTGGTATGTTTAGCAACATATATAGCTTGGATTTCAAAAGTAAATAAAAAGATTTTTAAAACATCTATTTCTATTATAATATCAGCACTTGTTTTCCTTCTATCAGTATTTTTAATAGAAACATTTGAAAAAGCAGGGGCAATAATATTAATAGTAATTGCTTTACTAGTTTTAATATTAGCAATAATATCAAAAATAAATGAAGTTAGAAAACTAAAATTTGATAAATTTATAAGAAAAATATCAAAAGGAATATTATATATATGTAAATATGCTGGAGCGCTAGTAATTTCTCTTATTATAGCAGAAATTTTCCAAGAAATAAGTGATATTGATGAAATTGGAATGCCAGTAACTATATTAAGTTTATATTTCTTTAATTATTTATTTAATAAAAATGGTAAAGAAAAAGAAAATGAAAATACCCATAAAATGTCTGCTAAATCATATGTGATATTAATTTTATCTGCAATAGGAGTATTAGCAATAATATGTTTTGTTTTATCATTTTTATCAAATGAACCATATTATATAACAGAGAAAAATAGAGGATATTATGATGATGTTGTTTCACCAGATATGACATTTGTGACAGAAACGGAAACACCTTCAAAGAATTACTCAGGTGAAATATCATCTATATTAGATAATATTATACAAGGTAATAAATCAAATGAAGAAATAAATAATAACGTTTCAGAAAATAATGAAACAACTACAGAAACAGTAGTTGATGATAATATAAGAAATGTGTTTTTAGAGAGTATGTGTTTTATTCCAGAATTGATAACAACAAATGGAAATGCAAAATTAGATTTAAAATTAAGTGATAATATAACAACATGGACGATACAAACAGTAGGAAATACAAAGGATGGAAAAATTGGTTATGGAATATTAGACACAGTAAAAGTGTTTAAGGAATTCTTTGTGGATTTTGAATTACCAAAAAATTTAATAGAAACAGACAAAGTAAGTATACCAGTAACGATATATAATTATACTGATAATGCACTTAATACAACTTTAAAAGTAAAAGAAGATAGTTGGTTTACATTAAGAGGTAGCAACAACATTAATGTAACAATAAGTGCAAATTCAACAAAAATGCTATATATACCTATTACAATATTGCAACATGGTAATTATAAATTTAGAGTAGAGGCAACAAGTAATTCTTTAACAGACATTGTAGAGAAGGAATTAACTGTAACACCTAAAGGATACAAAATAGAAAAAGTAATATCTACAGGAAATTTAAAAGATAATATATCAGAAGATATTTTAATACTAGATAATATAATAGAAAATACTGCCTCTGCTAAAGTTAAAATATATGCAAGTCCTATGGCTCAAAGTATAGAAGGTATGGAAAACATATTTAAAATGCCAACTGGATGCTTTGAACAAATTTCTTCAAGTTTATATCCAAATATATTAGCATTAAAATATTTAGAAGATAATGGGATAGTAAACGAAGAATTAAAAAGCAAAGCACTTAGATATATTTCAGCAGGATACCAAAAACTTTTAACATATGAAGTAAGAGGAGAAAGTGGAGGATATTCACTATATGGATATTCTCCAGCAGAAACAGTATTAACAGCATATGGATTAATGGAATTAACAGATTTAAAAGAAGTTTACAAAGTAGATGATAATGTAATAAATAGAATGACTGACTTTTTATATGGAAAGCAAAACATAAACGGATCTTTCAATATAACAGGAAATAGTATGGGCGGTGTAAATTCAAGAGAAACACTATCTATGAATGCATATATAATATGGGCTTTATCTGAAAGCGATGCAAACAATAATAAACTACAAAAATCTGTAGATTATTTAAAAGATAAAACAGATAAAGTAGATGACAATTATACATTAGCATTAATTGCTAATACTTTAGCAAATGTTAAAGATAAGGAAGTGAATAATGTAATTAAAAAACTAGTAAATAATATAAACTTAGATGGAAATAAAGCATATATTACTTCTAATGTAAGAGATTATTATGGGTCGACAGGTAATAGTCAAACAATTCAAACAGTTGCATTAACATCTATGGCATTATCTAAAACTTCAAAAAATGCAGATACAAATAAATTATTAATGAACTATATAATTAGTAAAAAAGATGTAAATGGAACATGGCATTCTACACAAGCTACAATACTATCATTAAAAGCATTAAATGAATTGAATCAAAAAAGCAAATTAGACAACCAATTAATTACGGTAAAAATCAATTCTGATGAACAAAAAATAGAAACAAAAGGAAACGCATTAGACTTTTATGAACTAAAATTTAATAATCTAAAAAAAGAGAATAAATTAAACATTAATTTAGAAAAAGGTAATGCATATTATGAAGTTGTAGAAGAATACTATGTGCCTTATGAAGATGTTAATAAATCTAAAGATAATATAGAAATAGCAGTTGAAGCAAATAATAAGTTAAAAGTAAATAGCATTTTAGAAACAAAAGTAAAACTCATAAACAAGGGAAAGGACAATATAAAAAATGGAATGGTAAAAATATCTATACCGCAAGGTTTTGCAGTGTTAGAGGAAAGCTTAATGTTATTAAAAGAAAAGGGGATAATAGAGAAATATGAAACTTCATATACTACAGTAAATATTTATTTAAGAAATTTTGAAGCAAATCAGGTAGTAGATCTGAATATTAAATTTAGAGCAATGTATCCAGTAGAGATTACAGGGCTTGCAATAAGGGCTTATGATTATTACAATCCAGAAGTTGAAGGAAAATCAATGCCTATACAAATAGTAGTTAATGATTAAATAAAATACTTAAAATAAAAGAATAACATTAAAAACATCTCATATATATTATGTATGAGGTGTTTTTTATGGTAGTAATAAGTAGAAAAAAGATAATATTTTGGGCGGGAATAATTGCAACATTTATGCTTTTGTATTCAATTACAGCATACAATGTAAATAATACAAAAAATAAAACTGTTGCAACAGTGGCTTTACCAGTAAATAATAAAGTGATTGTAATAGACGCAGGACATGGCGTTCCAGATGAAGGCGCTCAAAGTAGTAATGGAACAACCGAAGCAGAGAGTAATTTAAAAATAGCGTTAAAAGTGCAAAATTTACTAGAACAATCTGGTGCAACTGTAATACTTACACGCTCAGATGAAAATGCAATATATGATTTGGACAGTAATACATTAAAACAAAAGAAGATATCAGACATTCACAATAGAGTAAAAATAGGAAATGAATCAAGTGCAGATATATTTGTATCAATTCACTTGAACAAAATACCACAGCAACAATATTGGGGATGGCAAACATTTTATAAACAAGAAAGCCCGGAAGGACAAAAATTAGCAACATGTATACAGAACAGCCTAAATCAAACAATACAAAAACAAAATGATAGAGTACCACTTAAAATAGATAATGTGTATATAATAAAACATGTAGAAATACCAATAAGTATAGTAGAATGTGGTTTCTTGTCAAATCCAGAAGAGGAACAACTATTACTAACAGATGATTACCAAACAAAACTAGCATGGGGAATATATACAGGAATAATGGATTATTTTTATAATATGTGATAAAATAGCCCTGATGAAAAATGTTCATCAGGATTTTTTTTAAAAGGATGAAGATATGAAAGATTATATTAATGTTATTGGTGGAGGATTAGCTGGCTGTGAAGCTGCTTATCAGATTGCTAAAAGAGGTATTAAAGTAAAATTATATGAGATGAAACCTAAAGTTTTTTCTCCTGCTCATTCTAACAATAATTTAGCAGAAATTGTTTGTAGTAACTCTTTTAAATCAAATGCAATTACAAATGCTTGTGGATTATTAAAACAGGAATTAAGAGAACTTGACTCACTTCTTATAAGATGTGCTGATTTAACAGCTGTTCCAGCAGGACAAGCGTTAGCTGTAGATAGAGATGAATTTTCTAAATTAGTAACTAAAAGAATAAAAGAAAATGAAAATATAGAAATTATAAGGGAAGAATTTGTAGATGATTTAGAAAAAGATGCTATAACTATTATTGCAACAGGACCACTCACATCAGAGAAAATGACAGACCAAATTTTAAAAACAACCGGAGAAAACAAGTTATATTTTTATGATGCAGCTGCACCAATTGTAGAAAAAGATAGTATAAATATGAATATAGCTTTTTATGGAGATAGATATTCACAAGAAAAGAAAAAAGAAGAAAGTATAGAAGAATGGAAAGAAAGATTAAAAAAACAAGAAGATACAAGCTATATAAATCTTCCGTTTAATGAAGAGGAATATTTAAAATTTTATAATGAACTTATAAATGCAGAGGTTGTAACTCTACATGAATTTGAAAAAAGAGAGATCTTTGAAGGATGTATGCCAATAGAAGTAATGGCAAAAAGAGGAGAAGATACAATTAGATTTGGACCATTAAAACCAGTTGGCTTTGATGATCCAAGAACAGGGAAAAGACCATATGCAATTGTGCAATTAAGACAAGATAATACTAGTGGTACATTATATAATTTAGTAGGATTTCAAACTAATTTAAAATTTGGAGAGCAAAAAAGAGTATTTTCTACGATACCGGGATTAGAAAATGCAGAGTTTATAAAATATGGTGTTATGCATAGAAATACATATATAAATTCTCCAAAATTGCTAAATAAAGAAGGCAATTTAAAGACTAATAATAATATTTTCTTTGCTGGACAAATAACAGGAGTAGAGGGATATGTAGAGTCAATTGCTTCTGGACTATTTGCAGGAATAAATGCAGTAAAAGAATTGAAAAAAGAGGAAAAAGTAATTTTTCCAAAAGAAACAGTAATAGGAGCATTAACAAACTATGTTTCTTCACCAAATGAGAAATTCCAACCAATGAATGCAAATTTTGGAATATTGCCACCATTAGAAGAAAAAATAAAAGATAAAAAGAAGAGGTATCAAAAATTGGCAGAAAGGTCGATTGAAGTTTGCAATAAAAAGAAATGTATGATATAATATACATGCTAATTATGTAAACCGAAACGGGGGTTTGTATGGAAAAAGAAGTAAAAGACTTGTTTGAATATATGAAACAAGAAAAAAATAAATTGCAAAAGTTAGAAAAAGGACTTTTTGAATTAAAAAGTGAAAGAGACGGATTTACAGACGAAAACAGTGCATTTTATAAACAAGCAAAACAGGCATATGATGATAAATACAAAGAATATGATTCTTACAGAAAACAGGTTAAAGAGGGAATAAAAGCAAAGAAAACAAAAGCATTAGAAGTATATGCAAAAAAAATGGAGAAAATCGACAAAATTGATGCTAGGTTAAATGAAAAATATGATAAGATAAAGTCTACAAGAGAAGCGATGGAAGGTAAAAAGGCAAAATTAAAATGGTTAGAAAATACTTTGCCGACAGAAGGAAAAAATAATGAAGATAATAGAATGAAATTAGAAACATTAAAAGAAGATATTGAAAACATGGAAATTGAAATAAAGTCATTGGGTGCAGAAGCTATTGCAAACCAAGAAATTTTAACCAAATTAGTTCCAAAAAATAAAAAGCCTTCAGAGTTTTATAAGGAGTTGCAGGAAGAATCTAAATTTATAAAATGTGTAGATTTTATGAATTTAGATGAAACAGAGAAAATTTTTGAAGCAAAAAGAGTAGAGCCAAAAGTAGACCCAACAGTAAAATCAGGACCAAATACAAATTCAACAGTAAAATCAGGACCAAATACAAATTCAACAGTGAAGTCAGGATCAAATACAAATCCAGCAGTAAAATCAGGGCCAAATACAAACACAGCAGTAAAATCAGGACCAAATACAAATTCAACAGTAAAATCAGGACTAAATACAAATTCAACAGTGAAGTCAGGATCAAATACAAATCCAGTAGTAAATACAGATTCAAATATAAACTCAACAACAGAACCAGAAGACCATAAATATGCTGTTATAATCAATGCAGAAAATGGAGCAGCAAGTTTCTTTGAAGAAAGAGATGGAATGTCAATTAAGGGACAGTTTAAGTTGGACGATATTTTTAAACAGCCTAAAAAAATTAGAAAAGAAGCACTTAAATATATGAATGATAAGATAAATGGAAGCGGATTTAAATTAAAATTTAAAGAATTTAAAAAATTAAATCCAGCTATATTAAAAGTACTTATGGAGGCAGAACAACCACAATTATTATATAACTATATTACTGCAATAAAAAATAAGAGTGATTTACCATTTGCGTATGATGCAGATTTGAAAAATCCAGAAAGTATTTCAAAAAAGACTTTATATAGATTAAATAATCAATTAATAAGAGATAACAAAGATTTGAGTACAGACTTTAATGTTGTAAAAAATTTAAGATTAAAAAATGCTTTGAGCAAGTTATCTAAATTTAATGGAATAAAGGCTCTTCCAGGTAAAGTGAAACAAAGTTTTAAAAATGGAAAAGAAACAGTAGATACAGCAAAAGACTTAAAGAAAAAAGGAAAGAATACTGTAGAAAATATAGCTAAAAACATAGAAACAAAATATGGACATATGGATGCAAATGAAGTAAAACAAAAAACAAATAGCGATACTAATGTAAAATTACAAGTTCCAGAAAATTTGTCTGATAAATTAAAAAAAGAATTCCCTCCAATACAACCCAAAGGACTTACTATGTTAGCTGATCAACAAATACAACAACAAATACAACAACAAGGTATAGAAAATAATGAACGTGTATAATAAATAATGAAAGCCACATGTTAATATGCATGTGGCTTTTTATTGCAAAAAATTAAAAAAACTTTGCAAAAAGTATTGCATTTTATAACTTAATCGTATAAAATATGTTCAAAGTGGAGCGAAGTGGAGGAAAGTGGAATAAAAATCCTCAAAAGTGAAAAGAGGTGGAACATTTGTTAATAGGCGAATATGAGCACTCAATTGATACAAAAGGTAGACTTATAATGCCTTCTAAATTAAAAGAAGACATTGGAGAAAAGTTTGTTATAACACAAGGCCTAGATGGATGCTTGTTTGTATATTCGCGGAAACGAATGGAAAAACTTCGAAGAAAAATTAAGAACATTTCCACTTACAAATAAAGACGCAAGAGCATTAAAAAGATTTTTTTTAGCAAGAGCTACTGAATGTGAATTAGATAAACAAGGAAGATTTTTAATAAACAGCAATTTAAGAGAGTTTGCAGGACTAGAAAAAGAAGTAGTTATAATTGGTGTGTTAGACAAAATAGAAATTTGGAGCAAAGAGAAATGGCTTAAATATAGCGAAGAAGAAAATCTAGCAGCTGATGAAATTGCAGAAAGAATAGAGAATTTAGGTATATAACTTGAAAAAGTTTATATAAAACACAAAAGATAAAAACAAGATACGAAAGATTAAATTATTAAATACAAAAGAAAGAAAAAAATACTAAAGAAAAGAAATACAAAAGATAAAAAGTACTAAAGAAAACTAGTACAAAAGAGGAATTTGAAAAACACTAAAGAAAACATTCTAAGAATAAATTACACAAAAGATTATGGTTATAGTTTACTTTTAAAGTAAATTTATATACATACAAAAGAAAAAATATTAAGTACAAAAGATATGAAAACGACTTTTAAGAGGGGTTGTAAAAAAACATACAAAAGATAAAATGGCAAAAGCCAAAAGAAACAAATGAATTATTATAAACAAAAGAGGAAGACAGTTGGTACATATTTTTTACCAACTGTTTAATGCTATTTTTTTAGTTGAGGTTTAAATTGGAAAAGATAGAATTTAATCATGTATCAGTATTACTAAACGAATGTATAGAAAATTTAAATATAAAACCAGATGGAATATATGTAGATGGAACAATGGGCGGTGCTGGACATAGCTTGGAAATAGTAAAAAAACTTTCCCCCAAAGGCATGCTTATTGGAATAGACAGAGATGAAGAAGCTTTAGCAGTTGCAAAAGAAAGATTAAAAGACTTTAGTAATGTAAAATATGTACATGATAATCATGACAATATAGATGAAATAATTAAAAATCTAAATTTGAAGGGTGTAGATGGAATTCTATTAGATTTAGGTGTTTCTTCCTATCAAATAGATGAAAAAACAAGAGGTTTTACTTATATGAATGATGGGCCATTAGACATGAGAATGGATAAATCTCAAGAACTCACAGCTGAATATATAGTAAATAATTATAAAGAACAGGAATTAGCAAGAATAATATTTGAGTATGGAGAAGAAAAGTTTTCTAGAAAAATTGCAAAAAATATTTGTGAATATAGAAGCAATAAAAAAATAGAAACAACATCAGAATTAGTAAAAATAATAGAAAAAAGTATACCAGGAAAGTTTAGAGAAAAAAATTCTCATCCGGCAAAAAGAACATTTCAGGCAATACGTATAGAAGTGAATAACGAAATAGAGCCATTATATAATACAGTTAAAAATTCAATTAATGCTTTGAACAGCAAAGGAAGACTATGTGTAATAACTTTCCATTCGCTAGAAGACAGAATGGTAAAAAAAGCATATGTAGATGCAGAGGGAAAATGTACTTGTCCAAAGGATTTACCATATTGTGTGTGCGGAAATGTAAGTTTGGGTAAGATAATAAATAAAAAACCAATTCTACCAACAGAAAAAGAAATGCAAGAGAATTCAAGAAGTAGAAGTGCAAAATTAAGAGTGTTTGAAAAAATATAAAATATATTATAAATTTTGAAGGGGGTGTATAAAAGTGCCAAGAAATTTTAGTAAATATCAATATGAAACAAGTCCAAGAAAACTTGAGCCGGAATATACACCTGTAAAAAATCCCTACAAAAAGAAAAAAACAACAGCACGAAATTTGCAAAAAGCAAAAAAAGATAAAATAAAAGAGGCTAAAAAACAAAAAGCAAGAGCAATTAAATATATAGCTATAGGATTTTTAATAATATTTGGAATTAGTTTTAGAAGTTCACAAATAGATGAAAGCTTTACAAAAGTACAAGAATTAAAAGAAGAACTTGCACAAATAGAAAAACAAAATGCTCAATTAGAAGTTGCAATAGAAAATGGCATGAATTTAAATAATTTAGAACAAGAAGCTAAAACACAATTAGGAATGCAGAAATTAAACTCTAAACAGACAATATATGCAACTCTTCCTAAAACGGATTATATAGAACCGGCGTCAGAGCAAGTTGTAATAGAAGAAAAAGACTCACCTTTAAAAGTAATAATAAATACAATTAAGAATATATTTAAATAAGATTAGTATTAGATAAATAAATAATACTAATCTTATTTTTATTGTATAAGAAAAATAAGAGATTTTGATAAATTGTTTAAGTGATGTGAGAGGTGTGATGTGGGAGGTGGGATTTATTGCAAATGTTATAATTGTTCTGCTGAATTTGTTTTGGGCGTATGCAATACGCCCCTACAAATCTCACCTCCCACATCACACTTCACACTTCCTACTTCACACTTCGTGAGAACCCCAATTTGTCTAATTTTTGCTCAAATAAAAATGAAAAAAAGGAGAGTTTATGAAGCCTACAAATATTAAAAGAAAAAGAAGATTAAGAAATATAATATTTATTACTTTTACATTGTGCTTTTTGCTAATTATAAGGATTGGAGTTATACAATTTGTGCAGGGGTCGGAATTACAATCAATGGCATATGCACAACAAACTCTAAATAGAAAAATAAATCCTAAAAGAGGAACAATATATGATAGTACTGGAAAAAATATATTAGCAGTAAGTGCTAGTGTGGAAACGGTTTCTATAACTCCAAAAAATATAGCACCACAAAACAAGGAAAAGTTAGCAAAAAAAATGTCAGAAATATTTGATTTGAATTATGAAACTGTTTTGAAGAAAGTTAATAAAAACAGTTCAATTGAAACAATTGTAAAAAAAGTTGATAAAGAAAAAACAAATGAACTTAGGGTCTGGTTAGAAGAAAATAATATATTAACAGGTGTTAATATAGATGAAGATACAAAAAGATATTATCCATACAGTACACTAGCATCTAATGTTATAGGTTTTACTGGAAGTGATAATCAAGGGTTAGAAGGAATCGAGAGTAGATATGACAGTATACTAAAAGGTGAGCAAGGGAAAATCCTAAAATTAACAGATGCTACAGGATCTGAACTGGGAACGGCAGGAGAGGATTATGTAGAGGCAGTAAATGGAGATGATTTAATTTTATCAATAGATATGACAATACAGTCTATTGCAGAAAAATATTTGGCACAAGCTTGTGTTGATAATGTTTGCACAGGTGGAGGAAATATAATAATATCAAATCCAAAAACTGGTGACATTTTAGCAATGGCCAATTACCCAAATTACGACTTAAACGAGCCATATGTAATAAATGAAGAAGATTTAAAAATTGTGTGGGATGATTTATCAGTAGGAGACAAATCTAATGCACTTGCTCAAATGTGGAGAAATAAGGCAATATCAGATACTTATGAACCAGGGTCTACATTTAAGCTTGTAACTGCATCGGCTTCATTGGAAGAAGGAATAACAGATACAGATAGAGCTGGAGAGTTTTGCTGTACTGGTTCTATAAATATTGCAGGAACAAGAATAAAATGTTGGAGATATTATAGACCACATGGAGCAGAAAGTTTAAGGCAGGCATTAATGAATTCTTGCAACCCAGTTTTTATAGGATTACGGACAAAAATTAGGTGTGGAAACTTATTATAGTTATCTAGAAAAATTTGGCTTACTTTCTAAAACAGGAATAGATTTACCAGGAGAAGCTGGAAGCATATTCTTAAAAAAAGAAAAAGTTGGGCCAGTAGAACTTGCTACAATATCATTTGGCCAAAGATTTGAGGTAACACCAATACATATGATTACAATGTTATCTACAATTGCAAACAATGGAAGGAAATTTACCCCAAGATTAGTAAAAGCAACAATAGACAGTAAAACAGGAGAAAGACATGATATAGAAGTAAAACAGGGAGAACAAGTAATATCAGAAGAAACAGCAAAAAAAGTATTAAGTATGATGGAGTCTGTTGTATCAGAGGGAACTGGAAAAAATGCTAGAGTAAGTGGATATTCTATAGGAGGAAAAACAGGAACATCAGAAGATGGAGTAAATACTGGGAAATATGTAACATCATTTGTTGGAGTAGCAGATATACCTGATCCAGAAGTAGCGATCATAATTATTCTATATAACCCAACAGGAGAAGGTGGACACCAAGGAGGTGCAATAGCAGCACCAATAGCTTCACAGGTTTTGCGGAGAAGTACTCCCATATTTGAAAACAAAAAAGCAAGAAGAGGAAATAATAGAAACAGTAACAATGCCAGAAGTAACAGGAATGTCCATAAATGAAGCTAAAAAAATGTTAAAGGAATTAGGATTAGAAGTAGAAATTATAGGAGAGGGAGAAACAGTAGGAGATCAATTACCTAAAACCGGAATAAAAATAAATACAGGAACAAAAGTTACAATTTATGCTAATTAAATAATTGAGGTGAGAGGTGTGAAGTTGGAGGTGGGATTTGTAGGGGCGTATTGCATACGCCCAAAAACAAATTTATTGCAAACGGTGTAGGGGAGGGCCCTGTGTCCGCCTGAAAATGCAAAACGCATTACATTTACGATTCAGGACAGTCCCCTTTTGTCATCCAACAAAAGAGGGACAGTCCCTAGAATCGTTCACACAAATTGCAATTTGTTTAATTAAATATTCAATTTTACTATACAAAATTCAAAATTAATTATATAATACAAGTGTATCAATAAAATTAGGGATAAATAATTTTACCCTTTGTATTAAAAGACTAAAAAGGAGAAGATAAAAATGGAATTAAAGTCATTATTAAATGGAATAGAAGGCTTGAAAGCCAAAGGAAATCTTGATACAGACGTAAAAGGAATTACACATAATTCAAAAAATGTAAAGGAAGGAGATATGTTTATTGCAATAAAAGGATTTGAAACTGATGGACATAATTACATAAAAGATGCAGTAGATAATGGGGCAAAAGTAATTGTAATACAAGAAGGTTCAACTATAAAAAAATCAGACATTAAAGAAGATACAATTGTTATTTCTGCACCAGATACAAGAATTGCTACATCAAAAATAGCATGTAATTTTTATAAAAATCCATCTGCCAAATTCAAATTAATAGGTGTAACAGGAACAAAGGGTAAGACAACTACAACTTTTATGATAAAAAGAGTATTAGAAAAAGCAGGACATAAAGTTGGATTAATTGGAACAGTTGCAAATTACATAGGTGATAAAAACTTAGGAGAAAGTTCTAGAACTACACCAGAAAGCTTAGAGTTACAAGAGCTTTTTGCCGAAATGGTAGAGAACAATATAGATACAGTTGTTATGGAAGTTTCTTCACAAAGCTTAAAATTACACAGAGTAGATGATTGCTGTTTTGATATGGCAATATTTACAAATTTTTCTGAAGATCATATTAGTCCAAAAGAACACCCAGATATGGAAGATTACTTCAATTCTAAATTAAAATTGTTTGACATGTGTAAAGTTGGATTTATAAATGCAGATGATTTTAATGTAGCAAAGGTAAAAAAATTGGCTAAAAATTGCGATATAAAAACATATGGAATAGATAATACATGTGACTTATTAGCAAAAGATATAACAATAACAAATTCAAGTGTAGATTTTAAAGTAAAAATAGGACAAAAAAATGAAAGAGTAAAAACAGGAATACCAGGAAGATTTAGTGTATATAATTCATTAGCAGCAATTAGCGTAGCATTAAAATTTGGTGTAGATGCTGAAACAATTAAAGAGGCATTGATAGATGTTAGAGTACCAGGAAGAAGTGAATTAGTACCAAATAAAAAAGATCTTACTATAATGGTAGATTATGCTCATTCACCAGAAAGCTTACAAAATATCTTGTCAGCTGTAAAAGTATATACAAGAGGAAGAGTAATATCTGTATTTGGATGTGGTGGAGATAGAGATCATGGAAAAAGATCAATAATGGGAGAAATCTCTGGCAACATAGCAGATTTTACAGTTATTACATCAGATAACCCAAGAACAGAAGAACCAGCTGAAATAGTAAAAGAAATAGAAGAAGGAATTAAAAAGACAAAAGGAAAATATGTAGCAATAGTTGATAGAATAGAAGCTATTAAATATGCAATAAATATGGCAAATAAAAATGATATTATTGTACTTGCAGGAAAAGGACATGAAACATATCAAGAGATAAATGGAAAGAAATATCCATTTGACGAAAGAGAAATAATTAAGAAATTGATGAAATAAACTACTAGAATTCATTATATTAATGTAAATAGAAATCCTTGGGTGCAAACTGTGCACTCAAGGATAATGAAGAATTTTTGAAGGGGGAAATAATTTTGTACTTCCAAACGAGGATATTATTTGTATCATTTTTAGCAACAGTAATTATATCAATTTTTGTAATACCCATTCTAAAAAAATTAAAAGTAGGTCAAATCGAAAGAGATGACGGACCACAATCACATTACAAAAAACAAGGAACACCAACTATGGGTGGAATAATAATTGCTCTTCGGAATAATTATAGGAACAATTGGTGGATATATTTATTATAGAACTAAAGAACCAGATACGGCTAGAAATATTTTGCCACTATTATTAATAACAATAGGATTTGGAACAATAGGATTTATTGATGATTTTAAAAAACTAGTTTTAAGAGATACAAAAGGATTGAAACCAGCATATAAAATGCTAGGATTATTAATAATTTCAGTTGCTTACACATTATATTTAACAAAAGGAATACATTTGGGAACAGAAACGTTTATACCATTTGCTAAAAAATACATAGTACTTCCAATACTTTTATACATACCTTTTGTTATATTTGTAATGCTTGGAACAACTAATGCAATAAATTTAACAGACGGAATTGATGGTTTAAGTACTAGTATATCGGCCATAATAACAACATGTCTAACAGTAATAGCAATTGTTTTAGATGTAAAAGAGATAATTGTTTTTGGTAGCATAATAGTAGGAGCTTGTTTAGGATTTTTAATATTTAATTTGAATACAGCAAGAGTCTTTATGGGTGATACTCGGTTCATTATTGCTTCGGTGGAGTAATTTCAGCGATTGCATTATACTTAAAAATGCCGTTAATATTACTAATAATTGCATTAATACCAGTAGCAGAAACAATTTCTGTTGTATTACAAGTTGCTTATTTTAAAATAACTGGGGGAAAAAGATTATTAAAAATGGCACCACTTCATCATCATTTTGAATTATCAGGATGGAAAGAAAATAAGATAGTTTCAGTTTTTTGTGTAATTACATTAATACTTTGCATAATTGGAATATATTCTATATAAGTAATCTGAAAGGAATGATAAAATAATGCCTAAGGTAAATAAAGCAAAAACTACATATAAATCTTTTGATTTTACATTATTTATTACAGTAATATTATTATTAGCATTAGGAATAACAATGGTTTTATCTGCTAGCTCTCCATCATCACTTGCAACAACAGGAAGCAGTTACACATATGTAAAAAAACAGGCTTTTTGTGCTGTTATTGGAATAGTTGCAATGCTTGTAATATCAAAAATAGATTACAGGAAATATCAAAAATTTTATAAAATAGCATATGTAGTTTCTCTTTTTATATTATTACTAGTTTTAGTGCCAGGCCTTCGGTAAAGAAGTAAATGGCGCAAGGCGTTGGATAAAAAATGTTCCAATAGTTTCGTCATTCCAGCCATCAGAGATTACCAAAATAGGAATAATAGTATTTTTTGCAGCATATCTTACAAAACATAAAGATGAATTAAAAGATTTGTTAAAGGGATTTATAAAACCAATAGTATTTTTTGTACTACCAATAGTAGGCGTTTTATTGGGAGTACAATCACATCTTAGTGCTTCACTTGTTATAGTAGCAGTTGTATCTGTAATGATGATAGTAGCAGGTTGTAAAATATCACATTTCTTAACTTTAGGAGTTCTGGGAGGAACTGCAGGTGGAGTAGGACTATATGTTTTAGCAAAATTCTTTAATAAAGGAGGATATAGATTAACAAGAATAGTATCATTCCTAAACCCTTGGGCATATGCACAAGACGAAGGATGGCAAATAATACAAAGTCTATATGCAATAGGTTCAGGAGGATTATTTGGAGTAGGACTTGGAAACAGTAAACAAAAATATTTATACATATCAGAGCCACACAATGACTTTATATTTGCAGTATTAGCAGAAGAGTTAGGATTTATTGGATGTGCAGTTGTTATAGCTTTATTTGGAATATTTATATGGAGAGGAATACTAATTGCAATGAAAGCTCCAGATATGTTTGGAAGCTTACTTGCAACAGGAATAACTTCTTTAATTGGAATACAAGCAATAATAAACATAGCAGTTGTAACATCATCAATACCAGTAACAGGTATGGCATTGCCATTCTTTAGCTATGGAGGAACATCACTTATAATTTTGTTGTGTGCAGTAGGAGTATTGCTGAACATATCAAGGCAGAGTCAGAAAATATAAAAACAAACTGTAAATTGTGCCAATAGGGACGGGGAATTTTGGCACAAAAATAATAAATTGGAATTTCAAGAAGTGAGAAGTGTGAGGTGAGAAGTGTGAGAAATAGAGAAAGGCCTGCGAAGCCTTGGCCCTATAAATCACACCTCCAACATCACACCTCTCACCTCAATTAAACAAATTCCAATGTACGGAGGAAATAGAATGAAAGTAATAATTGCAGCAGCACAAACAGGAGGACATATTAACCCAGGAATTGCAATTGCAAATAAAATAAAAGAAAAAGATAGAAATGCAAGAATAATGTTTATAGGAACTACAAGAGGATTAGAGAATGATTTAGTTCCAAGAGCAGGATATGAGTTAAAAACAATTAATGCTTATGGTATAAATAGAAAAATAAGCATTAGTAATATAAAAAATATGTACAAGACTTTAAAAGGTTTTGGAGAAGCTAAACAAATTGTAAAAGATTTTAAGCCAGACATTGTTATTGGAACAGGTGGATTTATTTGTGGACCTACAATAATGGCTGCTAAAAAATATAAAATACCAACAATATTACATGAAAGCAATGCTTTCCCAGGTGTAACTACAAAGCTGTTATCTAAAAAAGTAGATGCTGTATTAGTTGGATTTGAAGATGCAAAAAAAAGATTACCAAAAGCAAAAAGAGTAGTGGTAACAGGAACTCCAACCAAAATAAAAGGAGTAGTAATGTCACAAGCTCAAAAAGATATAATGAAAAGCGAAATGGGATTAAATACTGAATTGCCAATTCTTCTAGTTTTTGGAGGTAGCCAGGGAGCGAAAACAATTAATGGAACATTACTAGAAATAGTAAAAAACAGACTAAATAAGAATTACCAAATAATATGGGCTCCAGGACCTAAACAATATGACATAATAAAAGAACAATTAAAAGATAAGAAAATAAATATTGATAAAATAAAAAATGTAAAAGTTATACCATACATCTATAATATGGAAGAAATAATGAATATAGCTGATATAATAGTTTCAAGAAGTGGAGCAATGACAATTACTGAAATAGCTAAAATAGGAAAACCAGCAATATTTATACCATTTCCATTTGCAACAGAAAATCATCAAGAATATAATGCAAAGGTACTAGAAAGTGTTGGAGCAGCAAAAATAATATTAGACAAAGATTTAAATACACAAAGTTTATCTAGTACGATACAGGGAATGTTAAAAGATTCAAACAAACTTGAAAAAATGGGACAAAATGCAAAAAAAGTATCTGTAAATTATGTAGAAGATAAAATATATGAAGAAATAGAAAAAGTTATTAAATAAATTTGGATTTCACGAAGTGCGAAGTGCGAGGTGAGAAGTGTGAGGAATAGAGAAAGGCCTGCGAAGCCTTGGCCCTATAAAGCGCACCTCTAACATCACACCTCTAACTTCAATTACACAAAATCCAATTTGTAAAAGAAAGGAGGACAAGCTATGAACATAGAAAAAATAGAACAAAATATAGGATATACATTTAAAAACAAAGACCTATTAAGAACAGCATTAACACATACTTCATATGCTCATGAAAACAAAGTAGAAAGTAATGAGAAATTAGAGTTTTTAGGTGATAGTATATTAGAATTTGTAACAAGTAACTATTTATACAATAATTATAAAAAACTAAAAGAAGGAGAAATGACTAAAGTTAGAGCTTCTGTGGTTTGCGAAAAAAGCCTACATCAAGTTGCATTAAAGCATAATTTTAGTGATTTCTTAAAATTAGGAAAAAGTGAAATTGCATGCAATGGAAATAAAAAACCAGCAATACTTGCAGATAGCGTAGAAGCGGTGATAGCAGCAATATATCAAGACTCAAATATACAAAATGCAGAAAAATTCATAATAGAAAATTTAAAGGAACAAATAGAAGTGTCAAGTAAACATGTAGGAATGAAAGACTACAAAACAGTTTTACAAGAAAAACTACAAGTTCATGGAAATGTAAAAATAGAGTACACAGTAATTGATGAAAAAGGACCAGATCATAACAAAATTTTCGTAGTTGAAGTAAAATGTGATGGAAAACATTTAGCAATAGGACAGGGCACAACTAAAAAAGGCGCTGAAATGGAAGCAGCACATAATGCATTGGAGGTAAAATAATGAGTGAACAATATATAATACCAATATTTGTACCACATTTGGGTTGTCCAAATGATTGCACATTTTGTAATCAAAAAAGTATAAGTGGACAAACTAAACAGGTAACAGCAAAAGATGTAAAACAAACAATAGAAGAGTATTTAAAGAGTTTTAAAAATGAAAATCTTTATAAAGAAGTAGCTTTTTTTGGAGGAAGTTTTACAGGGATAGAACAAGAAAAGCAAAAAGAACTTTTAGAGGCTGCTTATGAGTTTATAAAAACAAAACAAATTCAATCAATAAGGATTTCAACAAGACCAGATTACATAGATAAAGAAAAACTACAATTATTAAAAAAATATGGTGTAAAGACCATAGAATTAGGAGTTCAATCAACAAATGACTATATACTAAAAAAATGTAGAAGAGGTCATACTTTTGAGGATGTAAAAAGAGCATCAAAGTTGATAAGAAGACATGGATTTATATTAGGTCATCAAATGATGATAGGGCTTCCAGAAAGTACAAAAATAGATGAATTAAATACAGCAAAAGATTTGGCAAAACTAAAGCCAAAAATAGTAAGATTATATCCTGTTTTGGTAATAAAAGGAACAGAACTAGAAAAGGAATATCAAAATGGTGAATATGAACCTGTCCCACTTTCTCAAGCAGTAGAGAGATGTAAGGAATTGTATTATTTCTTTACTCATAAAAAAATTACAGTAATAAGAATGGGATTACAAAACACAGATATAATTTCAGATCCTAAAAATGCAAAAAGTGAAGTCGTTGCAGGACCATACCATGAGGCTTTTGGTCAACTTGTAGAAGATAGCATTTGGTATGATGCAATACTAGAAAAAATAAAAAAATTTAATGTCAAAGTTAAAGAAATAGAAATAGAGATAAATCCAGAAAATATAAACAACGTTGTTGGACATAAAAAAGAAAATATTAAAAAATTAAAGGATTTGTATGATGTAGATGTAAAAATAACTCAAAGCAAAAATATTAAGCCTGGTAAATTCGAAATGAAAGTTTTAAAAACATACACAGATTTTTTAGATGAATAGATAAATAGAAAAACACTCATAATAAGTATGGGTGTTTTTGTGTGGTTAAATTTAAAACAAAAAGAAAGATTGTAAAAACTAAACATATAATAATACAATTCCTACAAATTATTGTAGGAACTGCTCTTGTTGCAATGTCAACTAGTTTGTTTTTGCTCCCAAATCAATTGTCTTCAGGAGGATTTTCTGGTATTGCAACAATTGTGTATTATTTATTAAAAATACCATTAGGTACAACAGTGTTAGTTCTAAACATTCCACTATTTATAATGTCATTAATCAAAAATGGAAAACACTTTTTTTTAAATGCAATAACGGGAACAGTAGGACTATCTGCTTTTTTAAATATATTTGAAAAAATAAAACCTATTACAACAGATAGATTCCTAGCGTGCATATATGGAGGAATAATTGCTGGAATTGGAACAGCTATTATATTAAAAGCAAATGCCTCAACAGGCGGAACGGACCTTCTAACTCAAATTATAAAAGCATATAAACCAAATATAAAGATAAGCAATCTATTAGTAGTATTAGATACTATAATAGTTGCTATGAACGTTATATTTTTTAAAGAATTAGAGATTGGATTGTATTCTGCTATTACAATTTATGTAATGGGAAAGATGCTTGATATATTTTTTGAAGGTATTGATTTTGCAAAAATGATATATATAATATCTCCTCAAAATGAAGAAATAGCAAAACAAATAGGAGAAAAAATAAGAAGAGGCAGTACTTCATTATATGGAAAAGGGATGTATAAAAAAATGGATAAAGAAGTGTTATTATGCGTAGCTTCAAGAGGAGAAGTAAGAGAAATACGAAAAATAGTAAAAGAAATAGATAAAAATGCATTTGTAGTTATAACAAACGCAAGAGAAGTATTTGGGGAAGGATTTAAAGAGACATAAATGCTAGAATTTGTAAAAAAAACTTGATTTTTATGTAAACATATGCTACAATAAATATGTAATGGTGAAATATCAAAAGGAATAATTCATTTATAAAGGAGAAAAAAATGAATAGAGAGGATTTTAGAGAAAGAATAAAAGTTAATATTCCATCAGGAGCTTATCCGTTTGATTCAGAGGAAATGCTATTAAATGCTGAATTGAAAAAAGAAAAGATGAATAATAAACAGAAAAAAATATTAGGCAATAATCCATTTGATGCAGAGGAGATGTTATTAAACACTGAATTAAAAAAGATGGAAGAAGGAAGATAGAAAGTATTTAGAGTGTTGAATTTTATCAACACTTTTTCTTTTTATGTACTTCGTTAAAACATTGTAATTGCTCTAAAACTGTGCTATAATAAAATGTACTTTGTATTTTTATATGTTATGAATAGTAGCTTCCATAGCATATAAAAATGCCTTGTTCAATGTAAAAAACAATTTGAATATAATATAAGAAGAGGTTCTAATGGACGAGTCAATAAAAATATTGCCTAATTTTAAAAAATTTAATAGTTACATAGATGATGTAAAGCAAGGAATAAGCCCAATAATGTTATCTGGGCTTACTGATGGTGCAAAAATTCATTTTGCATATTCAACATTTTTCTATACAGAAAAGCCAATTTGTATAGTAACATATAATGAACTACAAGCAAAAAAGATTATAAAAGACTTACAATATTTTACCAACAAAGTAGAATATTTTCCAAGAAGAGAAATACTTTCTTATGATTATTTAGCAGAAAGCAAAGATATTTCAAATGAAAGAATAAACTGCTTAAATAATATATATAGTAAAAAAGCCAAAATTATAGTAACAACAATAGAAGCGGCTTCTCAAAAAATAGTAACAAAAAATGAATTATATAAAAACATAGTAGAAATAAAAGAAAATTCAACAATAGAATTAGAAGAGTTAAAGAAAAAATTATTTTACCTAGGTTATGAAAGAAGAGATTTAGTAGAAAATGCAGGAGAATATAGCATAAGAGGTGGAATAATTGATATTGGTATTACTAAAGAAACAGGTATAAGAATTGAACTTTGGGGAGACGAAGTAGATTCAATAAGAGAATTTAATATAATGTCACAAAGATCAACAGAAAAAGTAAAAACAGCAAAAATATATCCAGCAACAGAGTTTGTATTAGAAAGAAATATAGAAGATATAATTAAGGATATATTAAACGATTTTGACGAAGAAAAAGTTGCAGAGGATATAGAAGAAATTAAAAACGGAAATTATTTAAGCAAAGTAGATAAATATTTTAATTATTTCTATAAAAACAGTGAAACAATAATAGATTATATAAAAGAAAATTATATAATATTTTTAGATGAAATAAGCAAAATAAAAGCAAGATCTGAAAATATAATAAAAGATAATCAAAATGTAATAAAATCATTAATGGAAAAGAAAAGAACAGTACCACAAGCCTTAACTAACTTAAATAATTATATTGATTTTTTAAGATTAATAAAAAATATACAAACCATATATTTAGAAAAACAAGATATAGGATTTGTAGATAAACAAAGTATGCATGCAAAAAGAAACGGATATAGTTTTAGCTATAGGGAGGTTAACTTTTTTCGTAGTTCAATGGATTTATGTTTTAAGGAAATACAACAAGCACAACACGACAAAAAAACAATAGTAATCCTTACAGGTAATAAAGATAATACAAAAAAAGTTAAAGATTTATTATTAGAAAAATTAGAAAATCTAAATAATATAACTGTAAAAGAAGGAGAACTTTCATCAGGATTTGAATGTTATGATTTTAATCTTTTAGTAATATGTGTAAAAGAATTATTTGCAGTACCACAAAAAAGAAAAAAACTTAGCCAAGATTTTAAACAAGGAGAAACAGTAATATTTTCTGATTTAAAAATAGGAGATTATGTTGTCCACAAAACTAATGGTATAGGTGTGTTTATAGGGGTAAATACTATAAAAGCAGATGGAGTTACAAAAGACTATATTAAAATAAAATACAAAGATGATGATATATTATACATTCCAACAAACAATTTAGATAATATAAGAAAATATATAGGAACAGATTCTAGAGCACCTAAAATAAATAGATTAGGTAGCAAAGAATGGGAGAATACAAAACAAAAAGTAAAATCAAATTTAAGAGAAGTAGCACGTGACTTAATAGAATTGTATGCAAAAAGAGAAAAAATAAAAGGTTATGCTTTTTCAAAAGATACAGAATGGCAAAAACAATTTGATAGTAGTTTTGAATATGAAGAAACAGCAGACCAATTAAGAGCAATACAAGAACTAAAAACAGATATGGAAAAACCAAAACCAATGGATAGACTACTTTGTGGAGATGTTGGATATGGTAAAACAGAAGTAGCAATACGTGGTGCTTTTAAAGCTTGTATGGATCAAAAGCAGGTAGCATATTTAGTACCTACTACGATACTTGCAAACCAACAATATGAAGCGTTTAAGGAAAGAATGAAGGACTTTCCTATAAGAATAGAATTACTAAATAGATTTAGAACAAAAAAAGAACAAGAAGAAATTATTAAAAAATTGAAACTAGGAGAAATAGACGTAATAATAGGAACACATAGGTTACTTAGCAAAGATGTTGAGTTTAAAAATTTAGGATTCCTAATAATAGATGAAGAGCATAGATTTGGTGTTAAAGACAAAGAAAAAATAAAGCAATTAAAAACTAATGTAGATGTTTTAACAATGACAGCAACCCCAATTCCAAGAACACTTCACATGTCAATTGTGGGAATTCGTGATATGTCATGCCTATATGAACCGCCACAGAATAGAAGACCAGTTCAAACTTATGTACTAGAATATGATGACGAAGTAATAAAAGAGGCAATAACTAGAGAGCTAGAAAGAGGAGGACAGGTATTCTATTTATACAATAAAGTAGAAAGTATAGAAAGAAAAGCAAATAAAATAAAAGAACTAGTTCCAGAATCAAGAGTTGGATTTGCTCATGGTAAAATGAGTGGAAAAGAACTAGAAGATATAATGATAGAGTTTGTAGACCAAAAAATAAATGTACTTGTATGTACTACAATATTAGAGTCAGGAATTGATATTCCAAATGCTAACACAATAATAGTTGAAAATGCAGATAGATTAGGATTGGCACAACTTTATCAAATAAGAGGAAGAGTAGGAAGATCAAGTAAACAAGCTTATGCATATATAACATATAAAAAAGATAAACTAATGACAGAAGTCGCAGAAAAAAGATTAAAAGCAATAAAAGAATTTACTGAATTTGGTTCAGGATTTAAAATAGCAATGAGGGACTTAGAAATAAGAGGGGCAGGAAGTTTAGTAGGAGATATGCAACACGGTCACATGGAACAAGTTGGATATGATACATATTGTAAATTGCTAGATGAAGTTGTAAAAGAAATGAAAGGTATTAAAGTAGAAGAAGAACAAGAAATTACAATAGATATAAATGTATCTAGCTATATACCAGATAGTTATATAGAAAACAGCAGTCAAAAAATAGAAGTATATCAAAACATAGCATTATGCAGAAACAAAGAAGATATAGAAAATACAAAAAATGATATAAAAGATAGATTTGGAAAAATGCCACAAGAAGTAGAAAACTTATTAGAAATTGCAAGAATAAAAGAAATCTGTAATCAAAAAGGAATAATAAAAATAACACAAAGAAATAATAATATTATAGTTACATTTGCTAACAATGAAAGTTTTGATATGCCAATAGATGAACTTATAAAAAAATATGGTGACAGAATAAAATTTTCACCAGGCAAAGAACCATATATTACATATAAATTAGAAGACCAAAGTGATATATTAGAAGAAATAAAGAATTTTTTAAAAATATAATTGCAAATGTTGTAGGGGCGGGCCCTGTGTCCGCCAAAAAAGAAAGGAAAACCAATATGGTAATCACAAGTAAAGATAATGAAACAATCAAAAAAATAAGAAAATTAAAAGAAAAAAAATACAGAGATATAGACAAAAAATACATTATAGAAGGTGTAAAATTAATAAAAGAAGCAATAGAAGAAAAAGCTGAAATAGACACAATAGTAGTATGCGAAAATTGTGTACAAACAGGAGAAATAGATTCAAAGACCCTATACGAAATTGCAAAATACAATTGTGTGTATGTAGATGAAAAAGTATTTAATAATATAACAGATGTGCAAAATCCACAAGGCTTGTTAGCTGTAGTAGATAAAAATTGCAAGGAACAACAAATAAAATATGATGAAGATGCAATAGTTATTTTAGATGGGATACAAGACCCTGGAAATTTAGGTACAATATTAAGAACAATAGATAGTGTACGGATTATCACAAGTTGTAGTATCTAAAAAAACTGGAGATATATTTAATCCAAAAGTAGTACGTTCAACAATGGGAGCTATATTTAGAATAAATATAGTGCAAAGTGATGATTTAGTTGCCACAATAAAAGAAATAAAAAAACATAAATTTAAGGTAATAGCAACATCACTTCAAACAAATGACAGTATATACGATATAGATTATAAAAAATCAGCAATAATAATAGGAAACGAAGCAAATGGAGTTTCACAAGAAGTAATGGAAACAGCAGATAAAAAAGTTAAAATTCCAATGCTAGGGAAAACAGAAAGCTTAAATGCTGCAGTAGCAACAGGAGTAATGCTATATGAATATGTAAGACAAAAATTAATAAAGTAAAAAATAAAAAAATTAAACGAAATGCTCTGTTTCGTTTAATTTTTTGCTAAAATTTCTAAAATTTGAGGATAAATTTCTTCTGCATTATTGTTCCAATTATCAGCTATTTTTTTTGCTTGTTCTCTTGTTCCAGCATAAACCTGAACTTCAAAAAGAGTTTGATTATTTTCTACTATTTTGCATTTTACACTATATTCATTTTCGTTGTGAGGAATAAAATCACTTGTAATAGAAGCTTTGTTTTGAAATTCACCTAAAGTTTCTTTAAAACTATTATCAACTCTAAATTTAGCAATTCCAGGTATTATATCAGAAACTAATTCTAGTGCTTGTTTTCCTGCATCTGTAAGCTCATATAAATTCTCTCCGTCTTGTTCAAAAGTTATAATATATTTATTTTCTAATAAATCCAACAAAAACTGTTGAAAGTAAAAGTAATTCATATTATCTATTGTAATTGCTAACTTTAAAAGAGCATCATTGCTAATTGGCTTTGATACTTTATTTAAAATATATAAAATTAAAGCCTTTTTCTCGGCTAATGTTTCACTATCTGATGTTAATTTCATTAAAAATACCTTCTTTTAATTATTTAAAATGAATTATATCATACATAGATAAAAAAGACAATAAGAAAAAACTTGCAAAAATTATGTAAACATGATATAATAATAAACAGTTATTATAAAAGGTGATGAAATGGAAAGAAATATTATAATTAATGAATTTGGCAATCCAGCCAAAAACTTTGGAATAATATTAAAAAATTTAGAAGAAATTGCTGAAAGAACGGATACACCTATTCAAGAAACAATTAGATTGTTTATATTAGATTTGCAAAATTTATCTAGTGAAGAGTATGAAAAAAATATACAAGATATCAACGTAAATGGTAAGATTTCTCCTGTTACAAAAAACAGTCTAATTGCATATTTGAATAAATCAATTAAAAAGTATAATGAATTAGACAAAAAAAGAGCAGGTAGAAAAAAACAAGATGTAAAAAAACAAGAATTAAAAGAAGTTTGGTCATCAATAGAAAGTGAAGCTATATTAAATAAACCAAAAGAAATGCGAAAAGAAGTTATAGAAGATCTAATTTTAAAAATAAGTGAAGGAACTGCATATGCAGAACTAAAAAAAGAGCAAAAAAGTTATGTGTTAAAAAAATTGAAGGAGTTAGAAATGAGAGAAAAAAAGGAAAAAGAGAATAAAGAAAAGAATATAAGTAATAAATGGAATGCAATAGTAAGAAAAGTTGATAAAGAAGCAAGTGAATCTGGAAAAAGTAAAATAGAAATTTGGGATATGATTGCCGAAACCGTTTTAGGGAAAAATGAAAAAGCACAAGTAAAAATAAGCGTTCCAGATGAGATGAAAGACAAAGTAAGGGCTTTAATAGAAGAACAAGAGGAAATAGAAGGAAAAGAATACTATGAAGCTGTAAAAAGATATACCCAAAATTTTGAGTTTTTAACAGGGTTTAGAGGAATAAGTTTTGCTTTAAATGGACATAGAAAGTTTTCTCAACCAGAATATTCAAGAATGTTTGAAGGTTTAATATCAAGATTAAGAGAACATGAAAACGTTGAACATCCAGAAACAGAGGAACAACTTTTAAAAAGAGTTCTATCAGACGAATTAATAAATACATACTATGGAAAAAAGATTATAGCAGGAAGAATAGAGAGAATAGAAAAAGATAGATATAAAGCATATGTAAGAGAATAATTAATATTAGAAAGGGCAAAAATATATTTTGTCCTTTTTTGTCGATGAAAAGTTCTTTACATTCTAAAAAAATTATAGTAATATGTTTTTATCAAATTGCAAATCTGCAATTAAAAAAACATTTAATTCTTAAAAAGTTTTTATCTTTTTAAAAATCCAAAATTAAAACAATTTAATATTAAGGGGTGATGCGTATCTGATAACATACACTAAACGAAATATTTTTGTGGTTTCTTTAATTATCACAATTGTAATATTTTGCCTAATAGAGTTTACAGCTAGCAAGGTAGAAGCAATATATCTACAAAAAAAGCAAAGTATACAAACAGAAAACAAAGAAATTACAAAAAAAGAAGAGATAGTACCAAAGAAATATGAGGAACCAAAAGAACAAAAGTGGGAAATAGAAATACCAAAGATAGATTTAATAGCACCAATTTCTGAAGGAACAAGCCAAGAGGTAATGCTAGAATATGTTGGACATTTTGAACATACAAATCTTTTAAATGGAAATGTAGGACTAGCAGCACATAATAGGGGTTATCCTATAAATTATTTTTCAAGGCTTAAAGAATTAGAATTTGGTGATGAGATAATATATAAACAAGGATATGAAACCCAAAAATACGTTGTAAATAATATTACAATAATTCAAGATACAGATTGGTCATACCTTCAAGACACAGAAGAGAACATAATAACATTAATAACATGTGTAGAAAATAAACCTACACAAAGACGTTGTATTCAAGGAATAGAAATTAAGGAGGAATTTTAATGAGAAAAAAATTAATATCAATAATAAGTATAATAGTTATTTTAATAGGATTAATTCCAATATCAAGTAAGGCAGCAGTACCAATAGATACAGCATATATATATGCAAATAAAAAAACAAATGGATTATTAATGTGGAATGGTTTAAAAATTCATACACATATGGCTGTATATAAAAAAGACGGAAAAGAATATCCGGCATATTGTATGAATAGAGAATTACCTGGAGTAGAGATTGGAAGGTCACAAACAGTAGATGTAAAACAATTAGTAAACAACACAAAGATATGGAGAGCAATAATAAATGGATACCCATACAAAAGTATTTCTGAACTAGGGTGTAATACAGAAGAAGAGGCATATTTAGCAACAAAACAAGCGGTCTATTGTATGATTACAAATAGAGATGTAAATGAATATTCTGCAATAGGAGAAGCAGGAGAAAGAACTTTAAATGCATTAAGAACGATTGTGAATAATGCACGAAATTCAAATCAAACAAAAGTAAGTTCAGAATTAACAGTAAACGAACAAGAAAAACTATGGAAGATTGATAATTTGGATGGTAAATATATTTCTAAAACATTTTCAGTAACTGCAAATACCTCAATGAGCAAATACACAGTAAATGTTAAAAATTTAAATATAGAAGGATATAAGTTAGTGGACCAAAGTAATAAAGAAAAAACAGAATTTACAAACTCGGAAAAATTTAAAATACTTATACCAATACAAGAAGTAAAACAGGATGGAAATTTTTCAATTGAGGTATCGGCACAAGTTGCCACAAAACCTGTATTTTATGGAGAAAGCAGGGATAGCGGACTTCAGAGCTATGCGCTAACTGGATACACATACGAAGATGGCACAGGTAGTAAAAAAGTTTATTATACAAAAAACGAAACAAAAATAATAATTACAAAAACAGACGACAAAACAGGCAAAAAGCTACAAGGAGTTGAATTTGAATTATTAGATAAAGATCAAAATAAAATTTATACAGAGATTACTACAAATAAAGATGGAATAGCAACAATAGACAATTTATTACCAGGTATATATTACATTAAAGAAACTAGAACATTAGAAGGGTATCAATTGTATAGCAAACTAATAAAAGTAGAATTGGAACTTAATGAAGAAACAACTGTAAATGTAATTAATTCAGAAGAGGAGCCAGAAATATATAAAGAAGAGAAAAAAACAGAATTAGCAGTAAAAGAGGAACAAAGCAGTATTAAAGTAAAAGAAACTGTTCAAAAATTACCTAAAACTGGAATGTAGAATCTCACATCTTCCTTGACATCCCTTCAATTAGCATATATAATATTTGATGTAAAACTACATAAAAGTAAGAAGGGAAGAGTGAATTTATTAAATGTCACAAGTTATAGTATTAGCAATACTAATATTAATAAATGCATTTTTTGCAGCTACAGAAATTGCATTTATATCAATTAATGACGCAAAAATAGAAAAACAAGCAAAAGAAGGTAACAAAAAGGCAAAACAAATAAAAAAAATGCTGAGAGAACCAAGTAAGTTTTTAGCAACAATACAAATAGGAATTACACTTGCAGGATTTTTATCAAGTGCTTTTGCAGCAGATGCATTTGCAGATGATTTAGCTCCGATGTTACAAAATTTAATGCCTTTAGGTTTGGCAGCATGGAGAAATATATCAATAATTTTAATTACAATTATACTTTCATATTTCTCATTAATTTTTGGAGAATTAGTACCAAAAAGACTTGCAATGAGAAACAGTGAAAAAATAGCTTTTGGAACAATAGGAATAGTAAGAGCAATCTCTATAATAACAGCACCATTTGTAAAATTACTTACAGCTTCAACAAATGGAGTATCAAAATTATTTGGAATATCTGGAACAGATGAGGAAACCGTTACAGAAGAAGAAATAAGAATGATGGTAGATGTTGGAGAAGAAAAAGGTTCAATAAAAGAAGAAGAAAAAGAACTTATAAATAATGTATTTGAATTTAACGATAAAGTAGTTTCTGAAATAATGATTCACAGAAAGGATATATATGCAATAGATATAAATTCAGATGTAGACAATATCCTAAAAGAATTAGATGAGTATAAGTATAGTAGAATACCAGTATATGAAGAAAGTATAGATAATATTGTTGGTATGCTATTTATAAAAGATTTGCTTGCAAATGTAAAGAAAAAAGACAAAGTAAAGATATCTAAAATTATAAGAGAGCCATACTTTGTATCAGAAAACAAACCTATAGATGAACTTTTTAGGGATTTACAAAAAAATAAACATCAATTAGCAATAGTATTAGATGAATATGGTGGAACAGCAGGATTAGTTACAATGGAAGATATAATAGAAGAACTTGTTGGTAACATATTTGATGAATATGATGACGAAGAAAAGGAATTTGAAAAGATTGATGATAATACATTTCTAATTAGTGGTAGTGTGTCAATACACGACTTAAGAAAAATCTTGGGTGTAGAAATACCAGAAGGCGAATATGATACTTTATCTGGATACTTAATAGAATTGCTTGGAAGAATTCCATCAGATGATGAAAAACCTGTAATAGAAACAAAAAGAGTAACTTACAAAATAGAAGATTACGAAGAAAAGAGAATATTATGGGTAAAAGCATGTAGAAACAATGTAGAAGAAGATAATGATGATGAGAATGATGAGGAAGATAGTAAAACAAGTAAAGAAGATACAGAAAAATCAGAGGATTAATAAAACACAAAAGGCAAGCAGAATATAATGCTTGCCTTTATAAAAGGGAGAATAATATATGTATAATGAATTTGGAATAAAGGAAGATATAATAAAATTATCAAAAAAGGTAGAAAAAGATTTAGCCCCTATATTTAAAAATGTAGAAGAAGTAGAAGAATATAATAGTTTAAAGGTATTATCTGCATTCCAAAAATACAATTTATCAGAAATGCATTTTAATGGAACAACGGGATATGGATATGGAGATATAGGAAGAGATACAATAGAAAATATATTTGCAGAAGTCTTCAAGGCGGAAGATAGTTTGGTAAGGACTCAATTTATATCTGGAACTCATGCAATTTCTACATTGCTATTTGGAATACTAAGACCAAATGATACATTAATTAGTATATCTGGAAAGCCATATGATACTTTAGACGAAGTAATCGGAATAGTAGAAAATAAAAGTTCACTACAAAGCTATGGTGTAAAATATGAACAAATAGAGCTAGTTAATGATGACTTTGACTACAAAGCAATAGAAGAAAGAGTAAAAAAAGGTAATATAAAATTGATTGAAATTCAACGTTCTAGAGGTTACTCAACAAGAAAAACAATAGATTTAGAAAAAGTAGAAAAAGTAATTAAACTTATAAAAGATATTGATAAAAATGTAATTATAATGATAGACAATTGTTATTGTGAATTTGTAACTAAAAAAGAACCAATTGAAGTTGGCGCAGACGTAGTAGTAGGTTCTTTAATCAAGAATTTAGGCGGGGGAATTGCTCCAAATGGAGGCTATATAGCAGGAAAAAAAGATATAGTAGAATTAGCGGCAGAAAGATTAACAGCACCAGGGCTTGGAAAGGAAGTTGGACCAAGTTTAGGAATTAACAAACAAATTTTACAAGGATTATTTTTTGCGCCACAAGTTGTAGCAAGTAGTTTAAAAACAGCTATATTTGCAAGCAAAATGCTAGAAGAATTAGGTTACAATGTAGAGCCAAAATTTAATGATAAAAGAGCAGATATAGTTCAAACAATAGAGTTTAATGATAGAGAAAAGTTAATAAGATTTTGCCAAGGAATACAAGCAGCTTCACCAGTAGACTCAAATTCTGTTCCTATGCCATGGGACATGCCAGGATATACAGACCAAGTAATAATGGCCGCAGGAGCATTTACACAAGGCTCTTCAATAGAACTTTCTTGTGACGGACCAATAAGACCACCATATATAGCCTTTTTACAAGGAGGACTTACATATAGATATGGAAAATTGGGGATTTTAAAAGCAATTTCAAGATTATAGGTGAATTGTAATTTCATGAAGTGTGAGGTTTGAGGTGCGAAGTGTGAAAAATATAGAAAAGCCTACGAAGCCACGGCCCTATAAATCTCACCTCCCACATCACACCTCTCACTTCAATTAAACAACTCCCAATTTATATGAAAGGAAATATTAATGAGAAATACAGTAATAATTGGAGGAGGACCTGCCGGATTGATGGCAGCGATTTCTTCTTCTAAAAATGGAGATAAAGTAACAATAATAGAAAAAATGCATTCTTGTGGAAAAAAATTGTTAATAACAGGAAAAGGAAGATGTAATATAACAAACAATGCCCAAATGGATAAATTCATGGAAAATACTCCAACAAACCCAAAATTCCTTTATGGGGTTTTTAATAATTTCACAAATAAAGATATAATAGAATTATTAGAAAGTGAAGGGGTAAAAACAAAAGTAGAAAGAGGAGAAAGAGTTTTTCCAGTTTCAAATAGGGCACAGGATGTTTTAGAAGCATTACTACATATATTAAAAAAGCAAAATGTACAAATATTAACTAATTCCATGGCTAAAAGAATAACTACTGATGAAGAGAAAAATGTTTTGGGTGTAGAATTAGATAGTGGAAAAGAGATAAAGGCAGAAAAAATAATTATTGCAACAGGAGGCAAAAGTTATCCTGTAACAGGATCAACAGGTGATGGATATAAATTAGCGAAAGATTTAGGCCATACTATTACAAAAATAGAGCCATCATTAGTACCACTTACATCTCATGATGAGGTTTGCAAGGAATTACAAGGATTATCTTTAAGAAATGTTGCAATACAATTGCGAATTTGTGATAAAGTAGTATATAAAGATTTTGGAGAAATGTTATTTACTCATTTTGGGGTGTCAGGCCCAATAGTATTGTCAGCTTCATCATATTTGGTAAAAACAAAAAACATAGAACAAATTCTAAAAGAAGGCAAAGTAGAATTAGAAATAGATTTAAAACCAGCTTTGTCAGAAGAAAAACTTGACGCAAGAATATTACGTGATTTTGAGGAACAAAAAAATAAACAATTTAAAAACAGTTTAGATAAATTACTACCACAAAAACTGATACCAGTAATAATAGAGAAAACAAATATAAATGAAAACAAAAAAATAAATGAAATAACTAAACAAGAAAGGCAAAAATTAGAAACTGAGCTAAAACATTTTAAAATTAGCATAAATGGAACAAGACCTATAGAAGAAGCAATAGTAACATCAGGAGGAATAAATGTTAAAGAGATAAATCCAAAAACAATGGAATCTAAATTGATAAATGGATTATATTTTGCAGGAGAAATAATAGATGTAGATTGCTTGACTGGTGGTTACAATTTGCAAGTGGCATGGAGCACAGGATATACAGCAGGAATTAGTTAAATTGTAATTTCACGAAGTGCGAGGTTTGAGGTGAGAAGTGTGAGGAATAGAGAAAGGCCTGCGAAGCCTTGACCTTATAAATCACACATCCAACATCACACCTCTCACCTCAATTAAACAAATTCCAATTTGCATAATTTCTCTCAAATAATAAAAAAAGGAAGAGTTTATGGAAGAATTTAAAACAATAAGTAATAATGTAGAAGCAGAAATAGTAGAAAAGAAATCAAAATTCATAGCGCATGTATTTTATATAGAATCAATAGAAGAGGCAGAAGCATATATAAAGGAAATGAAAAGAAAATATCATGATGCAAGACACAATGTTTTTGCATATGCTTTAGAAACCGGTGATGGTGGAATTGCAATAAAATTTAATGATGACCGGAGAGCCTTCTGGAACAGCTGGAAGTCCAATATTAAAAATAGTACTAGAAAAAGGACTATCAAATGTTTTAGTTGTAGTAACAAGATATTTTGGAGGAATTCTGCTAGGCACAGGTGG
The DNA here is from genome assembly GCA_934167165.1 of uncultured Clostridia bacterium. GTDB lineage: Bacteria > Bacillota > Clostridia > TANB77 > CAG-508 > CAG-452. The sequence continues at coordinate 43,666 of CAKPKG010000002.1, forward strand.
TCTTGTGCGAGCATATTCAGAGACTGCAATAAAGGCACTAGATAAAGCAAAAATAGTAAATAAGAAAAAAGGGTATCAAGTAAAAATAGTTACAACATACGATCAAATAGAACAAATTAATTACTATGTAAATAAAAATAATTTAAAAGTAGTTAATACAGAATATTTGGAAAACATAGAAATTATGATAGAAATGACAGAAGAACATTTAAGGAAAATTACAAATAGTAACAGTAAAAATCCTTTAAAAATAATAAAATATGATATTTTAAAAGAAAAATATATTGATATATAGCTGGTTACGACGAAAATTAGAAAAAATTTCCAAAAAACTATTGCAATATTCATAAAATAATATTATAATTCAAATTGTAAAAAATTTACAAATATATTTTTAGGGGGTATAGTTTTGAAAGAGAAAATTACAGTTTTAATTGCAGATGATAATCCAGATTTTGCAATGACATTAATAAGCTATTTAGAGAAAGAAGATGATATTGAGGTAATTGGAGTTGCCAAAGATGGTAGAGAGGCATGTAACATGATATTAAACACAAAACCAGATGTTGTTCTATTAGATGTTATAATGCCATATTTAGATGGATTAGGAGTGCTAGAAAAAATATCTGCATCAGCAATGGATAAAAAGCCAATATGCATAATGTTATCAGCTGTTGGCCAAACTAAAATAACCCAACAAGCAATAAGTTTAGGAGCAGAATATTATGTAATAAAACCTTTTGATATAGAATTGTTAATTAAAAGGATAAGAGATATAAAATATTTCGAACCAAAGCAACCACAAGGAACAACAGTAAATAGAGAGATTAAGGCTCCATATATAGATATTCCAAAAGAGAATAAGAAAAATGAAGATAACCTAGAGGCGTTAGTTACAAATGTTATACATGAGTTAGGAGTTCCAGCACATATAAAAGGTTACCAATATTTAAGAGAAGCTATAATGATGGTTATAAATGATATAGATATTATAAATCAGATAACAAAACAGTTATATCCAGAAATAGCAGAAAAATACAAAACAACACCAAGCAGAGTAGAAAGAGCAATACGTCATGCAATAGAAGTAGCATGGGCAAGAGGACAAGCTGATGTTGTAGAAAGTATATTTGGATATACAATTTCAGCAGCAAAAGGAAAACCAACAAATTCAGAATTTATAGCAATGATAGCTGACAAATTAAGATTAGAATTAAAAACAGCATAGAATTTGTGAAAAATTGTTTTTTAGTTAGAACAAGGTAGATTTTACGGATCTATCTTGTTTTTTGCAAAAAAATAGTATGTGCATTTACGGTACACATACTGTTAGCAAAATAACATCTTATGACCAAAGATATACTTGCTTAAGCTAAATACATAATAATATACATCCTATGCAATGTCAAATAAAAATTGTAAATTTCTATGGGCGATTTTAATCGTCCTTTTATATTTTATCCTTTTACAATATAAATTTGTATATTGTATGTATATTGTGTGTATATTATAAGTAAAATTTTATTGTTTTTTAATAGATTTGAGGAGAGGTAGTAAAATAAAAGAGAAGCTACTCTCTCTAAACGAAATAGCTTCTCTGTAAGGTTTACCGATTTTCCCAAATCCTGTTTGTAATTATCTCTTTGAGAATTGAGGTGCTTTTCTTGCTTTTTTAAGTCCGTATTTTTTACGTTCTTTCATTCTTGCATCTCTTGTTAAGAATCCAGCAGATTTTAAAGCTGGTCTATATTCGCTGTTAGCTTCTACAAGTGCTCTTGCTATACCATGTCTTACAGCACCTGCTTGACCACTTATTCCTCCACCTGTTACTTTTGCAATTACATCAAATTTATCTAAAGAGTTTGTTGTAACTAATGGTTGTTTTACAATAACTTTTAAAGTTTCAACACCAAGAAATTCATCAAGTGGTTTATTGTTTATTGTAATATTTCCATTACCATTTACTAATCTAACTCTTGCAATTGATTTTTTTCTTCTACCTGTTCCATAGAATGATATTTTTTCTTTTTTTGTTGCCATATTATTTTACCTCCCAAATTTCAGGTTTTTGAGCTTGATTTTCATGTTCTGCTCCTGCATATATTCTTACTTTGTTAATCATTTTTCTTCCTAATCTATTATGTGGAAGCATTCCTTTAATTGCAAGCATCATTGCTTTTTCTGGATTATTAGAAAGCATATCTTTTGCAGAAATTTCTTTCATTCCTCCAATGTATCCTGAATGATGTCTGTATATTTTTTGATCTAATTTTTTTCCTGTTAAAATTACATCTTTGCAATTTAATATTATAACATGATCACCTGTATCTTGGTTAGGTGTAAATGTTGGTTTGTGTTTTCCTCTTAATAATTTTGCAGCTTCAGCAGCTACTCTACCTAATGGTTTTTGACTAGCGTCTATTATATACCATTTACTTTCAACTTCATTATTTTTTGCCATATATGTTGTATTATTCATTAGAAACTGTTCCTCCTATCATATTTTAAAGATTATATTGTAAAATATATTATTAACTACCGGGTAATAGGTTAAAATATATTACTACAAATATTCATACTTAACTATTTTAATATATAAATAAAAAAAAGTCAATAAAAACCTTGACATTTTTTGAAAAATGCTGTATTATTATTAAGTCGTAAAGAAGAAGTAACCCTTCTCACCTTATCTAGTATGGAAAAAGGTTAGTATTTAAATTGTATTTAAGTATTGTGGGTAACTTGTTCTTTTGGAACAAGTTTTTTCATTTGTTTGGAGGTGAACAATATAAAACAAGATCAATTAATTAATGAACAAATTAGATTTAAAGAGGTTCAAGTAATTGACGAACAAGGTAACAAGTTAGGAAAAATGGATACACATTCAGCAATAGATTTAGCAATGAGTAAAGATTTAGACTTGGTTTTAGTATCGTCAAATCCTGAAAATCCAGTTTGCAAATTAATGGATTATGGAAAATACAAATTTGAGCAATCAAAAAGAGAAAAAGAATCTAAGAAGAAACAAAAAACTATAGAATTAAAAGAAATAAGAGTTACACCAAATATAGAAGAACATGATTTTAATTTTAAAACAAAAAATGCTAAAAAATTCTTAGAAGACGGAAACAAAGTTAAAATAACAGTAAGATTTAGAGGCAGAGAGTTAAGTTATGCAAAACTTGGGGAACAAGTATTAAATAAATTTGTAGAGAGTTTAGCAGAGGTATCAACATTAGAAAAGAAACCTTTGTTAGAAGGCAAAAACATGTTTATAATACTAGCACCAGTTAATAAATAAAAAGATTAAGAATCTTTAAAATTAAGGAGGAATAAAAATGCCAAAACTAAAAACAAATAAAGCAGCAGCAAAAAGATATTCTTATACAGCAAATGGAAAAGTAAAAAGAACATCAGCTAACTCAAGACACAGATTAGCAACAAAAACAAAGAGACAAAAAATGTCAAGAAGACCAGGTGCTTATGCAGATAAAACTTGCGAAGCAGGAATCAAAAAAATGTTACCATATGGAAATTAGAAAGTAGGAAGGTGAATAAAAAATGGCAAGAGTAAAAACAGCAAGAATAACAAGAAAAAAACATAAAAAAGTATTAAAACAAGCAAAAGGATATTTTGGAGCAAAAAGCTATAGATTTAGAAATGCAAACCAAGCAGTTTTAAAATCATTATCTTATGCATATGTAGGAAGAAAAGATAAAAAAAGTGATTTTAGAAAATTATGGATAGCAAGAATAAATGCAGCAGCTAGAATGAATGGAACAACATACAGCAAATTAATAGCAGGTCTAAAAAAAGCTAATGTAACAATAAACAGAAAAATGTTAGCTGATTTAGCTGTAAATGATGCAAAAGCATTTACTGAAATAGCAGAAATAGCAAAAAAAGCATAGTTGAAATCAAAACAATAAAAGGAAAGAATTGAAAATGAATTCAATTCTTTTTTTATTGCTTTTTCATTTTTGGTTTTGAAATTAAAGAAGCAATATAGCCAAAGAATATTGCTGCAGCAATTCCACCAGCAGCTGCGGCTGTGCCACCGGTAAATGCACCAACTAGTCCGTTTTGCTGAACTTTTTCAATTGCTCCTTTTGCTAATAAATTGCCAAAACCAGTTAAAGGAACTGTTGCACCTGCACCTGCAAAATCAACTAAATATTGATATACTCCTAATCCTCCGTAAAACAGCGCCAGTTGTTACAAATATGACTAAAATTCTTGCGGGGGTTAATTTTGTTTTATCAATTAAAATTTGACCAACAATGCAAATTGTACCACCAACAGCAAAAGCCTTTAAAAGCATAACCCAATTTAAATTATTAAAAAAATCTTCCATTTATATTACATCCTTTCTATAAATTGTGATTTCGCGAAGTGTGAAGTGCGAGGTGTGAAGTGCGAAGAATAGGGAAAAGTCTACGAAGCCTTGCCCTACAAATCCCACTTCCAACATCACACCTCTCACCTCAATTAAACAAATTCCAATTTGTTTAAATCTCTATAGAAATTGCATGAGCAATTCCGGGAATTGATTCACCTTGTTGAGAAGAAGTTGCATTAGTAAGTGCACCAGTTGCAATTAAAAGAATTTTCTTTAATTTCTTTTGTTTTAGTTGATTAAATAGATATCCAGAAAACACACTTGCACAACAAGCACATCCAGAACCACCTGAATGTGTATCTTGATTTTCTTTATCAAAAATCATTACTCCACAATCATTATAATTATTTTTAATGTTATAGCCTTTAGATTGACAAAGCTCTATTGAAATTTCTTTTCCAATATAACCTAAATCACCAGAAAAAATTCCATCATAATAACTAGGATTTCTTCCAGTGTCTTTGAAATGAGCAACTAATGTGTCTACAAAAGCAGGTGCCATTGCAGCTCCCATGTTATTTGAATCTTTTATACCCATATCAACTATTTTCCCAGTAGTTATATTTGTAATAAAAGGACCTTGACCAGTTTTGGAAATTATTGCTGAACCAGAACCTGTAACAGTCCATTGAGATGAAGGTGGCCTTTGATTTCCAAGCTCTAAAGGAAACCTAAATTGCTTTTCTGCACTACAAAAATGGCTAGAAGCAGCACAAAGAATATTACTTGCACCATTTCCGTCAATAAAAACAGAACCTAAACTTAAGGCTTCTACAAAAGTTGAACAAGCACCAAAAATACCGAAAAAAGGAATGTTTAAATCTCTTAAGCCAAAACTAGAAGATATACATTGATTAAGTAAATCACCTGCAAAACAATAATCTATTTGATCAACTGGAATTTTAGATTTTATAATACTCAAATTTACAGTTTCTTTTATAATTTTGCTTTCAGCTTTTTCCCAGGTTTTTTCTCCCCAAAATTCATCTTCTAAACACTTGTCAAAATACTTTGCAAGAGGACCACCAGCTTCTTTTGGACCAACAATGCAAGCGGTGTCTAAGATTGTTATTGGATTATCAAATTTGATAGTTTGAGAACCTATTTTTTTCATATAATACCTCCAGAATAATTATATAAATTGTTTAATTGAGGTGAGAGGTGTGATGTTGGAAGTGGGATTTGTAGGGCAAGGCTTCGTAGACTTTTCCCTATTCTTCACACCTCTCACCTCACACTTCGCACTTCGTGAAATTCCAATTTGTTTAATTTAATAAAATTTGCTTATACTAATGTTATAGCTTGTGTGTTAAAAATTAAATATACTATTCCAACTAGAATTGATGCAGAAATTCCGTATACCAATACTGGACCTGCAACAGTGAACATTTTTGCGCCTACGCCCATAACATAACCTTCTGATTTATATTCCATTGCAGGAGAAACTATTGAGTTTGCAAAACCTGTAATAGGAACAAGAGAACCAGCACCGGCAAATTTACCAATCTTATTAAATATATTAAGACCAGTTAAAAATGCACTTAAAAATATTAATAATATAGAAACAATTGTAGAACTAATATCTTGTGAAAGACCTCTAAATTTGCAAATTTCCATAATAAATTGCCCGATGGTGCAAATCAAGCCACCGACCAAAAATGCATTTAAACAGTTCTTCCATATAGGAGAATTAGGCGATTTTTTATCAACATATTCTTGATATTCTTTTTGAGTGTTAATTGGTTCCATTGCTTTCCTCCTTTAAATTCTTTTCTCATCAATATTAAAGGTGAGATCAATAGTAGAATAATATTCTATTATTTTGTTACCATCTATTTTTGCTTTTTGTTCTAAAACAGTAACAGAAGAAATGTAGTCTATTGTTTTGGATGCTTCTTGAATTGTTTTTGTAATTGCATCTTTCCAAGAAACATTAGAAATACCAGTTAATTTTAAATGTTTTTCGATTGACATTTTTCAAAACCTCCAAAAATAAAGATAAGATTATAATTTCCTAAAATACTAAAAATATGCAATTTTTATAATAAAAAAACAATATTACATTTTTATTACAATTAGATTACAATTAAGCCAAAAATATTGACTTTTAGGGAACATATTGTAAAATTGATATAAAGAAAAATTGACTAAAATAGCAGATTTTGGTTAATTTTAAAAAAAGTTCAAGTTTAACAATATAAAAAATGTAAATCATAATTTATATATAATTATTACGGAACAAAGCGTTTCAAAAATTAAAAATAAAAACTAAGGAGAAAATGATGTCAAGCTGTTTAGGTCTTTATATAGAGAATAATATAATTAAATATGCTAAAACTTCAAAAGAAAGAGAAACAGTAAAAGTAGAATCTTTTGGGGTTAAGTTCTATGATAATTTAGAAGAAACAATAAAACAAATTGTAAGTGAAACATTTAGTTTCAAAACACCAATTAGTACAAATTTATCCGATGAAAAATACACATATTCTAATTTGTTTAGCTTACTTAGAAAAAAAGACTTAGACAAAGCAATTAGTACAGAATTTGATTATTTCTGCACAGAAAATAGAAAGAACAGAAAGGCATTAGAATATAGAACAATATTAACAGAAAACTTAGAAGATAAAGACAAAGTTGGAGTAATGTATGCATATGCAGAGAGAGCAAATATTGTTGGAAAAATGCAATCGCTAGACAATTATAGAGTAAGTAGCATTGTTCCATTGCCAATAGCTATAAAATCTTTAAATAATTTTGATACTCAAAGAAATACAATAATAATAAATATAGAATCGCAAACGAGTATTACAACATTAGTAAATGGAAAAATATATAGAATTAATACAATTGAAGATGGAATGAAACAAATATTAGATGACATATCAACAAAGGAAAATTCATATGCAAAAGCTTATGAAATATGTAAAAATACTACTATATATACAACAGAGGGAAGAAATTTGCAAATAGAAGAAAACGAATATTTACAAGATATTATGCCAAGATTATACAATATAGTAGAAAAAGTAAAAGCAATTATGGCCGAAAATAGTATAGAAATTGAAGACATATATATCACGGGCTCAGCTAGTGTAATAAACAATATAGATTTATACTTTCAAGAAAACTTTCCAGATAAAAAATGTGAAATACTAGTACCTTTTTTTGCCAAAAGAAGCAATTTTAAAATAAATATAAAAGATTATATAGAAGTGAACTCTGCTATAGCATTGGCTTTAGAAGGATTGGGATTAGGAACAAAAGAAGCAAACTTTAAACATAATGGCCAATTTGAGAAAATAGCCCAAATGTTTACAGTAGAAAAAGCTGAAAAAAGTAATAACAGTGAAAATAAGAAAGCTAAAACATCAAGTAATAGTGTTGGTAGTTTATTTAAAATGGACTTTGGCGAAAAATTAGACGGAACAGAAAAATGGCTAATAAGAACAGCAGTATCAATATTACTTTTGTTAGTTGTTTACATTACTTTTACAAAGATATTAATGTCGCAAATAAATAATAAAAATTCAGAAATTGATGCATTTATTAGTGATTCACAAACAAAAATTGCAGAAGTAGAGAACTATAATAAGTTATTAAAAACTAGAACAGGAACTTATAATTCATTAATTGAGCAGATAGATAAACAAAATGAGAGAATTTCAGAATTAAATGCAAAGAAAAATGCAATACCTAATTTACTAAATAAATTGATGTTCTCAATTCCAAAAGAAGTACAATTAGTATCAATTACAAATACAAATGGTAAAAATGTACAAATAGTTGCACAAGCAAAAAAATATGAACAATTAGGATATTTTATTGCTAGCATAAAGAATGAAGGAATATTAATTGATGTAACTTCAACTTCAGGAAACAAAAATGATGAACTTATAAAAGTTACGATAAATGGAAATTTAAATTATTAATGTAAAGAGGAGTACGTTGTGAAAAAATTATTAATTTCAATTATAATAATATTATTGCTAGGACTTTGCTATGTTGTGGGAACAAAGGGTATAAAAATAGGAGCATTAAAACTAGAAAGTATAAAAGATATTCAAACAGCTAGCGAGAATTTAGAAGGAAAATTTGATGAAAGTAAAGAAATTTCTGCAAAAACTTATCCAACTTCTATAGATGACCTAGACGAAGTAGTAAAAGAGTTAAAAATAGCAAAACAACAATACGAAGCAAAAATTGCAGGAGATCCAAATGCTAGTACATCTTTAGGAGTAATACAAGTAGATAAATATAACATAGAATATTTATGGACTATTATAGGTAATTACGCTACTAAAAACGGTGTAAAATTAACTTTAGATATAAAATCTACAAATACAAGTGATGTTTACGATTTAAATTTTAAAGTTCAAGGTAAATATGTAGGAATAACAGACTTTATATATAATCTAGAAGATGATGATGAACTAAAATTTGAGATTAGTGATTTTAAAATTTCGTCTCAAAATGATGAAACAAAAGCAAATACAAATACAATAGCTCAAAATAATTCTGCAAAAAACAACACGTCAAACAAAAATAATACAAACTCAACAAATAAAAATGATGGAATTAACCTATATGCTTCGTTTACAGTAGAAAATATAGGCATAAATTTAAAATAATAATTTGGAGGACTTTATGGCAAAATCAATTTTTAAAGAAATTATAATATTTTTGCTATTATTAGTGGCTATAGCATTAATACTTGGAATTTTGTTTTATAATTATATTCCTAGTAATAAAACAGTGCCTGTTGCATTAAAACAATATGAGTTATCAGAAGAGGCAAAAGAGGAATTAAAAGAAACAATGTCGCAAACTAGTGAAAATATAGTTAAAACATACTCAATAGGAGACACAGATTTAAGCGTATATGAAACTACTAAGGATTATAATAAAGGAAAAGTAAATCCTTTTGAGGATTATACAACTGGAACAATAAGTGGTACACAAAATAGTAATACAACAGATAAAAACAATACAAGCACAACAAATAATAATAGTACAACAAATAATATAAATTCTAGAAATAATGAAGTATTTTTCCCAGGCGGAAAAAATCAATAATTTTGGTAATATTTATTAATATATAAATATATACAATACAAAAATAAAGGAGGGAAACAAAAGATGAAAGAACAAAAAGGTATTACATTAGTTGCTTTAGTAATAACAATAATAGTAATGTTAATATTGGTTGTAGTAACAGTAACACTTGCAAACCAAAATGGAGGATTATTCCAAACAGCAAGAAATGCAGCAAATGGCACAGCTAATGCAGCACAAGAAGAGCAAAATCTTGCAGACGGTTATATTAACGGAAAAACTCTAGAACAAATAGCAAATGGCGAATAGAGTAATTTAATAAAATAGTAATTCTATTAAACTTATATGGCATATGCATTAATTATATGTATATGCCTAAAATTCTATTAAGCATATAAAAGGAGAAAAAATTGGAAGCAATGATATACATAGCAATTTTTATAATAGGAACATTATTTGGAAGTTTTTTTACACTTGCAACATATAGAATTCCATTAAAACAAGATATTACACATAAAAGGTCATATTGCCCAAACTGTAATCACAGGTTAGAATTTTGGGATATGATACCTATATTTAGTTATATATTTCTAAAAGGAAAATGTAGATATTGTAAACAAAAAATAAAACCAAGATATCTTCTTTTAGAGTTTTTTTCTGGAACAACCTTTCTGCTATTTGCAATTTCTATAAAACTAAATATATTTAAGTTGAATGTAAATACAGTTGTATATTTAATATATGGATTATTATATATTTCTACATTATTTTTAATAGCAGGAATAGAAAAACAAAGCGGTAAAATTCAAAAGTCTGTATTAATATTTGGATTTGTTATAGATGCAATATATATAGTATATTTATATATATTTAATTTTGATATATATAAATATGTTATATACTTAGCAATAGCATTAATATTGCTTATAATAGATGTGATTATTTGCAAAAAGAGTGAAAAACAAAACTATATTTTGCCTATTCTAGCTTTATGCTTTTATATGGCAAGTACAACAAATGAAAAAACAGTAATTTTATCAGTTACGTGTACTGTATTATTAGCAATAATAACACGAACACTAATTAAAACAAAAAAAATAAAAGGACAGCAAAAACATATAAGCATAGGAGCATACCTATGTTTTGCGAATATTGTGTTTTTTATAATACAAAATTTTATTTCAGGAGTTAATATATGAAAAAGTTTTTAAAAAACAATAAAGGACTAACAGGAGCAGATGCTTTACTTGCAGTTGCACTAATAGTACTATTTTCTGGGATTATTGCAACAATTTCTTATAATATATATATTGCAACAAGCTCGTTAAAAAGGTCATCAAAAGCTACAGAATATATAACAAATGTTTTTGAACATGCCAAAAAAGAATATTATGATGATGTAACTGAAGAAAAATTAGTAGAATATTTTAATACTAATTTTAAAGACAAGAAAACCGAAGCATTTGTTAGTAATGATGAACAATTAAACACATCAGATAAACCATATATAATTAAAATATCTGTTACAAGTTATAATGCAACAGAGAACAATGAAGAAAAATTAGATTTAGTAAAAGAAATAGAAGTTAATGTTAAATATAAGTTGGGAAACAAAACAAAAGACATAAATATGAAAACAGCAAAGGCAAGAGAGACACTAGAAACACCCAATAAGCCTGATTTAAGTCAAATAACTACATCTCAAGGAGAATATGTATATCCAATAAAATATGCAAATAATAGATGGCAAGTAGTAAGTGATGACACAAATTGGTACAATTATGAAAATGGGGTATGGGCTAGTGTATTAATTGCAAAAACACAAAAGCAAATAGGGGACAGCGTTGCAGAGGAAGACGGTACAATTAAATTATGGATACCAAGATTTGCTTATTTAAGTTCAGATGATAGTAGCGTAGAATTTTTATATAAAAATACTAATAAAAAAATAGAAGTAAAAAATAAGATAACAGAAATTAAAGAAAAAACTACAGGAAGTATTGTAAATGATGAAGCATTCAATTCAGCAAGTGGCAGTTTAACTGGTATATGGGTTACAAAAGAAGATTTAACTAGCCAACCATATTCTATTTTAAATGAAAGCAAATACAAACTTACAACAGATATATATAATAATTTATGGTAATTGTTGGTAATATTAAAAAAACATATAAAAAAACAACTAAATATATTATAATGTATATATAAGTGCACATAAGAGGAGGAAGTAGTATGGATGCTAAAAAAAGAGGACCAATAGGAATAGAACTAGTAAAAAGAGGACTAATAAATGAAGATGACATTAATAAAGCATTAGAATACCAAAGAGAACACCCTAATAAAAGAATAGTAGAGGTAATAAGTTTACTTAATTTATGTGATGAGTATTCATTAGTTGAAGCTTTAGGGGACATTCTAGATGAAAGAGCAATTATATTAACACAAAGCGATATAAAAATAAATCCAGCAGATTATATATCGATAGATGTTATTAAACAAAATAATGCTATTCCATTCGAAATAACAGGAAGTAAAATAAAAGTATGCTTTGCTGATACTTTAAATAAAAAAGCTATAGATACTGTTAGATTAATTCTTTTAAATAAAGGATTAGTAATGGAAAGATATATTACTTTTGAAAAAAATATAACTACTATAATAGAAACATTGGAAGGAAGAGCAACAGATACAATCAATTCTAATGCAGATACAACAGGATTAGTAGATAGCATAATAAAAACTGCAATTCAAAAAAGAGCAAGTGATATTCATATAGAACCATTAAGTGACCAAGTAAGAGTAAGATACAGAATAGATGGAGAGCTTGTAAATGCCGTTAAAATACCTAAAGAAAAACAAACACAAATAATAGGAAGATTAAAAGCAATATCAAATATGTTTCAAGAAAAGCAAGAGTCACAAGATGGTAGAATTATAATGTATCCAGATTACAATATTCGTGTATCATCACAAAAAAACATTTATGGTGAAAAATTTGTTTTAAGATTACTAAAAAAGAACATGAATATTAGGGGATTAGCTGATTTAGGATTTCCAAATGACGAAAAATTTATTAAATCTAGTTTTGATAGAAGAAATAGTATAACAATAATTGCAGCCCCAACAGGAGAAGGAAAAACTACAACTTTATATAGTATAATTGATTATTTAAATAGGCCACAGATTAATATAACCACAATAGAAGATCCCGTAGAAATTCGTATTGCTGGATTAAATCAAATAGAAATAAATGAAAAATTGACTTTTTCAGATTCATTAAGAACAGTATTAAGACAAGATCCAGACATAATTTTAGTGGGTGAAATTAGAGATAGAGAAACGGCAGAAATAGCTGTTCAAGCAGGACAAACAGGACATTATGTATTATCTACAATCCATACAATTGACAGTATAGAGGTAATTACAAGATTAAGAAAAATGGGAGTATCAAATTATGATATTTCTAGTACAGTTGGTACATCTGTATCACAAAGACTTGTAAGAAAAATATGCAAAAAATGTGGTCACAAAAGAGAATTTAATGATGAAGAAAGGGAAATAATAAAAAAAATAGGGGAAAAATATGGAGTAGAATTTGACTTAACAGATAAATATACATATGATGCTGTTGGATGTAAAGAATGCAACAATAGTGGATATTATGATAGAATAGGAATATTTGAAGTTCTTACTATGGAAGATAATATAAAAGAGTTAATAGTAAATGGAGCATCTAGTATAGAAATAAGAAAAGAAGCACTAAAAAATGGATTTAAGCCAATTGCAGTGGATGGTATAAATAAAGTAATAAATGGAATAACTACACTAGATGAACTTGATAGAAAAATTATATTATAGTAGGAGGAACAGTAATGTTAAATATCAATAAAGTTTTAGATGAAGCAATAGAAAGAGATGCATCAGATGTACATTTAATTTATGGGTTAAAACCAATGCTTAGAGTAGCAAGAGAATTAAAGCCAGTAGAGTCAGAACCAGAACTATATGAAGACGAATTGTTTGAAGCATATGATTATTTTGTAAGAGGAAATGTAGATAAAGATGAAATATATAGAGAAACAAGAAAATTAGATACTTCATTTGAATATGGTGGAATAAGATTAAGAGTAAATATTTCATCAGCACAAGATATTCCTATATTTACATTAAGAATTATAAAAAATACATTACCAAAATTTGAAGAATTGGGAGTGCCAGATATTGTTAGAAGAATGACACTTCAACCACAAGGATTAATACTAGTTACAGGAAAAACCAATTCACGGAAAAACAACAACACTAAATGCTTTAATAAATGAAATAAATGAACATGAAAATAAAAAAATATTAACACTAGAAAAACCAGTAGAATTCAAACATGAATGTAAGAAATCAATAATTGTACAAAAAGAAGTTGGTAGAGGTGGAGATGTACTTACATTTAGAGAAGGCGTAAAAAATTCATTAAGAGAAGACTGCGATATTCTAGTAATTGGAGAGATTAGAGATAAAGAAACTATGGAAGCTGCTATAGATATGGCAGAATCAGGACATTTAGTAATTGGAACATTACATACAAAGTCATGTGCAGAAACAATAGATAGAATGATAAACTTTTATGAAGTAAGAGACCAAGCAAGTATAAAATACTTAATGTCTGCATTACTAAAATTAGTAGTATCTCAAAGATTATTAAAAGGGACAGACGGAAAATTAGTACTATTACCAGAAGTAATGGTTGTAGATAATATTGTAGCTGGTTGCATAAGAAAAGAAAAGTTTAGTGTATCTGAATTGGAAGATGCAATACAATCTAATATAGATAAAGGTAGCATAAGCTTAATAAATTCTATTGCAAGGCTATTTGTAGACGAAAAAATAACATTAGAGCAAGCTAAATCTCAAATTGAGGAAAAAAACATAGAAATACTAAACAGAACAATAATGCAAATGAAAATAAAAAGAGGACATATCTAATAAAAGATTGGAGGACAAAATATGCCTGTATATATATATAGAGCAGCCACTAAAGATGGACAGGTAGTTAGAAACAGAGTGGAAGAGATTAATAGATTCATGTTATTAAGAAAATTAAAAAACAATGATCTTCTACCAATATCTGTTACACAAATCAATACAAGAATAAATAGAAATCTTCAAAAACGAAAGAAAAATGTGGAAAGTAATACTAGTGTGCTAAAAAGCATAAGAAGCAAAGAAATAGAAAAGAATATGAATTCTAAAACCAAAGTTTTTGCAGAAAAGGCAAAACAAAAATTATTTTCTAATGTAAGAATAACACACAAAGATTTAGTAATATTTACACAAGATTTTTATTTATTGAAAAAAGCAAATTTTAATAATATACATGCATTAACTACTATTATAGAAAGTACACAAAATCCATCACTAAAGGGAATTTTAGAGGATATTCTTTTAGGAGTTGAAGCTGGTGAAAACATGTATACAACAATGGAATATTATTCAGAAGTGTTTCCACCTATATATGTAAATATGATAAAAGTTGGGGAACTTTCAGGTTCTCTTACAAGAGCGCTAGAGCAAGCTGTTAAATATTTAGATGATTCTATGGCTTTAAATAGAAAAATCAGAGCAGTATTAGTGCCAAACCTTATCATGTTCTTTGGACTTTTAGCATTACTTATAGTAGGTACATTGGTAGCAATACCAGCACTTCAAGGATTGCTTGAATCTTCAGGAAGTACAGATCAATTACCTAAAGCAACACAGAATTTTGCTACATTTCTAGATAATGTAATTGAATTTTGGTATATACCTGTAATAGTTATTTTGGCTATAGTTGTATCAATATTCTTATATGTTAGAACTCCAAAAGGAAAATATAATTATCATTATTTTAAATACAGAATGCCTGTTTTTGGAAAATTAATATATGCAGTAGATTTTTCAAGATTAATAAAAGCTATATTACTAAATATACAAAATGGAATGAGATTACAAGATGCATTAGAAACAAGTAAAAATATATCAAACAATTTAGTAATGTTATCATTAATTGAGTCATCTATTAATAATATATTAATAGGGCAAAGTTGGATAGAGCCATTTGAAAAATCTGGGCTATCTACACCAATGGCTACAGAAATGTTAAAAATAGGTATGCAAACTGATTTGCCAGAAATGATGCAAAAACTATTAGATTATATGGAAATAGATATTCAAAATATTATGAATAGGATAATGAAAGTATTGCCACAGATAATATATATTATAGTTGGTATATTATTAATATTTGTAACAATAGTAGTATTAGTACCATTAATTCAAATATACATGGGTACTTGGATGTTTTCAGCATACTTATAGATTGGATTTGTATGAAGAAATTTATACAAATTTCCAATTGTTTGTGGAGGAATATTATGAAAATAGGTGTTGATGTTGGCGGAAGCCACGTTGGAATAGGAATTGTAGATGCAACTGGAAAATTAATATTAAAAAAAGAAAAAGATTACGATAAAAAACAAGATGATATGTCTAATATAGTACTAAATAAAATAATTGAAATTATAAAAGAAATTATTCAAGAAAATAATATTAATTTAGAAGAAATAGAGAGCATAGGAATAGCATTCCCAGGAACAGTATCTGAGACCTCTGTAATAAAGGCAGAAAATTTAGGAATAGAAAACTATGAAGTGGTAAGAAAAATACAAAAAGAATTTAATGTACCAATATATTTAGAAAATGATGCAAAATGCGCAGCAATAGCAGAAAAAGAATTAGGAAGTCTAAAAAAATATGAGGATTCAGTTTTTTTAATAGTTGGAACAGGAATAGGCGGAGCAGTATTTTTAGATGGGAAACTGTTAAAACCTAAAAGATTTTCTGGGTTTGAAGTTGGACATATGGTAATAAATAAAAATGGAATAAAATGCAACTGTGGCAGAAAAGGCTGCTTTGAAACATATTGTTCTATGAGAAGGTTAAAAGAAAAAATAAGTAAAGAATTTGGTTTAAATACTATAGATGGTATTAAAATAAGAGAATTTATTGAACAAAATCAGGAAAATGACAAATTAAATA
This sequence comes from uncultured Clostridia bacterium, assembly GCA_934167165.1. Classification (GTDB taxonomy): domain Bacteria; phylum Bacillota; class Clostridia; order TANB77; family CAG-508; genus CAG-452. Next base: position 60,186 of record CAKPKG010000002.1, read on the forward strand.
AAATATTAGATGAATACATACAAGATTTGCAAATTGGAATAGCAAACTTAATAAATATATTTGAGCCACAAGCAATATCAATAGGTGGAAGTTTTGGACACTATGAAATATTGTTAAAAAGGTTACAAGATAAAATTAATGAGAAAACAGAATTATACAATAAGGAACAAATTCCTAAAATTTTAACAGCAGATTTAAAAAATGATGCTGGAATAATAGGAGCGGCAATGATATAAAAGGAGAGGAACCCTATAAGCTAGGGTTCCTGTTTTTAGGAAATACTTACTATTTCAGTAGATCTAATAATGGAGATTGAGTTTTCGAGTTCTCCATATATGTTGAATTGGTGAAACGTTATTTCTAATTTTTCACCAATTTCAAGACCTTTAATGGCAACAACTTTTCCTTCAGTTAAACCTTTGGAGAACCAAAGGCTTCCATTATTAACTTCAAAAAAGTAATTACTTCCTGAAATTGTTTTAATCAACATAATAAAATCTCCTTGCCCTTTTTAGGGGCTACTAACCAAGTGGTTAGTAATAATATAAATGCAAATATGCATATATATATTATACCATAATTTACATAAAAAAGCAAAATGACTCGTTAAGGAACTTAACAATACAAATTGCAATTTTTACAAAAAAATATACAAATTTTTTTTGTTTAATGATATAATTCAAAATGGATTTAAGGAGGAATTTAAATTGGGTAAAATTGTATTATTAGACGAATTAACAATAAATAAAATTGCTGCAGGTGAGGTTATAGAAAGACCTGCTTCTGTAGTAAAAGAATTAGTAGAAAATTCAATAGATGCAGGAGCAACAAATATAACAGTTGAAATACAAAATGGAGGAATTTCTAAAATCAGAATTATAGATAATGGCTCAGGAATGAATAAAGATGATTTAGAGTTTGCATTTGAAAGACATGCTACAAGCAAAATAAGAAAAGCAGATGATTTAGAAAATGTAAAATCTATGGGGTTCAGAGGTGAAGCTTTGGCAAGTATTGCAGCAATAGCACATGTTGAGTTGACAACCAAAACAGAAGACGATGAGACAGGGCATAAAATTGTTGTAGAAGGTGGAAAAGTTTTAGAAATGGAGGATTCAGCTTCTCAAAAAGGAACAACAATTACAGTAAGTAATTTGTTTTTCAACACACCTGTAAGATATAAATTTTTAAAAAGAGATTTTACAGAAGCTGGTTATATAGAAGACGCAGTAACAAGAATAGCACTAGCAAATCCTAATATAGCTATAAAACTAATAAATGGAAATAAAACTATAATACAAACAAATGGAAATGGAGATTTAAAAACAGTAATATACAATATATGTGGCAAAGAGATTGCAGAAGGGCTTTTAGAAGTTAATTATGAATATGAAGGAATAAAAGTAACAGGAGCTATAGGGAAACCAGAAATTGCAAGAAGCAACAGAAGCTATCAAATGTTTTTTGTAAATAAAAGATATATAAAAGATAAAACATTATCAGCAGGAGTAGAGCAAGCATTCAAAGGTTTAATTCCAATTGGAAAATATGGAGTAGTAATTTTAAATATAGAAATAGAGCCAAACAAAATAGATGTAAATGTACATCCAACAAAATTAGAAATAAGATTTCAAGAAGAGCAAAAAGTTTTTAAAGCAATATATCATAGTGTAAAAGAAACATTACTAAAAGGAGATTTAGTAAAAGAACCAGAAAAAGAAGAAAAAATAGAACAACAAACTATAGATGCAAAAATGGGCATACCAGAAATTGAGGGATCAAAGCAAGAAAAAGTAGAATCAGTTTTAGAACAAAAAGAAGAAGTAAAAAAACCAAGCTTTATGGGATTATTTAAAAAGAAAGAAAAAGATTCAGACGAATTTATAGAAAATTATAGTACAAATACTCTTGAGGAAATATTTGCACAAAAAAATGTAGGACAAACACAAGAAATAAAGATACCAACAGAAGAGCAAAAAGAAAGAATGGATAATATAATAGAAAAGCAAAAAGAATTAGAAAATCCAATAGTAGAAGAACCTACAAGTAAAAACTTTGATGAAATGTATGTAAAAACATTTGGCAAACTTCCAGAAACACAAATAGCAGAACAGAATTCTAATAAAATAGATAATAAAACATTAAAACAAGTAGAAAACATATCTGTATTTGAAGAAAAAGAAAGTTATAATAATATACCAAATTATAAATTTATTGGAGCATTATTTTCTACTTACATAGTAATAGAAATAAAAGATGAAGTATATATAATAGATCAACATGCTGCACATGAAAGAGTTATGTATGAAAAAGTAAAAAAGAATTTTTATAGTAATATGGAAAAAGATTCTCAAATAATGTTATTGCCAGACATAATAGAATTGTCACATAAAGAAAAGTCAATAGTAAAAGAAAATACAGAACTATTCAAAAAAGCTGGATTTATAATAGAAGAATTTGGTGATAATACAATAAGATTAATAGGTGTTCCTTCGTTATGTATGGACTTAGATACAAAAGAATTGTTTTTGGAAATATTAGATGAAATAGATACAGTTGCAATAACAGCAAAACAGGAAAAAGAAGATAAATTTATAAGCACAATAGCATGTAAAGCAGCTGTAAAAGCAAATATGAAATTAACAAAAGAAGAAGTGGATACATTAATGAGACAATTACTGGTTTTACCAAATCCATTTACATGTCCACATGGAAGACCAACAGCAATAAAAATGACAAGATATGATATAGAAAGAAAATTTAACAGAAAATAATTTTAAAAAGGAAAGAAAAATGGACAAACCAAAAGTAATAGTTATTGTAGGGCCAACAGCTTCTCGGAAAATCTGGCCTTGCAATAGAACTTGCAAAACAAATAAATGGAGAGATAATTTCGGCAGATTCTATGCAAATATATAAAGATATGAATATTGGAACTGCCAAAGTTTTGAAAGAGGAGATGCAGGGAATTAAGCATTATATGTTAGATATAGTTTCTCCAGAAGAAAGATATAGTGTTTCTGATTTTAAAAAACAGGCAGAACAGTGTATAGAACAAATTTTACAAAAAGGTAAGGTTCCTATTATTTGTGGAGGGACTGGCTTATATGTAAATTCTTTAATCTATGGAATAGAATTTGCAAATGAAGAAATAGACACGAAATATAGAGAACATTTAAATGAGATTGCACAAAAAGAAGGACTAGAGAAGTTATATAAAAAAGCATTAGAAATAGATCCAGAAGCAGCAAATAAAATAAGTAAGAATGATCAAAAAAGAATTATACGAATACTAGAAATATATCATAAAACAGGAAAAACAAAAACCCAGCAGGATTTGGAATCAAGAAAAAACGAAGTAAAATACGATTATAGAGTTTTCGGAATAAATATGGATAGGCAGATTTTATATGGTAGAATAAATAAGAGGGTAGATATAATGCTAGACCAGGGACTTATACAAGAGGTGGGAAGTATTTTAGCAAACTACCACACATTTCCAACAGCGATGCAAGGACTTCGGATATAAAGAAGTTGTTGAATATATAAATGGAAATATTTCAAAAGAGGATATGGTAGAAAAACTAAAAATGGAAACAAGACGATATGCTAAAAGACAGTTAACTTGGTTTAGAAAAAACAAAGAAATATATTGGCTAGATGGAACAAATACTATAGAATACAATATGCAAATTATACTAAAAATGTATAACTAATAATAAAAGGAGGAGTTTGAATTGGCGACTAAAAAAACAAAAAAGAAACATAGCAAAAAAACTCAAAAAAGTAATGGTCAAAATAAATTATTAGGAATAATAATACTAATTTTGATAGTTGCATTTCTAGTATTTATTGCATACAAAATAGTAAAATTAATTGCAGTTCCAACAGATACATTTATTATAGAAAATGGATCAATATCTAGTGAAGAAAGCGTAACCGGATATGTAATAAGAGATGAAAAGATAGTCAAAGGACAAAATTACAAAAACGGAATGTCACAAATAAAAACAGAAGGAGAAAAAGTAGCAAAAGGAGAAAACATTTTTAGATATTATGGAAAAGATGAGGAATCTATAAAACAAAAAATAACAGAGATAAATGAGCAAATTCAAAAAGCAATTTCAGGAAACACACAAAAGTTTCCTGCTGATATAAGTGCTTTAGATAATCAAATACAAAATAAAATTGATGGAATAAATGAAGAAAATGATATTCAAAAAATAAAAGAATATAAAAGAGATATAGATACATATATTACAAAAAAATCAAAAATTGCAGGAGATTTAAGTCAAGCAGGAACATATATAAATGGATTAATTCAAGAAAAAAATAAATATGATGCAGAGTTACAAAAGAATTCAGAATATGTAGTAGCTCCAATGAGTGGAGTAGTTTCATACAGAATAGATAATTTAGAAGAAGTATTAACACCAACAAAATTTGAAAGCATTAATAAAAAATTTTTAGATGACTTAAATTTAAAAACTGGTCAAATAGTAAGTTCTAGTTTAGAAATGGGAAAAATAATTAACAATTATGAATGTTATATAGCAACAGTAATGAATTCAAAAGAGGCAAAAGAAGCTGAAGAAGGAGACAAAATTAAATTAAGACTTGCTACACAAGATGTTGTAACAGCAACAATTGCATATAAAACCATTCAAGAAAATGATGTAATATTAGTCTTTAAAATAACAGAATGTGTAGAAAAAATGATAGACTATAGAAAAGTGTCGTTTGATGTAATTTGGTGGGAGTATGAAGGCTTAAAAGTTCCAAAATCAGCAATTATATATGACAATAGTTTAAGTTACATAGTAAGAAATAGAGGCGGATATTTAAATAAAATACTAATAAAAATACTTAAAGAAGGCGAAAACTATTGTATAGTAGATAACTATAGTGCAAAGGAATTACAAGAGTTAGGATACTCAACAGCTGAAATAAACAATATAAGAAAGATTACGATTTATGATGAAATAGTATTAAATCCTGATTTGAGTAAAGTGGAATAATATTACAATAATGTTACAAAAAAATTAAAATTAAGTTACAATGTATAAAAGTATTGACAATTTGAAAGAAAAGTTAGATACTATAACTATGAAAAATTACTAAGGAGAAATTTTAGGAGGTTATTTTAATGGCAGGAGCAATTATGAATAAAGTATGGGGACTTTTAGGAGTAGATAATGCTAATGATGAAGAAATAGATAATGATAGTGAAAACCTATATAACTATAATTATGATAAAGAAGAGGAAACAGAAGAAGTAGAAGAAAAAGGATTATTTGGTAGAAAAATTAAAGTTATGCCACAAGCTCAACAAGTAAAAATGGTAATAACACAACCAACTTCTTTTGAACAATCAGAAGAAATTTGTAACTATTTAAAAGAAAAAAAATCTATAATTGTTAATTTAGAGTATGTAAATAAAGATGTTGCAAGAAGAATTGTAGATTTTATAAGTGGTGGAGTTCATGCATTAGATGGACACATCCAAAAAGTATCAAATGCAATATTTTTAGTTGCACCAGTTAATTATGAAATAGCAAGTGATTTAGCAAGAGAAGAAATTAAAAGCAGACTTTCTGTATCTTGGTTAAAAAACAACAGCAACAACAATAATTAATAAAAACATAAAAATAAGGGCATTTTATATGCCCTTTTGTAGTAATAAGGAGTGATAATATGATAACACCACTAGACATAGAAAATAAAAAATTTACAAAACAAATGATGAAAGGATATAATGTTGACGAAGTAGATGATTTCCTAGATGAGTTAACATTGGAATATGGAAAATTATATAAAGAAAATGCTGAACTAAAAGCACAAAGAGAAGAATTAGATACTAATGTAGGAAAGTATAAAAATATAGAAAATACTATACAAAATACTTTAATAATGGCACAAAAAACAGCTGATGAAGTACAAGAAGTTGCTAAAAAACAAGCAGACCAAATAATAAAAGATGCAGAATACCAAGCAAAGAATTCAGTAGAAGAATTAAATACACAAATACTTTTAAAACAAAAAGAATTAGAAGATCTAAAAAAACAATTCGGAGTTTATAAAGCTAAAATGGAATCACTTCTAGTATCACAAGTAGAACTTTTAAAAGATATAAAAGAAGAAGACTAATATAAAATAACTAAAAGATTGCATGTAAGGTGCAGTCTTTTTTATATATTAGGAAACTCAAATTGGCTAGAAAAAAGTGTGACAAAGCCACTTTTTATATAGTTAAATATTGTAAAAAATGCAGAAATATGTTATAGTTAATAAGATGGTGCGTTAAAAACAAGCAAAATGCACAAAAAAGAAGAGGAAGATATATGTATTTAATAATAGGTCTTGGAAATCCAGAAAGCGATTACGCAAATACAAGGCATAATATGGGATTTGACGTAATTAATGAAATATCCAAAAAGTGTGATATAAAAGTATCAAAATCTAAATTTAATGCTTTATATGGAATGGGAGAAATAGAAAATAATAAAGTAATACTTATAAAGCCACAAACTTATATGAACTTAAGTGGAGAAAGCATTATACAATTCAAAAAGTTTTATAAAATTTCTAATAAAAATATCATAGTAATATATGATGACATAGATTTAAATATAGGTGACATTAGGTTAAAAGCAAAAGGTGGAGCAGGAACACATAATGGAATGAAATCTGTTGTTCAAAATTTAAATACAGAAGATTTTATAAGAGTACGAGTAGGGATAGGGGCCCCACAAGATAAGGGTGATATGATAAATTATGTAATAGGCCCTATACCTAAAAGAGAAAAAGAAGTATTAGAAAGAAGTATAGAAAAAGCAGCAGATAGTGTAATAGAAGTATTAAAAAGCGGAATAGATGTTGCAATGAATAAATTTAATTAAAGGAGACTTAAATGTTAGAGCTTATTATAAACAAAGAACCAGACAAGAAAAATATAATGTTAGTTGAAAATGGCATATTAGTAGAAAAACATGAGGAACACGAAGATCGCCAAAGACTAGAAGGTAATATATATTGTGGTAAAGTACAAAATGTATTATCTGGAATGCAATCTGCTTTTATTGATATAGGTGATAAGAGAAATACTTTTATACGTTTAAAAGATTTGTTACCAAAAGAAGATGAAACAAAAACAGATATAAATAGCAAAATAAAAGATAAAGATATAACAAATATTATAAAATCTGGAATCAAAATATTAGTACAAGTAAAAAGAGATGGAACAGAATCTAAAGGAGCAAGAGTTTCAACACACATAAATTTACCAGGAAGATTTGTTGTGTTTATGCCAAATGCAGATTTTATAACAGTATCTCAAAAAATAGAAGATGAAAAAGAAAGAGAAAGATTAATAGGCATAGTAAAACAAGTTTTACCCAAAGGCCATGGAGCAATAATAAGAACTTCAGGCAATAAAATAAAAGAAGATTTGCTAAAACAAGATTTAGAGACTTTAATAAAAAAATGGAAACAAATAAAAAAAGAATATGACGAACACAAATTAAATGGGCCTAAACTTATATATGATAACAAAGCTTTGTTAAGAAGAACTTTAATGGATGTTGTGGATCAAAGTTTAAATAAAGTTATTGTAAATGACAAAAAAACATATAAAGATGTAAATGACATACTAAAAAGTATGGGAATGGAAGAGAAAATAAAATTAGAATTAAAAGAAAACGAAGATTTGTTAGAAATGCACTCATTAAGAGTCCAACTAGAAAAAATGAATAACAGAAAAATATGGCTAAAATGTGGTGGATTTATTACAATTGATAGAACAGAGGCATTAACAGCAATAGATGTAAATACAGGAAAATATATTGGAAATAGTGATTTAGAACAAACAGTATTTAAGGTTAATAAAGAAGCTACAGCAGAAATAGCAAAACAATTACGATTAAGAGATATAGGCGGAATTATAATAATAGATTATATAGATATGCATGAAGAAAAAAACAAAAAAGAAATAATAGAATTATTAGCACAAAATTTAAAAACAGATAGGACAAAATCACAAATATTAGGATTTACTAAACTAAACTTGTTAGAAATGACAAGAAAAAACATGTGTAATAATGATGATTATTAATAAGAGGTAAAAAATGAAAGTAGGATTTGTATCATTAGGATGTTCAAAGAATTTAATAGACACAGAAATGGCAATAGGATTATTTAAGAGGAACAATTTCGAAATAGTAAATGATGTAGAAAAAGCAGAAATAATAATAATTAATACATGTGGATTTATTGAATCAGCAAAACAAGAAGCAATAAATACAATACTTGAAATGGCTGAATATAAAGAAAAAGGAACATGTAAATATCTAATCGTAATGGGGTGTTTAGTTCAAAGATATAGAAAAGAACTACAAAAAGCACTTCCAGAAGTAGATTTATTTATAGAGATAAATGACTATGCAAACTATTGGGATAAAATTCTTGAATTATTAGACGAAAAAGAAAAGCCAAACAAAATAAATAATTTATGTTATATGGATAGAGTAATAAGTACAGGAAATAAAACAGCATATTTAAAGATAGCAGAAGGATGTAGCAATAGATGTACATATTGTGCAATACCATATATACGTGGACCTTATGTAAGTAGACCAATGGAAGAAGTTTTAGAAGAGGCTAAAAAATTAGCAAAAGATGGAATAAAAGAATTAATAGTAATTGCCCAAGATACTACAAGATATGGAGAAGACTTATATGGAACATCAAAATTAAGTGATTTATTAAATGAGCTTTGCAAAATTGATGGATTTGAATGGATCAGATTTTTGTATGCATACCCAGAAAGCATAACAGATGAATTAATACAAACAGTTAAGAACAACCCCAAAATATGTAACTATTTTGACATACCAATTCAACATATATCAGACTCTGTATTAAAAAGAATGAACAGAAGAACAACAGGAAAACAAATAGAAGAGCTAATTAATAAAATAAAAAAACAAATACCAGATGTAATATTAAGAACATCATTAATAGTAGGATTCCCAGGAGAAACAGAAGAGGATTTTAATAAGCTATATGAATTTGTTAAAAAAGGATATTTTGATAAATTAGGAGTATTTACATATTCTAAAGAAGACGGAACACCTGCGGCAAGACTAAAAGAACAAATACATCCTGCAACTAAAAAGAAAAGATATAATCTAATTATGAGTACTGCAAAAAATATATCTGCAGAAAAACTAAAATCTTATATAGGAAAAGAATATAAGGTATTAGTAGAAGATACAACATTTGACTATAAATTCTGTGTAGGTAGAAGCTATATGGATATACCAGACACAGACGGAATGGTAATAATAAAAGATTGTGATACTAAATTAGTAGGAGAATTTGTTAATTGCAAAGTTACAGCAGTAAACAATTATGATTTAATTGCTAAAATAAGTAATAAATAACTTAATGCCTCCATACTATCATATGGAGGTATATTAATTAGGTGAGGTATAAAATGGAAGAAAAAGTTAGTTTAAAAAGACACTTAAAAATACTTAGTAAACAATATACAAATATAGAACAAGTAGCGGAAGAAATAATAAATTTACAAGCAATACTTAATTTACCAAAAGGAACGGAATTATTTTTAAGTGATATACATGGAGAATATGGTTCATTTTCTCATATTTTAAACAATGGTTCTGGAATTATAAGAAATAAAATAGAAGATATATTTAATAATCAAATAACAGAACGTGAAAGAAGACAGCTAGCAACATTGATTTATTACCCAGAAGAAAAATTAGCCATAATAAAAAAAGAGGTAGAAGATATTCAAGAGTGGTATAGTATAAATTTGTATAGGCTAATAGAAGTTGCACGAGAAGTAAGCTCAAAATATACAAGATCTAAAGTTAGAAAAGCAATGCCAAAAGGATTTGATTATATAATAGATGAGTTGTTACATCTTCAAGGGTGTGGACCAGATAAAGAGACATATTATAAGCAAATAATCAGTTCTATTATAGAATTAGATAGAGCAGACGAATTTATAGTAGCAATATCAAATCTAATAAAAAGAATGGCAATAGATCACCTACATGTAATAGGAGATATATTTGATAGAGGACCAAATGCAAAATTAGTAATGGATACATTAATGGATTTTCATAGCTTAGATATAGAACTTGGAAATCATGATATATTGTGGATGGGAGCAGCATGTGGAAATAAAGCATGTATAGCAAATGTAATAAGAATATGTAGTAGATATGATAATATAGATACACTAGAAGATGGTTATGGAATAAATATAAGACCACTTTCAACATTTGCACTAGAAACATATAAAGATGATAATTGTGAGAAATTTGTGCCAAAAGTATTTGATTATAACAAATATATTAGAAGTGATGAAATATCAATAGCAAAAATTCATAAAGCAATATCAATAATACAATTTAAACTAGAAGGTCAAATAATAAAAGAGCATCCAGAATACAAAATGGATGGAAGACTTTTATTAGATAAAATAGATTATGAAAAAGGAACAATACAAATAGATAATAAAGTATATAATTTAAATGATACAAATTTTCCAACAGTAGATTACAAAAATCCATATAAACTAACAAAAGAGGAAGAAGAAATAATAAATAGATTACAAGAATCGTTTAGAAACAGTGAAACTTTAAATAAACATATATCATTTTTATACTCAAAAGCTTCTATGTATAAATGCTTTAATTCAAATTTACTATTCCACGGATGTGTTCCAATGGAAGCAGATGGAGAATTTTCAAAAATAGAAGTGCTAGGAGAGAGTGTATCAGGCAAGAAGTACTTTGATTGTATAGAAAAAATTGCAAATGAGGCATATTTTGGAAAAGAAAATAACAAAGATGCAGTAGATTTTATGTGGTACTTATGGTGTGGACCAAAATCACCATTGTTTGGTAAAGCAAAAGCTGCAACATTTGAAAGATATTTTGTAGAAGAAAAAGAAACTCACAAAGAAGAAAAAAATCCATATTTTACATTAATAGAAAATGAAGAAATATGTGATAAAGTTTTAAAAGAATTTGGACTAGAAACAAAAAAATCACACATAATAAATGGCCATGTACCAGTAAAAGAAAAAGATGGAGAAAGTCCAATAAAAGCAAATGGGAAACTTTTAGTAATAGACCGGAGGATTTGCAAAAAGTTATAGAGGTCAAACAGGAAGAGCAGGATACACACTAACATATAATTCTTATGGATTAATACTCGCAGCAAATGAACCATTTGATTCAAAAGAGTCAGCAATAAGAGAAGAGCAAGATATAAAATATGATATAATGGTAAATGAGAAAGAAACAGAAAGAAAAAGAGTAGCAGACACAGACATAGGAAAAGAAATACAAGAAGAAATAGAAGACTTAAAACTATTACTTTCTGCATACAAGCAAGGTAGAATAAAAGAAAATATCTAATTTTAATGGTGAAAAAGGGGTCAGACCCCTTTTTCACCATTTTTTACAAAATCATAGAAAGTTCTAAATTCATAGCCTTGTTCTTTCAAATAATTAATTGAATCTTCTAGTGCATCAAATGTTTTATTTACATCACCAGAGTCATGCATAAGTATAATAATGCTTCCTTTATTCAAACTACTCTTTTTTAGATTATTGACTAATTCTGTTTTTGAATATCTTCTCATAGAGTCATTATTTAATACATTCCAATCTACAAAAGTATAATTTATTTCTGGCAAATATCTTAAACATTCCTGCTTTTTAGAATAATTTATTTTGCTCATAGAACCATTAGGGCATCTAAACACATGTGAGCAAAAGTCGGAAACTCCAATGGCATTCCCAATTGCAATATCAGTTTGTTTAATTTCATTAAAAAAAGTTTCTTTGTTTTTATAAATAATATTGTTGTTATGTGAGTAAGTATGGTTTCCTATAAAATGGCCATTTTCATATATTAGTTTTGTAACTTCTGGATACTCGGAAACATGTTTTCCAATAACAAAAAAATTAGCTTTTATATTCTCTTTTTTTAATATATCCAAAACCTTTAAAGTTACATTATTATTTGGACCATCATCAAATGTAAGATATGCTATTTTCTCTTTGCTAGAATATATATCCTTTTGATTAAAATATGGATATTCTACATTTGGTTCACTTTTAGCAAAAGAATAACAAATTATAGAAAAAACAGTTAAAGTAAAAAATATTGCAAAAGTAGTTATAATTCTTTTAGGTACAAAAAATACTTTCATAAAATCTCACCACAAATTTAAAAAATTAAATTATATACACCAGTTGTAAACATGCAAGTAATAATTCCTAAAAATGTAGGTATTAAAAATGCAAGTGCGGTCCATTTTAGACTTCCTGATTCTTTCTTTATTGTAATAAGAGTTGTAGAACAAGGAAAATGCATTAAGCAAAAAAGCATAACATTTATTGCAGTTAAAATGGTCCAACCATTACTAATTAAAATATTAGAAATATTTGACAAATCATCAATTTGCATTAAACTTCCACCAGCAGTATAGCTCATAAGAATTATAGGAAGAACAATTTCATTTGCAGGAAGTGCTAATATAAATGCAGTTAAAACATAACCATCTAACCCCATAAGTTTAGCAAAAGGATTTAAGAAATTAGCAACATGAGTTAGTAAACTAATTCCACTAATATTTATATTTGCAAAAAGCCATATAATGATTCCAGCAGGAATTGCAATACTAACAGCTCTTCCAAGAACAAATAGAGTTCGGTCAAAAATCGAACGCACCAAAATTTTTCCAAACTGAGGAGTTCTATAAGGTGGAAGCTCCAGCATAAAAGATGATGGCATTCCTTTTAAAATCGTTTTAGAAAGTATTTTAGATACAACAAGTGTAACAATAACACCTATAATTATAACAGCAATAACAGCTAATGTGGACCAAATAGAAGACCATATTCCTAATGCAGAACTTGCAAAAAATATAGATGAAATTGTAATTAAAAAAGGAAAACGTCCATTGCATGGTACAAAATTATTTGTAAGCATGGCAACTAATCTTTCTCTTGGAGAATCTATAATTCTACATCCAACAACACCTGCTGCATTACATCCAAACCCCATACACATTGTTAATGCTTGCTTCCCAGAAGTACAAGCTTTTCTAAAAAAGTTATCTAAATTAAAAGCAATTCTTGGCAAATATCCCAAGTCCTCTAAAATAGTAAAAAGAGGGAAAAAGATAGCCATTGGTGGAAGCATCACAGCAACAATCCACGCAAGAGTTCTATATAATCCAAATACAGATATATCTATAAGCCATAAAGGAGAATTGAAATGCTCAAATAGTAAAACTAATTTTGTTTCTATATAATTAAAAAAATTTGTTAGTAATGCAGAAGGATAATTTGCTCCTGTTATGGTAATCCAAAAAATTAATGCAAAAAATAAAAGCATAATTGGAATACCAGTTAGTTTAGAAGTAAGTACTTTATCAATTTTATTTGTTTTTACAGAATAATTTTGCCTTTTACAATTTATTATATCTAAACTAATTTTTTCACTATGATACATGATTGTAGAAACAATAATATCCTTAAAATTAGATATATTTATATTATTTGCTTCTAGTATTTCTTTTGCTTTATCAACACTGCAAGATATATTTTCATTATCAACTAAATTTATATTTAGGTAATTCTCAATTGATGAAATAATTTTGGAATTTCCTTCTAGGAGTTTTAAACTAATCCATCTATAATTAGTAAAGAAAGAAGAATCTAAAAGTTCTCTAACACTTTTTTCAACAATACTAATTGCATTTTCTATAGCCTCTGGATATTCAATTTTGAATAATTCATCAGAACACTTTTCAGTACAAACTTCATATACACTTTGCATTAATTTATTTAAAGTTTTTTTCTTTCTAGCAATAGTTCCAACAACAGGGACTCCAAGAGTAAAAGAAAGCTTATCTAAATCTATTTCTATTCCTTTCTTTTTTGCTTCATCTAGTAAATTAACACAAACAACTACTTTATTTGTGATTTCTAAAATTTGATATACTAAATTTAAATTCCTTTCTAAACAAGTACTATCAAGCACTACGACTGTACAATCAGGATTTCCAAAACAAATATAATCTCTAGCAATCTCCTCTTCTTGAGAATTGGACATAATGGAATATGTACCAGGAATATCTACTAAAAGAAAATCTTTATCATTGAAATTAGCAATACCACTAGCATTGCTAACAGTTTTACCAGGCCAGTTGCCAGTATGTTGATGAAGACCAGTTAAAGAATTAAAAACAGTGCTTTTTCCAACATTAGGGTTACCTGCTATTGCAATTGTAAAATCGCATTTAGATTTTAAAGCTTCTATATCATTATCCAGCAACTTAGTACCAGTGGAACTAGAAGTAAGTCCCATAAAATCACCTCATTTTAAATATTTATATAATATATGCAGAAAAATAAAAAAATGAAACATAAGAAAAAATGTTTAATTGAAGTGAGAGGTGTGATGTGGGAGGTAAGATTTGTAGGGACAAGGCTTCGTAGGCTTTTCTCTATTTTTCGCACTTCTCACCTCACACTTCACACTTCTCAAAATTACAATTCTTCTAATTAATCATAATCAATTTAGAATCTTCTTTTCTAAGTGCAATTATGCTTCCACGTACTTCGTAGGCAATAGGATTTCCAGTTGGGCTTTTAAGAACAGCAGTTATATTAGTTCCATTTACAAGACCTAAATCTAAAAGTCTTCTTCTTAAATCTCCATTACAATTAAGAGAATGTATTTTAGCACATTTATTAATATCTAATTTATCTAAAGATGTATTATTCACTATAAACCTCCAAAACAAGTAAAATTAAAAACGAAGAGGTCTGTCCTCATTTGTTTATATATATAAAAGATTTGTTACTACTAATATATGAAAATAAATATGTAATTGACACAAAACGACAAAGAATATATAATGTTAAAAAATAAAGAAAAGAGGTATAAAAATGGAAAGAAAAAGAGGATTTGAAATAGCAAAAGGATTTGAAAATAGTAATATAAATTTACCAGTAAGGTCAACAAAAAATTCAGCAGGTTATGATGTAGAAGCAGCAGAAGATTGCGTAATTCCAGCATTTAAACCAGGGCAAAAACCAACACTTGTAAAAACAGGAATAAAAGCATATATGGGAAGCGATGAAGTTTTAATACTTGCAAATAGAAGCTCAAATCCAGGTAAAAAAGGACTAATTTTAGCAAATAGTATAGGAGTAGTAGATAGTGACTATTATGGAAATCCAGATAATGATGGACACATAATGTATGCATTCTTCAACTTTAAAGCAGAAGATATAGAGATAAAAAAAGGAGAAAGAATCGGACAAGCAATTTTCCAAAAATATTTAGTAATAGATAATGATATTGCACAAGGCGAAAGAACAGGTGGATTTGGTTCAACAAACAAGTGATTTTAAATTTTATGTAAAATATACCAAAAATCCCTTTGACTTATCACCAAAAATATGCTATAATTAAAAAGGTCGAGATAATAAAATAGACTAAAAAAGGAGTGACTGTAAATGTTTAATGTTGGTGATAAAGTAGTATACCCAATGCACGGGGCAGGAACAATAGAAGGTATAGAAGAAAAGGATATTTTAGGAGAAAAACAAGCTTATTACATAATTAAAATGCCAGGTGAAGTAAAAGTAATGGTGCCAACAGCAAAAGCAGAAGGAATAGGTGTAAGAGATATTATAGATAAAGAAACAGCTGGAAAAGTTTTTAAAGTATTAGAAACAGATTCAACACAAATGGATATGAATTGGAATAAAAGATATAGAGACAACATGGAAAAAATGAAAAGCGGAGATGCTTATGAAATAGCAGATGTAGTTAGAAATTTAAGCTTTAAACAAAAAGAAAAAGGTCTTTCTACAGGAGAGAAAAAAATGCTACTTAATGCAAAACAAATATTAGTAAGTGAGCTTACTCTTGCTGAAAATTCAAATAAAGAACAAATGGAAGAACTAGTAAACGATACTATAAACAACTCATTTGCTGAATATAGCAAAATATCAAATAATGATGAGCCAAGTCATGTTGTAAAAACATTTATTCCATTTAATGGAGTAGATACAAACAATACAACAGATATTAAATAGAAATAAAAAAGAGAACTGTCTTAGATTTTTATCTAGGACAGTTAATTTTTTGTTGAATAGGAAAAATCGAAGATTTTAACTATTCAATAAAAATGCTATTATTTGCACAACTTTTAAACTCATATCATTTTATAAAAAAACTCAAATTGGCAAGAAGACCGGAAACCTTAAATAATATATGAAGGATTTGAAAATTAGTTGTCGAATAATATAATTATGTAAAAGAAAGGCGTAGAAAAATGGTACGTTATAGTGAGGAATTAATAGATGAAATAAGAAATAGCAACGATATAGTGGATATAATATCACAATATGTAATATTAAAAAGAAGTGGTAGAAATTTCTTCGGTTTGTGTCCTTTCCATAAAGAAAAGACACCTTCTTTTTCTGTGTCTCCAGATAAACAAATATTCCATTGTTTTGGATGTGGCGCAGGCGGAAACGTAATTCACTTTATTAGTAAAATAGAAAACGTAGATTTTAAAGAAAGCCTAGAAATTCTAGCAGACAGAGTTGGAATAAAATTACCAACATTAGAAAATAACGTAGATTCAAAAAGATTAGAACTTAAAGAAAAAGTATATGAAATTAACAAATTAGTTGCAACATATTATCATGAAACACTATATAAACCACAAGCAAAGCCAGCGCAAGAATATGTAAAAAAGAGAAAATTAGATAACAAAGCGCTAAAAGAATTTTGTATAGGTTATGCAGAAAATGCCAATGTTTTATATAAATTACTAAAAGAAAAAGGCTTTACAGAAGAAGAAATACTTGCATCAGATTTAGTAATTAAAAAAGGAAATAACTATGTAGATAGATTTAAAAACAGGTTGATATTTCCAATACAAGATATAAGAAACAGATTTATTGCTTTTGGAGGTAGAGTATTAGATAATTCTCTTCCTAAATATATTAATTCACCAGAAAATATAGTTTACAGTAAAGCAAGAAATTTATATGGGTTAAATGTTGCCAAAAACTCAAAAACCAGAAAATTAATTATAGTAGAAGGTTATATGGATACTGTGTCATTACATCAAAGAGGAATAGACAATGTAGTTGCATCATGTGGTACAGCACTTACAGAAGCACAAGGAAGATTACTTAGAAAATATGCAGAAAAAGTAATAATATCATATGATTCAGATACAGCTGGACAAGCAGCAACTTTTAGAGGTTTAGAAATTCTAAATAATTTAGGGTGTGATATAAGAATACTTCAAATGGAAGGTGCAAAAGACCCAGATGAATATGTTATAAAATATGGAAATGGAAGATTTAATGACTTAGTAGAAAATGCAATTTCATTAGTGGAATTTAAAATAAAAGTATTAAAAAAAGGCTTAAACATAGAAAATACAAATGACAAAATAAAATTCATGAATGAAATAGCAAAAATATTAGGTGGAGTAGACAACAAAATTGAACAAGAGATATATATAGACAAAATATCAAGTGATTATAACATATCAAAAGAAGCAATATATACACAAATAAATAAAAATAAGTATTCAAATAATAAAGGCTCAAAAATATTAGAAAGTTCAAATATTAGAAAACCAATTATAAAAAAGCAAGAAACAAAAATAAATCCAGAATTAGAAAAAAGAGAAAATATAATTATTTCATTATTACTAGATGGTGGGGAAATTGTATATAACAAAGTAAAAGATATTATTAATCCAAATGACTTTAAGAGCGAGACAAACCAAAAAATAATGAGAAAATTGTATGAAGAATTTGAAAAAGGAAATAGTAATATAAATGGCATAGTAGATATGTTTGCAGACGATGAACAAGTTGTAAATGCATTAACAGGAATTATGGCAGATGATTATGAAATAGAAGATAATAAAAAAGCATTAGAAGATGTAATAAATAATTATCAAAAAGAAAAATTGATGGCAAGAAGAAATGAAATTATACAAAGTTTGAATAATGCTAATTTAGATAAAGAAAAAGCCAATGAATTAGAAAAAGAATTGCACACATTAATTATAAAATTGGCACAAATAAAATAGGAGGTTAAATAATGGCAAAAACAAAGAAAGATAATGAAGAAATTATTGAAGACTTAAAAGCCAACAATAAAAAAGAAAAAACAGATAAACCAGCTAAAGAAACAAAAGAAGAAGCAACTAAAAAAGTAAAAGATATAGTACAAAAAGCCAAAGCAAAAGGAAAAATAACATATGGAGAACTTGCCACAGAATTAGGAGATATAAATCCAGAACAAATAGATAAAGTATTTGATGCATTTGAGGAAATGGGAGTAGATGTACTAAAAGACGATTTCGATGAAGAACCAGATGTAGAAGAATTAGAAAAAGTTGAAGACATAAAGGTAGAAGATATTAATACAATGAACTTTGATGGTATTAATGTTGATGACCCAGTTAGAATGTATTTAAGGGAAATAGGAAAAATTCCATTGCTTAGTTTTGATGAAGAATTAGAATTAGCAAAAAAAGTAATTGAAGGTGATGAAGATGCTAAACAAAAATTAGCAGAATCAAACTTAAGATTAGTAGTAAGTATTGCAAAGAAATATGTAGGAAGAGGAATGCTATTTTTAGACTTAATTCAAGAAGGAAACATGGGACTTATAAAAGCAGTAGAAAAATTTGATTATACAAAAGGATATAAGTTCAGTACTTATGCTACATGGTGGATAAGACAAGCAATTACAAGAGCAATTGCAGACCAGGCAAGAACAATAAGAATACCAGTTCATATGGTAGAAACAATTAATAAATTAATAAGAACATCTAGACATTTATTACAACAATTAGGTAGAGAACCAACTCCAGAAGAAATTGCTCAAGAAATGGAAATACCAGTAGAAAAAGTAATGGAAATCCAAAAAATTGCACAAGATCCAGTATCATTAGAAACACCAATAGGAGAAGAAGATGATAGCCATTTAGGAGACTTTATACAAGATGAAGACAGCCCAGCACCACAAGATTCAGCAGCATATACATTATTAAAAGAGCAATTAGAAGAGGTTATGAACACACTAACACCAAGAGAAGCAAAAGTATTAAAATTAAGATTTGGACTAGAAGATGGAAGAGCAAGAACACTAGAAGAAGTTGGACGCGAATTCCAAGTAACACGTGAAAGAATAAGACAAATAGAAGCAAAAGCATTAAGAAAATTAAGACATCCAAGTAGAAGCAAAAAATTAAAAGATTATATGAATTAAAAGAAAGCCCGTAAATGTAAAGAATTACATTTACGGGTTTTGCCAATGGGGACGGGGAATTTTGGCACAAAAAAAACTATAATATGATTTGACAAAAGTACCCATTTATGGTAAACTAATTATAGAATTGTGTAATTTAGAATAAAGAGGTGAAATTTCTTAAAGTATTTTAAGAAGAAAATATGGGATATATTACAAATACAATAAAAGCAATATTTGGAAAAACTGAATCAAATGAAATAAATGAAGAAAAACTTTCACCAGAAGATAAAAAATTATTGGCTGAAATGAAGAAATCAGATAAAACAGGAGAAATAGAAAATAGTTTTGTTGCGTCATTAAGAAAGGAAAATTCAAAATCAAAAAGAACAAGCGTAAAATCAGCAGATAAAAAAGAAATAAAAGCAAAGCCAAGGGTTAATGATACGAAAGCTGTTTCAGAAGAAATTGAAAGAGATGAAAGATAATTTAATTTAAATACATAAAAAACAGAAAATTTTAAAAATTTTCTGTTTTTTATTGACAAAATCATCTAAAGTTATTATAATAATACAAGTTCCATATGGCGAAGTAGCTCAGTTGGCTAGAGCATTCGGTTCATACCCGAAGGGTCATGTGTTCGAATCACATCTTCGCTACCAATAAAAAACAGTAGATATTCATCTACTGTTTTTTATTTTGCTATTTTAATAATTTTACCAGTATTTCTAAAAAACTGTCCTTGTTTAACAATGTGTAAGTGTTTGTTTTAGGGTCATAATCCACATAAAGGAAAAGCCGTTCTTTAGCCAAAAGTTTGGAAATTTTCTTAATGGCTTCTTCATAAATTTTTTTGCCGTTAGTGGCTTTAAGAAAGTCATTGCGAATGTCAAATCTAATGGGTTCCCATCTGTCATGAACGAAAAGATTTAACCATAAATAACGACGAGCGTTATTATAAATAGCGTAATTTCCATTACTTCCATTTATTTGACCATTGAATTTCCCCAAAAGGGCTTTATATTCCTCTTTACTAACATTATAAACCTTATAGACACCTTGACACTCTACTTGTAAACTGTTAAAGCTTGTCCGGTAAATCATTATTAAAACCTCCTTATAAAGTTTTGATAATTATATCATAATTGACATAAATTTACCATACTTTAAGTTATACAAATTAAAATAAAAATACATTCTAATTTTTTAGAATGTATTGTATTAAAAACATATTTAATTATTTCTTTTTAACTTCAGGTATAATGATTTTTTTCTTTTTTTCGTCTTTTGGCTTTGGCTTGGCTACATTTAAGTGTTCATAAACAGGAGAAAGC
Organism: uncultured Clostridia bacterium; assembly: GCA_934167165.1. GTDB lineage: Bacteria > Bacillota > Clostridia > TANB77 > CAG-508 > CAG-452. The sequence continues at coordinate 80,873 of CAKPKG010000002.1, forward strand.
TCTAACTCCGAACCATCACCTTTTACAATTTCAATTTCTTTGTTTCCATTTTCTTGTTCTGACACAATAATCACCTCATTTATATAATAAAAATTATATTATATAAAATAATAACACAAAAAAATAAGAATGTCAAAAACATTGACTTTTAAGCATTTAAATGCAATAATATATATTGTTAAAATAGAAAAAAGAGGAGAAAAAAAGGTGGAAATAGAACAAGCAAAAGCAATAATAGAAGCTATACTTTTTTCAGCAGGTAGAGTAGTTGAAACAAAAGAATTAATGGCAATATTAGAGTTAAGTAATGAAGATATAGATAGTATAATACAAAATATGAAAGCAGAATTAGAAGATAAAAATAGAGGAATTGAAATAATTAAAGTAGATAATGGATATCAAATGACTACAAAAACAGAGTATTATGATTATATTTATCCTATATTTGATAATAGAGCAAAGCCAACTTTATCTGCAGCAGCATTAGAAACTCTTTCTATAATTGCATATAACCCTAAAATTACAAGAGCAGAAATAGAGCAAATAAGGGGAGTAAATTCAGATGGAACAATATATAAACTATTAGAGTATAACTTAATAGAAGAAGTTGGAAGACTAGATGCACCAGGAAGACCAACAATATATTCAACAACAAAGGAATTTTTAAAAATGTTTGGAATTTCTAGTTTAGAAGAATTACCAGATCTTCCAAAATATAAGATAGATGAAAATGAACAAATAGTAATAGACGAAATTATAGACGAAACACCAAATAACGAAACACAAGAGGATTCACTTTAAGAAATGCTAAAGAATTTATAAGTAGGTGGTAAAATGAAAAGCCAAAAAGGTATAACAATGTCAGCACTAGTAATTTATATAGTAGTTACTTTCATGGTTATAGCAATGTTAACAACTCTAACAATAAATTATAGAAGTACAATAAAAGATATAAATGATGACTCAAAATATGAATCAGATTATAGCAAATTTAATTTATATTTTTTAGAGGAAACAAGCAAAAAAGGAAACAATATAAAAAGTATTGAAAGTGATAAACATACAATTAAATTCGAATCTGGAACAGAATTTAAATATAGTGATGAAAACAAAACAATATATCTAAATCAAGATATTGAAGAGAGAGCAGAAGGAACTCCTGCAAAAAGGACAATAAAATTATTAGAACAAGTGGAAAAATGCGAATTTGTAAAATCTACTGAAAATGGTAAAAGCATAATTATAGTAACTATTAAAATAGGGACAGCGGATGAGAAGACTATGAAATATACAGTAAACAGTGAAGGATATTCAAATTCAGTAAACACAGAGAATGATTATATAGGGGATATTATAAAAATACCAGAAAAATGGGATTCATCAAAACTAAATTCAAAAGATCCATTCCGTACCGAAAATATAAATGGAAAAACAAACATAGCACCAATACCAAATGGATATGAGGTTTCTAATGTTGAAGGAGAAGATAAAATTTCTAAAGGGTTAATTATTACTGATGGAACAAATAGATTCAAATGGTACCAAGAAACATCAGAAGAGTTATCAAAATATACAGAGGAAAATTTAGGAACAGAATGGAATCCTGCGGACAGTACAGGCTTGTCAACAAATACAGAAATATATAACAGTTTTCAAGGATCTAAAACTTTATATGGTGGAGTATATATAAAAGAAGATACAGAAACAATAAAAACAATTCTGTGGTTAAAATAGTAATAAAAAATAATCATCTAAATACAATAGAACAAAGCAACTTTGTTGCTAGTTGGATTTAGGTGATTATTTTGATTATAGGTTATATTATAGAAGCAAAAAAAGCAAATAATTTTATAGAACAAATAAAATTAAAAACAGCCAATGTTTTTAATGCTGTAAAAATTTGCCCAGAAAATGGAAAAGCATTAATTTATTTACCGATGCTTGAAGAAAATAAAGTAAAAGATAAAAAAATGATTAGAATAGCTAAAAAATTAAACAAAAGGCTATATGACAATAATATTGAAAATGTTGTATTATCTACTACATTAAATAAAAATAAAGTGTTAAAACAAAAATTATATTGTGAAAACATTAACATATTAAATGGAAAAGAATTATTTCTTTTATTAATACCAGAAATTATAGAATACATATTAAGAATACAAAAAAAGAAATTAGAAAATCGGTGAAATCACGTTACTAATAAATGATTTAAATGAAGCTACAAAACAAATAGTAATGTATGTAGCTCAAAACATGAAAAGAGTAAATATTGTTACAAACCATATAAACAAATTTAAAAAAATGGAAGAATACTTATATAACGAATTAGGAATAATTCTTAATATATCAAACAACAAATCTAAAAGTTTACTAAACTCGGAACTTATAATAAACATAGATTTTCCACAAGAATTAATAAATAAATATGAAATTTATAATAAAGCTATACTAATAAACATATTAAATAGCGTAGAAATAAAAGCAAAAAAGTTTAATGGTATAAATGTAAATTATTATAGCATATATATGCCTAAAAGATATAAAATGAATGGCTTTGATAATCAAATTATATATGAGAGTGAAATTTACCAATATGGTTATAACCAAGCAAGAAATTGTATTATAAAAGATAAAATAAAAATTAAGAAATTTATAGGAAGAAATGGGGAAATTTTAGAAGGAGAATTTTTCCAAAAAGTTCGATAAATACTTGACAAAACTTAAATTGTGGAGTAATATAATTAACTAAACAACATACAGAATGAGTTTAGTATACTTTATATTAATTAATTGTAAATACCAATAAAAAGGGGCGTTAAATTATGGAAGAAAAAGAAGTATTATTAACACAAGAAGGATATGATAATTTGGAGAAAGAATTAGAATATCTAAAAACAGAAAAAAGAAGTGAAATATCAGAGCGTATTAAAGTTGCACTAGGATTTGGAGATTTATCAGAAAATTCTGAATATGATGAAGCAAAAAATGCACAAGCTTCAAATGAAATTAAAATTGCAGAACTAGAAAACAAATTAAGATATGCAAGAATAATAGATGAATCTGAAATAGATACAAAAACAGTTCAAGTAGGAAATAAAGTTAAAGTATTAGATATGGAATATGATGAAGAAGTAGAATATACAATAGTAGGTTCAACAGAAGTTGACTTATCACAAAATAGAATTTCTAATGAATCACCTATTGGATCAGCTTTACTAGGTGCAAAAAAGAACCAAGTAGTAGAAGCCCAAACGCCAGGGGGAGTAGCAAAATTTAAAATATTGGCAATAAAAAAATAGATTATTTTACCATTTTATGTAGACAAAACCTTCCAAATGTAGTATAATAGTATTGTTGAGTAATAAAACACGAAGGTAATGAATAAAATACTATGGAAAAGTATAAGGGAGGAAACAAAATTGATTACAAATTACACGGAAAATAATTATCTAGTTTTAATAGGTAAAATTATTAGCGACAAAACATTTAGCCACGAAATTTATGGAGAAAGCTTTTACATATTTAATTTAGAAGTACCACGTTTAAGTGGAAATGAGGATATTATACCAATTACAATATCAGAAAGATTAATAGCAAATTTTGACTTAACAATAGGAAGAAAAGTAGTTATAGAAGGTCAATTTAGATCATATAACAGCTATGAAAATGAAAGAAACAGATTAGTACTAACAGTATTTGCAAAAGATATTATTGACTATAAAGAAGAACAAGAGGAAAATGTTTCAAATGAAGTTGTTTTAAATGGTTATGTTTGTAAAAAACCAATATATAGAAAAACTCCATTTGGAAGAGAAATCTCAGACATATTGTTAGCAGTAAACAGAGCATATAATAAATCTGATTATATTCCATGTATAGCATGGGGAAGAAATGCTAGATTCTGTGAAAACATGGAAGTTGGAACAGAAGTAAAAGTAGTAGGAAGAGTTCAAAGTAGAACTTATGAGAAAAAGTTTGAAGATGGAAGAACAGAACAAAGAGTTGCTTATGAAGTATCAATTGGAAGTTTAGAAGTAATAAATAAAGACGAAAATAGCAATCAAAGTGAAGAAGCAGAAGCAATCTAAGGAATAATAATAGTCAAAAAAGGACAGCAATAGCTGTTCTTTTTTGTGTTTTAAAGACAAAAACACATTGCAAGGCATTTTAAAATTAAATAAAAATTGTATTGTAAGAAAATGTTAAATATGATATTATAGCAATAGAAAAATAAATTAAATATACAGAGGAGAATATAATGGAAAAAGAAAAAAAGACAATAGATAAAAGTTCAATAAGATTTACAATAATGGCAATTGTATTAATTGCAATTTTTTGTTTTTCAATAGCACCTGTAACATTACAAAATGATACATTTTATACAATAAAAATAGGTGAACACATATTACAAAATGGTATAGATATGAAAGATCCATTTTCTTGGCATGAAAACTTAGAATATACATATCCGCACTGGCTATATGATGTTGGAATATATTTAATATATAATATAGGAGGACAACTAGGTATATATATATCAACCATTGTATTAAGCATAATTCTTGGAATTACAATGTATTTAGTAAATACAAAACTTACAAAAAATAAATTAACATCATTTGTGCTTACAATAGGAGCTATGTATTTATTAAGGGATTTTATAGCTGCAAGAGCACAATTGGTAACATTTATATTATTTATACTTACAGTGTATTTTATAGAAATGTTTTTAGAAACCAAGAAAAAAAGATATGCAGTAGGGTTAATAATTATACCAATAATTATTGCAAATGTGCATTTGGCAGTATTTCCGTTTTATTTTGTTCTATATTTACCATATGTAGCAGAATATATGATTTATATACTTTCAAATTCACAAATTATAATTAACACAGCTAAAATAACAAGACTACAAAAAAAGATATTAAAATTAGAAGATGAACAAGAAATTAGCAAGACAAAACAAAAAATAGATGAGTTACAATTAAAAAACGAAAAAGCAATATCTAAAAAAGAAAAAATAAACAAGAATCCATATAAGATAAAGATTTCGGACAACCAAAACGTAAAAGCATTAATAATTATTATGATAATTTGTTTGTTCACAGGGCTACTTACACCACTAGGAACAACACCATATACATATTTAATAAAAACAATGCAAGGAACAACAACACATAATATAAATGAACATTTACCATTAACACTTGTAAATAACATGGAATTTATGTGCGCGTTAGTTCTTTTTATAGCAATATTAACATTTACAGATACTAAAATAAGATTAAGTGATTTATTTATGCTAGGTGGATTAGTATTCCTTACATTTTACACTAGAAGACAATTCTCTATGTTTACATTAATATGTGTAATTATTTTAAACAGGCTAATAAATTCTTTATTTGATAAATATGATCCAGAAGGTTGCAAGAAAGCTATAAATAAACTAACAACAATAACAGGAATGGTAGTTGTAATCTGCATTGTGTTAGCAATAAGTATTGTGCAATATAAACCTAAAATGAAAAATAGCTTTATAGATGAAAATTCATATCCGGTAGATGCAGCAACATATATACTAGAAAACCTAGATATAAACAATATAAAATTGTATAATGAATATAATTTTGGAAGTTACTTGCTATTTAGAGGTATACCAGTATTTATAGACTCAAGGGCAGATTTATATGCACCAGAGTTCAATCCAGGAGTAGAAATATTTAATGACTATATGGATCTTTCAGGACTAAATATAGATGATGTAGAAGAGAGATTAGATAAATATGGAATAACACATATGCTAATGTTTAAAACATCTAAACTAAGAAGATTTGTAGAACAAAACAAAGAAGAATACATTTTACTTTATGAGGATAGCAACTTCTGTTTATTCCAAAGAAATAAAATAAAAGAGAGTGTGTAATGAAAAATAAAAAGTTTGATTTTTGGATTATAATTACAATAATCGCAATTTTAATTGACCAAGTAGTAAAAGTTATTATTTCTAGAGAGTTAGTTGATTGTATAATATCTATAATACCTAATGTGCTAAATTTAACATATGTACAAAATACTGGAGCGGCTTTTGGCATCGGAAACAATAGTACATCTATGTTTATTATTGTAAATGTAATTGTGATAGGTTTAATTGTATATTTTATATTTTCAAAAAAGGAAGAAATAAGTAAAGCTATACTAGTTTCTCTGCACTTAATTATAGCAGGAGGAATTAGTAATTTAATTGATAGAATAATAAGAGGATATGTAATAGATTATATAGACATATCACAATTAATAAAATATCCAGTCTTTAATTTAGCAGATATGCTTATAGTAATAGGCTGTATAATTATTGCAATATGCATAATAAAAGATAATGTAGCAAAAAAGAAAAAAGTAGGAGAATAAAATGCAAGAATATAAAATAAGGAAAGAAGAAAAAAACATTAGATTAGACAAAGTAATTACAAATATAGATAATAATATTTCTAGAACTAGTGTACAAAGACTTATAGAAGAAGGGAAAATTCTTGTAAACAAAAAACAAGAAAAACCCTCATACAAAGTTCTTGAAGGAGATATTATTGAAATAGAAAAAGAAGAGCCCAAAGAAATAGACTTAAAACCGCAAGAAATACCAATAGATATAATTTATGAAGATAAAGACATTTTAATAATAAACAAAGCAAAAGGAATGGTTGTACATCCTGGAAATGGGAATCCAGATGGAACATTAGTAAATGCAGTTATGGCAAAATGCAAAGATAGCTTGTCTGGAATTGGAGGAAAGATAAGACCAGGAGTAGTACATAGAATAGATAAAGATACATCACGGATTAATAATAATTGCAAAAAATGATAAGGCTCATATAAATATTAGCGAACAAATAAAAAACAGACAAGTAGAAAAAACATATATTGCATTAGTTAGAGGAAATGTTAAAGAAAATCAAGGAATAGTAAATATGCCAATTGCAAGAAGTACAAAAGATAGAAAGAAAATGGCAGTAGATAAAAAAGGAAAAGAAGCAATTACAGAATTTAAAGTGTTAAAAAGATATAATGGATATACTTTGCTAGAAGTAAAAATAAAAACAGGAAGAACACATCAAATAAGAGTACATATGGCAGAAATAGGTTATCCAATAGTAGGAGATTACACATATTCAAATGGAAAAAATCCATTTGGAGTAGTGGGGCAAATGTTGCACGCAGCAAAATTAAAATTTGTACATCCTGCAACAAATAAAACAGTAGAATTTGAAGCCCCATTACCAGAATATTTTGAACATGTGTTGCAAGAATTAAAAAACAATTAAGTAAACTGGAATTTCACGAAGTGCGAAGTTTGAGGTGAGAAGTGTGAAAAATAGAGAAAAGCCTACGAAGCCACGGTCCTATAAATATCACCTCCACATCACACCTCGCACTTCAATTAAAATATATAAATAAGGAAGAAAATATTATGGAAGAGATTAGACTACAAAAATACCTAGCAAACAATGGTATTGCATCTAGAAGAAAATGCGAAGAACTAATTATACAAGGAAAAGTAAAAGTAAATGGAAAAGTAGTTGTAGAATTAGGGACAAAGATAAATCCTAATAACGATAAAATAGAATATAATGGCAAAACAATTGAAAACACGAATACAGAGCATACATATATATTGCTAAACAAGCCAATAGATTATGTTACAACAGTAAAAGACCAATTTAATAGAAACACAGTGCTAGATTTAGTGAAAACAAACAAAAGGTTAGTACCAGTTGGAAGACTAGACATGTATACATCAGGGGCAATAATACTAACAGATGATGGAGATTTTGTATATAAGGTAACTCATCCAAAGCACGAAATACCTAAAACATATAATGCTACTGTTGTTGGAAGAATAACAAATGACGAGGTAGAGCAACTAAAAAATGGTGTTGACATAGGTGATTTTGTTACAAACAAAGCAGATGTAAAAATATTAAAAATAGATGAACAAAAAAATATAAGCAGATTACAAATAACTATACATGAAGGAAAAAATAGACAAGTTAGAAGAATGTGTGAAGCAATAGGAAAAAAAGTAATTAGTTTGCATAGAAGCAAAATAGGTAATTTAACAGTAAAAGATTTACCATTAGGAACATGGAGATACTTAAAGAAAAAAGAAGTAGAAACATTACTAAAAAACCAATAAACTATATTGAAAAAATAAAAAACTAATTATATAATAATTTAAAACAATACATAAAATGAAATATACAAAAATTTACATATATAAATGAACTAAAGAAAAAGGAGAAAACTCATATGGAATATGTACAAAGGTTTATTCCAGAAGGTTGGGAAGAAAGTACAAAAGCATTTTCACTAGACGAATTAAATAAATTGTCTAGAACTGGAGAAATATTGCAGGCAAAAGTAACTACATGTGATAGTAATTACAACTTATATTTGGACCTAGGAAACAATATAACAGGAGTTATACCAAGAGAAGAAGTAGAAGCAGTAAACGTAGATGAAACAGGCTTTCCAAAACCTAATATATGTACTAGTAAAGTAAATAAAATAGTTCAATTTAAAGTAAAAGACATTACAAAAAATGATACAGTAATACTTTCTAGAAAGGCAGTGGGAAAAGAGGCTGTAAGTTGGGTAAAAGATGAACTAAAAGAAGGTATGTGTGTATATGGAATAGTAAGAAACATTAGACCATATGGGGCCTTTGTTGAAATTGGTGGAGGAGTAGTAGGACTAGTTCACATAGAAGATATTTCTGTTGCAAGAATAAAATCTCCATATGAAAGATTTAAAATTGGACAAAAGATAAAAATTATGATAAAATCAATAGACAGAAAAACAAATAGAGTAATTCTTACATATAAAGAGATGTTCCGGAACATGGCAAGATAATATAAAGGATTTTAAAGAAGGAATGAAAGTACATGGCATTGCCAGAGAAACCGAGAAGTCTAGGAATGGAATATTTGTTGAATTAAGACCTAACCTGGTAGGATTAGCAGAATACAAAGATGGTATTGAATATGGAGAAAATGTAGAGGTATATATTAAAAAGATAATACCAGAAAAAAAGAAGGTTAAGCTTATTATTATTTAAGGAGGGCCATAATTATGGTAGAAGACAATCAAATAAAAACAGATGTATCACCATTTGCAATAAGAGAAGGAGAAATAAAAACATTTGATGGAAAAGATGGATATGTTTCAATGAATCAAATTATTCATAAGATTAATATAGGACATATTTCAGATATCCATTTTAAAATTATGGAATTAGTAAATGAATTTGAATTTATTACATCAAGACAAATATATCAAATATTAGTACATAAAGGCGAAGATATAAAGTCACAAGATAAACTAAATAATAAATTAGAGCAACTAATAAAATCTAAAATTCTAACAAGATACTATTTTATGGGTGAAGAAGGAAAATGTATTTATAGAATTTATTGCCTAGAAAAAATGGGTAAATATTTGCTAAATTCAAGAGGAGTAGAATGCAAATGGCAACCAACAGATAATACAAAACCTGTTGCAATGATAAAGAAAAGATTAGCAGGAAATCAAATAATTATAGCATATTTAAGAAAAGTAAAAGCTTTTGATAAATACACAGTAAAGCCTTCTATAACAGCAAAAAAATTAGGAAAAGTATTTAAAGCACATGCTGGAATAAAACTAACTAAAAATGGAAAGTCAATAGACTTTATATTTGAAGCTGTAAGAAGAGAAGAAGACTGGGAGAAAAAATTAGTAGATAGATTAAAATTATATATAGATTTTTATGAGAGTTTTGTACAATTTGATTCTGGATTTGAAACAAAACCACAATTAGTATTTGTATGTGAAGATGAAAAACATATGGTAGAAACTCTAAAAACTATAGTAACAAATAGAGTAGAAGTTCCGGGAATAAAAACATTATTTACAACAGATCTAAGACAAAATAATGATTTACTTGAAAAATCTTTAGTAGAATTTAAAATAGATGAGGCTACAGGTAAATACAAAAAAGAAGAAATTGATTTAAAATTATTAGGGTAAAAAAGAAATAAAAAAAGAAGAAATTCCATTCCAGAATTTCTTCTTTTTTTATTTTTTTATATTTAAAATTATTATAGGGTTAAATGATGTGGCTTGTCCGTGTTTCAAATTCTTCATTAATTACATCTAATGCTCTTTTGTAAAAGATTTCAACAAAGATACTAGTGATTACTATTATAGTAAGTATAAGTGCTGTAATTCTTGTTTTGGTTAACTTATCTTTTTTACTTTTTTTGTTATATATTATAGCCCATATTATAAATCCAATTATTATAACAAGTTGTAAAATTCCTGTTATAATTGTTAGTGTATTATGAATATTTTTATATTGAATATATAGTTGAAGCGATAATATTTTTCCAAATGATTGGTTTTCATATATCATTATTGAAAACATAATTATAATTATTCTATTAAAAATTTTTGAAAGTTTTTTCTTTTCCATTATATTCTCCTTTATAATGTAATATTTTATATAATACTAAAGCTAATGTCAATATTCTAAATTATTTAAATGGTAGAAAACTATAATTGATAAATAGACTTTGATGAATAAGATTGACATGTTTTATAATCAATAATAGATACAAAAAAATAAAACTAAATATATACATTCAGCTTTATTTTTCTTAATAGAGTACCAAATTATTGTAAAAATAATATTATTTCAAGAAAGTTTTTATGAATATATTGTATCAAGATTTTCTATTAAACTTGAATTTTCAAAACATTTACAACTTCCACCGCATAAGCAACTACAACTACAATTACAGGCACAACCGCACGATCCACATAAACACATCATAACAGTTGAGGTTAAATCTGATTTTTTGTCTTGCATTACGTTTTTCAAAGAATTAAGATCGATTTTCATCATTTTAAATCACCTCCTTAAGACTAGAATTATCAGTATTTTTTATTAAAGAAGAGTAAATTTTAGTAAGAATCCATTTTAAAGAATCTTTTGAATGAATGCAAAAGCATTTATCAATAGCAGTAATATTACTAAACAAGTTTTCTGATTGTACAGCACAACCACCTCCGCACAAGTAAAGTGCTTCGCATTTAAGACATTCGTCTCGACAAATTGGTGGCAATTTAGTCCATAAATCAGCATTAGATGTATGTATTAATTCACTTATAGAATTCTCTTTTATATTTCCTAGTATATTTTTTGAGGTTTTACAATAGCCATGGCACAGTGTTACCTCTCCATTAGGCTTTAATGTTAATTGATTTGCTCCAACAGAGGCACAATCTGAAAATTTAAACTCTTTATTGAAAATACTATCTATTTTTCTTGCAATTCGTCCATCTGAAATTTTTAATGGATGTAAATAGTCGAATGATTCAAAAATAAATGAATCCATTTGTTTGTAAAAACTTTCCCAATCGACATTTCTTTCTGATTCGCTGAAGTGATATAAATTATAAAAAATGTTTGGAGTATTTAAAGTTTTTATCCAGTTAAAATAATCTTGCTTATGTTCAAGTAAATCTTTAGATATGGTTATAGATAATCCAAAATTTAAATCATTTGCTTTAAATTTTTCAACAGTGTTAATTACTTGCTCGTATACGCTTCGGTCAGACCCTCTAAATACTCTATTGGCGTCATTTATCTTTTGAGGACCATCTATAGATATTCCAACATTAATATTATTGTCCTTTAAAAAATGTATTATGTCATCATCAATTAATGTTGCATTAGTTACCAAAGAAAAAAAGATATTACTGTTTTTTGATTTTGCATAATTAACAATAGTTTTCATGACTGAATAATTAATAAATGGTTCTCCTCCATAAAATATAATTTGAGGTTGCTTTATATCTGGATTATCATTTAAATAATTTATATATTTATCAAGAGCTAAAATTGCAAGATCGGCTGACATATTAATTTCTGAATGGTTATTGCTTATGTTATTCTCTATAAAGCAATATTTACATGCTAAATTACAACCAGTAGAAAGTATAAAATACATTAATCCTACTTTTTTAGTATTAGAAATGTAATGAGATTTTACAAGGTCTAAAGCCATATCATCTCTGTTATCATCTCGTACATAAATACCATATTTAAGTAGGGTATCTACATCTCCATTTAGGCGAAGAATATCCAAAAGTTCTTGGCGATTAACAAAAAGAATTTCCATCATTAATGTATTAAAAATTGCAAATACATTATCTTTAATTTCAATAAAATTAAAAAAATTTGATAATTTCACAATATATTCACTCCTTATTATTATAAATTTTTACAAGATTATTTAGTGTTTTTTTTGTTGTTGTCGGTGTTAGAATGCTTTGGAAAATCAAAGCTAATTGCGTCTTCATTATCAAAGAAGTAAGAACTGTCTGTTGTGTCTGTTTGAATAGGGTCAATATCGCCTCTTTCATCCTTTGAGAATACTACTTTATTAGGCTTCCATTTTTGCTTTTCTTCTTTTTTATCATCAGATGTTACATTTGCTATATATTTATTAAAATTATATTTCTTTGTTCTATGTGGTGTTTTATATTTGCTTTCCAAGAAATCTACGTTACCAAAGTTAACTACATTCTTACCATTTTTAGCCTTGGTTTTGTAAATAATACTCTTAAATTTAAGACCTTGTATTTTAGCATTATGCATATGATCTTTCCATGCCCAACTTACTCCACCTAAATCAGATGAGTAAGAACCATCTGATTTATCATAGTTGCTATGAACATCCCATTCTCTACGTTTTCCAAATTCTCTTGCCCACCAATCCATTTCGTCAGGTGTGTTGTTTCCAAATGTTATTTTAGTAGGAGCATTTGCAAGTAATTTTTCTGAACCTAATCCTGCAACTGTTTGAGCAGAGAAAATAGTTCCAATTTTGAACTTTCTATATATAGTAAATATATCTTCAAATTGAGCAGCTCCATAATGATCAAATTCATCTACATACAAGAAATGTGGAATTCTATTTTTTACTAATTCGCGATTGTTTTCTACAGAACACATCATAAGGTTTAAGAAAAATCTACCAAAGCCTTGATCTGCTATTCCACCGATTTCATATGGCCTTGTCGAAATAAGAACGATTTTACCTTCATTCAAGATTTCTCCAAAATCAATGTTATTATATCTGTTACAAATAATATTTCTTACCTGCGATGATCTTAATAATATGTCAATTGTAGAAGAAGCAAAATGAATGTACTTTTTCATTTCTTTTCGTCCTTCTGAATTTTTATAAAAAAATTGTTTAAAATAACTGATTTGCAATTCATATTCTTCAGCAAGTTCAACATCTTTTTCTAACTGTTCACACATTTGTTGAACTAAATCAAAATTAGTTAAGCATTTTAGCAAGTCTTCTAAATTAGGCATCAATCCATCATGCGATTTAGGATATACAAGCTTTAGTAAAATAACGATGTTTTCAATTGCTTGTTGTGCTAAATCATACATATATGCTAATTCGGCAGTTCTAGAGTCCGGATTGTATAAACTAGATATAATTCCTGAAATAATCAAACCACAAAGAGCAGGGTTTCCAATAATAAATGGATTTAAACCAATTGATTCTGCATTTGTTGGGTCTATTTCTATAATTGGCATATCATATGCTTTAGCTACTTCTTTAATTGTATCTGTATGTTTTGCATCAGGACTTACTACTGTAATACCAAAGTTCTTATATACAATTGAACCATTTGGTTCTATTTCATATATCATTTTTTTCATATATGCTTTGTAGATATTTTCTTTTCCTTCAACAGGTGTAAGCATATTTAATGTAAAGTTCCTATTTAAATATTCATTGTCATATGGTTTATTTAAATAAGCTATATTTGTTTTTAATGCGGTATATCCCATTTCTTTAGAAACTTCACGGAAGAAAAATTTCTTTTCTATATCTCTTGCAATCATTGGTTCCATTATCATAGATGTTTTACCAGTTCCAGAAGGGCCAATTACAAGGGTAGGTTGTAATCTTCTTGATTCTAATATTTTAACAGGTTTACCGGTAGACTTATCTTTACAAAATTCAATTTCCAAACTATATGGACCAGTAGTACCATCAGGTGCAGAAATATCTATTCCGGCATAATCACAAATAGATTCTTGAAAATTGTTAGGGAATATAGGGTCTTTAATTACTTTTAATAACCAAAGTACTAATTTATAAAAAGTAGTAAGAGGTATATAAATTGATATAGCTGTAAGCGCATGTTTAATCAAATCAGAAAATTCAGTAATTATAAATTCGTGATTTGGAAGAGACATTATGCCAAGCCATGCTAAACGATTTAACCATTGAACTACCATTGAAATTCCAATTACATATAAGCAAATACAGTATGTGTAAAAAAATGATATTTTTGTTTCATCTGATTTACAAAATTTAGATGGATATGAAAATGCAAATGCAAATACAGGAAGGGCAAGAGCCAAAGTATATCTAATTGGTCCCCAATAAGAAACCGACATTCCTGTAAAAAACATTATTAGAAGTTCAATAACTCTATCTATTACTACATAAGCAGTTATCAATGTTAAAACATATGTAAAAAATGTATTTCTATCAGTCTTTAGTACTTTTAAAAATTTGTCTATATACTTCACTTAAAAATCCCCCAATTTACCTATTTTTATACATATATATTATCTTATAAAAACAAGAAAAAAACAAGTCTTTTTAAAGAAAAAGTTCATATATATAAATAAGAAGATAAATTGTAATTTCATGAAGTGTGAGGTTTGAGGTGCGAAGTGTGAAAAATATAGAAAAGCCTACGAAGCCACGGCCCTACAAATCCCACCTCTCACATCACACCTCTCACCTCAATAAAACAAATTCCAATTTATCTGTTCGAAAAGAAAAAAGCTTTAGTTTGGAGGAATTAAAATTAAAAGGAAAACAAGTAAAGAAAACAAAACTACTGGATTCATGCAAGGTGTTGTAATTTTAATGTTTTCACAAGTGATTATAAAAATAGTAGGTTTAGTATATAAATTATATTTAACAAATAAACAAGGTTTTGGGGATAGAGGAAATGCAATATATTCTGCTGCGTTTCAAATATATGCACTATTCCTTACGGTTTCTTCTATTGCAGTGCCAAATAGTATTTCTAAACTAATATCTAGTAAAGTAGCAATAGGAGATAATAAAGGTGCATACAGAATATTTAAAATAGCTTTTGCTATGTTTGGAATTCTGGGATTTATAGGAAGCTCTATTTTATTCTTTAAAGCTGATAAAATAGCTAATACATATCTTCAAATACCAGAAGCAAAGCTAGCACTAATAGCTATTTCACCATCAATATTTTTGGTATCAATAGAAGCAGTGCTAAAAGGGTATTTTAATGGAAGAGACAATATATCGGTTACAGCAAATTCACAGAGTTTAGAGCAAGTATTTAAGACTTTAGTTACAATAATAGTAGTTGAATACATAGGAAAAATATCTGGAAATAATACCATGGTTATGGCTGCAGGAGCAACTCTTGCAACCACATTAGCAACTTTATTTACATTAATCTATTTATACAAATATTTTGTACATAGAAAAAAAGGTGTTTGGCAAGAAGTTATATCTTCAACTTATAATAAAAAAGAAACTACAAGAAAAATAATTAAAAATATTTTACTAGTATCAATACCAATATCATTAAGCGCTCTTTTTTCAGCAGCTAGCAAAACAATTGATGCAATGACTGTTGTAAGAATATTAAAGACTACAATAGGAGAAGTAGAGGCAACAAATCAATATGGCATATTAAGTGGAAAAGTAGATACATTAATTGCATTACCATTTTCATTTAATATAGCATTTGCTACTGCATTAGTGCCGGCAATATCTTCTGCAATGGCAAAAAAACAAAAAGAAATTGCAAACAAAAGAATAGAATTTTCTATATTAGTTACAATACTTATAGGCCTTTTTTGTACAGTGTATATGTGCATGTTTGCAAAAGATATTCTCTATATATTATTTCCTAATGCATCAAAAGGAGCAAAAATGCTACAATTATCTTCTTTTACAATAATTTTTATTGTTTTAACACAAACAATAAATGGAGCACTGCAAGGCCTTGGAAAAGTAAATGTTCCTGTCGTAGCTTTTGCAATAGGAGGAATTATTAAGCTGATTTTGAATTTAGTGTTAATTCCAATTAATAAAATTGGAATATATGGTACTATAATTTCCTCAATAGTTTCAGATATATGCATATTTATAATTTGCTTTATGTCATTAAGAAAAAATTTAGAAAGTAGATTTAGCATAAATAAATTTATAATAAAACCATTAATATCGGCAATAATAATGGCAAGTTCTTCTTATCTTATTTATAGCAATTTAAAATATAAAATACAAAACAGTTTATTAATATCAGTAAGCACAATTTTACTGGGTACTTTAATATATATTTTCTTAATATTCATATTTAAAATTTTATCAAAAGAAGAAATTTTTATGCTTCCCTACGGGCAAAAGGCGTTTAGAGCCTTAGAAGACAAAAAAGCCGGGAAAGCAGTAAAATCAACGGGTACAAGACTATCAAAACATGGAAACCTACGGACAAAAGGATTTAAGAAAAAATAAAAATAAAAAAAGAAGGATTTTAGCTAAATTTGGCGAATAATCTTAAATAGTAGAATGTAAAAAGAGAATTCTGCTACATAAAACAATCTTATTAGGAGGTAATTTTAAATGAACAAAGCTGAATTAGTAGCAGCAATAGCTGCAAAAACAGGAGACACAAAAAAAGGTGCTGAAGCATCAGTAAACGCATTCGTTGAAGTTATAACAGATGCACTAGCAAAAGGAGATAAAGTTCAATTAGTTGGATTTGGATCTTTCGAAGTAAGAAAAAGAGCAGCTAGAAAAGGTAGAAACCCAAGAACAAAAGAAGAAATCAAAATACCTGCATCAAAAGCTCCAGTATTCAAAGCTGGTAAAGCATTAAAAGATTTAGTAAATAAAAAATAAGAATTAATACAAGATATATAAGTATGAATTCATATAAAAAGAGCGAAGGTTACTTCGCTCTTTTACTATGTGCTTACAAATGAAAAGCAGCCTGAATTCAGACTGCTAGTGGCGATTTTAGATTGAAAACAATAGAGTTATGGAACAAATTAAAGTCTCTGGTTCTTCCCATTCTCTTAAACTGATTGATGGAAAGAATACGGATGTGTTCAGGCCATTTATAGAGGCCAACTTTATAATGTCTAAAGCATCTGCCATAGACATGTTAGTTTCTTTTTCAGTATTGCTCCTACAACCAAAATTGATGAAGACCTTTTCATTATTTTGAATGTTTATGGTTACTTCGACTTCGCCAATTTTATCGGTAGATAAGTATTGGTCCATGAAGTAATTTTCAATAGACTCCCAAACATTTTGAGCTTCGAATGAAACTGTTGTTGCTTCAATTATCCGCTCAAAGGATGTTACTCCTTCGCCGGACAAAAAGTCGGATAATGTTAAATTTTTCATCTAATCAACGCTTCTTTCTATATTTTTTAGATATTTTCAATCGCCAAATAAAAATACCTAACTTAATTATAACACATTTTTTTATGTAAAGCAAAAGACTATAAAAGACCTTTTTGTATTCAATAAAAAAGCAAGATTTCCGTAAGGAAAAAAGCAAAAAAATAAGCTAAAAACTATTGACAAAAAGCTATCTAAATGATAGAATATAACGCGTTAGTGTTTAAAACTTGATTAGCACTTTAAAATATAAAAATAGGAGGTGAAATTAAAGTGCCAACAATTAATCAATTAGTAAGAAAAGGTAGAAAAACATCTGCAACAAAAGCAAAGGCTCCAGCTCTTTTAAAAGGTTATAACTCAAAATTAAACAGACAAACAAATAATAGAGCACCACAAAAAAGAGGAGTTTGTACAGTTGTTAAAACAGTAACACCTAAAAAACCAAACTCAGCATTAAGAAAAGTAGCAAGGGTTAGACTATCAAACGGTTATGAAGTAACTTCATACATTCCAGGTATAGGACATAACTTACAAGAACATAGTGTTGTATTAATAAGAGGTGGAAGGGTAAAAGATATCCCTGGTGTTAGATACCACATTATAAGAGGTACATTAGATACAGCTGGTGTTAAAGATAGAATGCAAGCTAGATCTAAATATGGAGCAAAACGTCCAAAAAATTAAAAAATATTTTTAAGTAGTGCTAATAAATAGATATAATATAGATATAAATTTATTGCGCTATACGGGAAGAAAAATCTTCCAGAGTAACTAAGTGTTTTTATGAAACACAAATAATAAAGAATGTGAAAACACACATATCTTAGAAAAGGAGTGAAGAATAGTGCCAAGAAGAGGATATATAGCAAAAAGAGAAGTTTTACCAGATCCAATATATAATAGCAAAGTTGTAACAAAATTAATAAACAACATTATGTTAGATGGTAAAAAAACAGTTGCTCAAAAAATAGTATATGATGCATTTGATATCATAAAAGAAAAAGAAGGAAAAGATGCATTAGAAGTTTTTGAAGCAGCATTAAACAACATAATGCCAGTCCTTGAAGTTAAAGCAAGAAGAGTAGGTGGAGCAACATACCAAGTTCCAATCGAAATTAGAGCTGAAAGAAGACAAACATTAGGATTAAGATGGCTAGTAAACTATGCAAGAAATAGACATGAAAAAACTATGGCTGAAAAATTAGCAAACGAAATAATCGATGCTACAAACAGCACAGGTGGATCATTCAAAAAGAAAGAAGATATGCATAGAATGGCAGAAGCTAATAAGGCTTTCGCACATTACAAATGGTAAAAAACTAATAAAAATAGGAGGAAAAAATTAATGGCAGGTAGAGCATTTCCATTAGAGAAAACAAGAAATATAGGAATAATGGCACATATAGATGCAGGAAAAACTACTACTACTGAAAGAATTCTTTTCTATACAGGAAAAACTCATAAAATAGGAGAGGTTCATGAAGGTGAAGCTACAATGGACTGGATGGTTCAAGAGCAAGAAAGAGGTATTACAATTACTTCTGCTGCTACAACATGTAAATGGTTAGGCCATAGAATAAACATTATTGATACCCCAGGTCACGTTGACTTTACAGTTGAAGTTGAAAGATCTTTAAGAGTACTTGACGGATCTGTAACTGTATTTTGTGCTAAAGGTGGAGTTCAACCACAATCAGAAACTGTTTGGAGACAAGCAGACAATTATCATGTACCAAGAATGGCATATGTTAATAAAATGGATACAACAGGTGCAAACTTCCTAGCTTGTGTTGAACAAATGAAATCTAGATTAAATGCAAATGCTATTCCAATTCAATTACCAGTTGGAGCAGAAGATACATTCAAAGGAATAGTAGACTTAATAAAAATGAAAGCATTTATTCACAAAGATGATTTAGGAAAAGAAATTGAAGTAACAGATATTCCAGAAGATTTAAAAGAATTAGCAGAACAATATAGAAGCCAAATGATAGAAGCTGCAGCAGAACAAGATGATGACCTAATGATGAAATATTTAGATGAAGGGGAACTTTCAGAAGAAGAAATCAAAAAAGGTTTAAGAATAGGAACATTAGCTAATAAACTAGTTCCAGTATGTTGCGGATCATCATACAAAAACAAAGGTGTTCAAGAATTGTTAAATGCTATAGTTGATTATATGCCATCTCCACTAGATGTACCACATATCAAAGGTGTTACACTAGATGGAGAAGAAACAGAAAGAAAAACTTCTGATGATGAACCATTTGCTGCATTAGCATTTAAAATTGCAACAGACCCATTCATTGGAAAATTATGTTTCTTTAGAGTATATTCAGGAACATTAGATGCTGGTTCAACAGTATTAAATGCAAACAAAGACAAAAAAGAAAGAGTTGGAAGAATTGTTTTAATGCATTCTAACCACAGAGAAGATATAGATAAAGTATACGCTGGAGATATTGCAGCTGCAGTTGGACTAAAAGAAGTAACAACTGGAGATACATTATGCGATATTAACCACCCAGTTATATTAGAATCTATGGAATTCCCAGAGCCAGTTATTGAAATTGCAATTGAGCCAAAAGACAAAGTAGCTCAAGAAAAAATGGGTATAGCACTTGCAAAACTTGCAGAAGAAGACCCAACATTTAAAGCATATACAAACCATGAAACAGGTCAAACTATAATTGCAGGTATGGGAGAGTTACACTTAGATATAATTGTAGACAGATTAAAAAGAGAATTCAAAGTAGAATGTAATGTAGGTAAACCACAAGTTTCTTACAAAGAAAC
>CAKPKG010000003.1 GCA_934167165.1 uncultured Clostridia bacterium
GCTATATTTGAAGAGAATTACGGACTAAAAGAATTTTGCAAGAATGTAATTAATGATTTAGAAAATAGATGCGTAAATTATTGCTATAGAGTAAGACTAGAGCAAACTGCAAAATTTGCAAAAGAAAATGGATATGATAGCTTTTCTACCACTTTGCTAGTAAGTCCATATCAAAATCATGAAGCATTAAAACAAGTAGGAGAAGAACTAGCAGAAAAATATGGATTAGAATTTGTATATAGAGATTTTAGAGTAGGCTTTAGAGAAGGACAAGCAAAAGCTAGAGAACTAGGATTATATATGCAAAAATACTGTGGATGTGTGTTCTCAGAGGAAGATAGATATAGTAAGCAGATTAAGAGAGAATATGAAATAAAGAATATATAGAAAGGTGTGAGAATATATAATGAAAAATATTGTAATATATGGTTTAATAGTTTGCACGATAATATTAGTAATAGTTTTAGCATTACTATATTCAAATCCCACTGTTGCAGTTTTGGGATATCATGATTTTGGAAAAGATGTTGATGATTCTAACACTTTTGTGCTAAATATAGGAAAATTCGAAGAACAGCTAAAATATTTAAAAAAACATCATTACAAAACTCTAACTTTAGATGAGTTTTATGAATATAAACAAAACAAAAAGAAATTTCCATATAAATGCGTATTAATTACTATGGATGACGGATATCAATCAAATTATGAATTAGCATTTCCATTACTAAAAAAATACAATATGAATGCAACAGTTTTTTGCGTAGGAAAAAATGCTGAAGAAGGCTGTGCAGGCTATATGAGTAAAGAAACTCTAAAAAAAGTAAAAGAAGAATATCCTAATATAGATATAGCATCACATTCATACAATTTACATGAAAAAGGTGCATATAATGTTGGAAAAGATGAATTAAGGGAAGATTTCTCAAAGTGTAAAAATGTTATACAAACAGAGTATTTAGCATATCCTTTTGGAGATTATAACGAAAATTTTGTGGAGGTTTTAAAAGAAAACAAATTTAAACTAGCATTTACCTTTGGACCAGGAAAAGAACATAGAAAAGCAAAGCATTCAGATTCAAACTACAGAATACCAAGACTATGCATTTCAAGCAATATGCCAATGTGGAAATTTGCAATAAGAATAGCATTACCATATTAAGAAGAGGAGTATATGGAAACAAGAGATATTATTGAACTATCAAAAAAACTATATATTGAAATAGAAGAAAAGGGGATAGACAGAGTAAAAGAATTGTTTTCTAAAGGAAAAACATTGTCTCAAGAATTAAAATTTGATGCTAATGAAGAATATTTAAAGAAAATGATTATATCACAGCTTAATATTGGAAGAATGTTAATGTCTCACAAATATAGAAATAGTGGATTTGATGAAAGAGCTGCATTCAATAGTGAAGCTGATAAAATAAGAGGACAAATTGATAGCCAAGAAGTTTTAAAATTTGAAAATCCTACATTAGAAGCATTATTCGGTAACTCGTTAAACATTTCTACAGAGCA
This sequence comes from uncultured Clostridia bacterium, assembly GCA_934167165.1. GTDB lineage: Bacteria > Bacillota > Clostridia > TANB77 > CAG-508 > CAG-452. Next base: position 1,522 of record CAKPKG010000003.1, read on the forward strand.
AGAATACGAGGAATGGAGAGAGTTTGCAGATTTCGATAGACATAAAGAAAAAAAGTTTGATACTATTTATTTAGAAGAAGAAGCTAGATTTAATTATGAGAATGAAACTAATCCATTGAAGAAATTTATCAAATCTTTTAGATATAGAAAAATACTGAAAGAAGGAACTTTAGAAGATTCTTATGTAAAAAAAGTAAGAGAAATGATAAGAGAGAAAATAGCAGAAAATCCGGAAGATCATTCTATTGCATATAGAGATACGCATAGTACTCTAGAAAAAGGAGTAGAAGAATATGAGAGTATAAAAGAGATAGAAGACATTGCAAGAATGACCTTGGAATCATTATCAGTAAAAGATGATAAGCCTATTAATATTGAAGAGGTGTGCAATAGAGTTAGAAGCGAAATGAAAAGTACAATAGGCTTAACAAGAAATGGAACAGAATATAGAAAAAGACAGGTAACAATAGGCTCTGAAAGTGGAATTAGCAATAGGCCTGTAATACATACTATACCATTTAAAGAAGTGCCAGAGGCTATTAAGAACTTGCAAATTGAGTACGAAAAAGCATACAATTCAACTCAATCTGAAGAGAAATATATAGAACAAATTTCAAAAATATATGCTGACTTTATTTTTATACAACCATATGAAGACGGGAATAAAAGAACTGCAATGTGTTTGTTTAATAGTATGCTGATGTCTAAAGGAATTGTACCTCCACCAATAAGCTTAACAAATGACGATCAAATGGTAAAAGCGTATTATAATGCACACGAAAAAGATTATGAGATGTTACAAAGTGTTGTTACAGAGAAATATAAGGAAATGCTGAGATCTGGAGCTCAAAATAGAGAAGAGACCAAAAGAGAAGAAAGTAGTAAAGATATCGATAAATAAAGAAATCTACAAAAGAAAGGAATTAAGAATGAAAAAAATATTAAAAGACCTAGCTATTTTTTGCATATTAGCGATTATAATTGCAGGAATAATATTGCCAAGAGAATTAAATAATCTAGATGAAATCTGGAATTTTAATTTTGCAAGAAACATAGCAAATGGATTAATGCCATATAGAGATTTTAATATGGTGCAAACACCATTGCTATCAATTATATGTGGTATGATTTTAAAAGCTTTTGGCACAGAACTATTTACTATGAGAATCATTGCAGTAGTTTTATGCAGTTCGATAATGCTAGTTGCATACAAAATACTAGAGAAACTAGAAACCCCAACAGCTTTAAGATATGCATTTTTGATAGCTACAATTTATCTATATAAGAATTATTTTTGCATCGATTATAACTTTGCTGTATTATGGATTATACTAATAGTTACGTTAATAGAACTAGAAAATATTGAAAAGAAAAACCCTAAATTGAATTTTTTTGCAGGAATTATGGTCGGAATGGCTATTTTGACGAAACAAACAACCGGAATATTTTTAGCATTAGTATTTCTATTGTATAGGGTATTGATTATAAGTAATAAACAAGAAATAAAAAAATATAGTAAAGAAACATTATATAAAGTTTTAGGAATATCAGTTCCGATTGTATTGTTCTGCATATATATAATAAGTTACAAAGGATGGGATAATTTTGTAGATTATACAATATTAGGAATAAAAACATTTTCAAATAAGATTTCATATATAAACTTGATAAATGGAAATTATGGTATAATGGTTTCTATATTGAGTATATTGATACCAATTTTATTATTTTTAATATATATAAAAACAGTAGTTTTCAGTAATAAAAATAAAGATGAAAGTATATATATATTATTTGCTTATAGTGTAGTTAGTTTAATAGTAGTATATCCAATATCAGATTCAATACATTTTTTAATAGGGATATTTCCATCACTAATTTTACTTGTATATTTTTTATGGTCAAATTTTATAAAAAAAGTTCAGAAAAGCAAATTAACAATGTTTATAAAGTATTTTTCAAAATGTGCACTAATACTAATAGTTATATTTGAGGTATATATGTCAGTAAACCACCTTGTAAAATACAAAAAAGAAGCAAATAGATACAACAAATTGCAAAATTTTAAATATATAAAAGCAGAAAGCAATGAAATACAAAAGATTGATCAATTTATTATTGAATGCGAGAAAAATAATAAAACCGTATATATCCTAGATGCGACGGCCGCTATTTTTATGATTCCAATAGATAAATATAATAAAGATTATGATATGTTTTTGAAAGGAAATTTAGGACGGAAGAGGCGAGCAAGGGCAGATTGATAAACTAAAAAAAAATAACAGCGATACAATTATTTTAATATTGAAAGATAATTATAAAAGAAACTGGCAGACACCAGAAAATGTAAGAAAATATATTATAGAAAATTGGAATAAAATTGGAGAAATAGAAAGTTTTGATATTTATATAAAGGAAAAGTGTGATGTTAAATAATAAAGAAACAATTAAAAAGGTGATTGTATTACTAATATTTGCAATTGCAATTATAATAAGAATTATAAAATGGCCATTAATAATGGAAGAAATAAATTGCGATGAAGCAATGACAGCCATAAACGCAAAGGCTATATCGGAAACTGGTTGCGATATGTATGGAACTAGTTTTCCTGTGTACTTCGAAGCATGGCTTGTTGGAGGACAAAGTGCATTATTAACGTATCTTATGTCTACAAGCATTAAAATATTTGGATTTTCAATTATGTCAATAAGATTACCTTTGCTTATAATAAGTATAATATCAATATTTATTTTTGATAAATTAGTAAAAATAATATTTGAAGATAACTATAAAATAAGAGTAATAATGCTATTGATACTAGCTCTAAATCCATGGCACATTATGCAATCTTCTTGGGCATTAGATTGTAATCTATTTCCGCATTTTATGTTATATGCTATATACTTTTTAATAAAAGGAGTAAAACAAAATAAAAAGTATTTATACATATCAATAGTACTTTTTGGAATAACACTATATACTTATGGAATTGCATTATATGCAACACCTGTATTTTTAGTAATTTCATATTTATACTTACTAAAAAATAAAAAAATTAAAATTTCTGATGCAATAATATCAGTATTAATATTTATTATAATTTCTTGTCCAGTAATATTAATGAGTGTTATTAATTTATTAGGATTACCTACAGTGAAAATTGGGAATATAACTATACAGAAATTTGAATATTTCAAGAGAACAGAAGACATGTTACTGTTTTCACAGGACTTTCCCAAAACTTTAATTAAGAATATTTTAACTACTATAAAATTGATATTAATAAATGAAGATGGACTGAGTTGGAATGCAATACATGGAGTTGGAACAATATATATAGGCTCAATAATTTTTGCGATAGTAGCATTAATACAAATAATAGCTTCAAAAAAACAAAAAAATGATAGTGGTATTTCAATAATTACTATTTGGTTTATTACGTCTATTATTATAGGAATGCTTATTAATAATGTAAATATAAATAGGTTGAATATAATTTGGTATCCTATTATTTTTTTAGTTGGATACGGAATTTATATAATTTTAAAGAAATGCAAATTTAATAAACTCTTATTATGTACAATAGTAACAATTTATTTTATATATTTTGCATTTTTTATAGAAAAATTTTATAGTACAGATTATAATAGATGTTATACTTGGTCTAATGGATTGATAGATACTGTAAGGCAAGCAGAGAAAATTTCAAATAAAGAAGAGATATATATACAAGATAGTATTATTAATAATGACAGAAATAGAGTATTCTTGATATATGAAACAATAAAAGATTATCAAAAATACAATTTCATAAACAGAGAAATTTTACTAGAGTTATATCAAAGAGAAGAAAAAGAAGTTTTTAGTGAATGGCTAACAAAAATTACTAACATAAGAATAATAAATATGAACCAAATAGAAGAAAACATGAAGTGCATTATTTTATATAAAAAAGAAACTGATAATTTACTTAAAAATTATAATGCCAAAGAGTATGAAATCTATAAGATTATGCATAAAAAAGGAGAATAGAATGGAAAAAATATCTATAGTAGTACCTTGCTATAACGAGGAAAAGAATATAAATAATTTTTATGAAGAAATGATAAAAACACTTGAAAAAGTAAAAGAAAACTATAGTTATGAAATTATTTTTGTTAATGATGGAAGTAATGACCAGACAGAAATAGAAGTGAAAAAAGTAAGAAAAACAGATAAAAATGTAATACTAATTAGTTTTTCAAGAAATTTCGGAAAAGAAGCGGCTATATATGCTGGACTAAATAATGCAACAGGAGATTTAGTTGCATTAATAGATGCAGACTTGCAACATCCACCAGTAACAATATTAGAAATGATAAAAGGAATAAATGAGGGATATGATGTTGTTGCAACTAAAAGAAAAAATAGAAAAGGCGAACCTGTTATTAAAAGTGTATTTTCTAAATTATTTTATAAAATGATGAGAATGTTTATACCAATAGAAAAAGATGTACAAGATTTTAGACTTATGAAAAAGGAAGTAGTCGATGCAATTCTGTCTTTAAAAGAATACAATAGGTTTTCAAAAGGAATTTTTACATGGGTTGGATTTAATATTAAATATATAGAAATAGAAAACATTGAAAGAAAAGCAGGAAAAACTAAATGGAGCTTTAAAAAACTATTTAGTTATGCAATAGAAGGAATAACATCATTTACAACTGCACCTTTAAAGGCTTCGACATTAATGGGGTTCTGCATATCAATAATAGCCATAATTTCAACAGTTGTAATAATTTTACAAACATTAATATATGGAAAAGATGTTCCAGGATATGCTTCAATAATAACAGCGATATTATTTATGGGAGGAGTTCAATTAATATCAATAGGAATACTTTCAGAATATATTTCAAAAATGTATTTAGAAATTAAAAAAAGACCTAAATACATTATTAAGGAGAAAATAGATTGAAAAAAACTAAAAAAGAATTACTCATTTATTTTATAGTTGTGGCTAGTGCGATTATTATATTTAAAAATTATATTATAGGACATTATGCAGTAGATACATATGCAATTGCTAATCTTGGATATAAAGAATATGCAATAAAGATATTTTTGAAAGCGGGAAGACCATTTTCTTGTATGTTATTATTAATAGCAGATTTAATAAATTTGCCGATTAAGGTATTAGTTATATTCTCAACAATTATGGCAATTTTCATATCTGCATTGTCAGTAATGAAACTAAGAGAAATAATATTAAAAAATAAAAATGTAGCAGATAAATACAATGAACTTATAGTAATTGCTATTTCATTTTGTACAGTATTTAATTTTATGTATATAGAAAATTTGTATTTTGCAGAAGCATCTATTATGGCAACAGCGGTATATTTAAGTATTGTAGCGGCTAATCAGTTATTAAACTTAGAGAAACATAATATGATAAAATCTTTAATGATACTTCTAATAGCAATTTTTTCATACAATGCAGTAATTAATGTTTATATAACGTCTGTGGTATTTTTACTTATAATAGATAAGAATAGTAGAACAAAAAAAGAAACAGCTAAACTTTTCTTGTCAGCCTGTACAATATGTTTAATTACTATAGTGCTGAATTTTGCTCAAATTAAATGCATATGCAATGGATTGGGTTTATTACAAAATAGGATTTCTAGCCAAACAAACTATTTTACTAATATAGCATATATTTTTTTGAATTGCGGAGATGTTTTGATAAGTACAGCAAATTTATTTCCAAAGTATTATTTCATTGCTTTTTTGATTGCAATTTTAATTCCATCTATGCTCTATTTATATAAAACGAATAAAAAAATTAATGAGGAAATAATATTATTTATTTTAGTTAGTATAATGAGTTCATTTGCAATATCAGTTTTTACGTTATCTAGCTTTGGAACAGGAAGACTACTTACTCCAATAGGCATGCTTATTGGATATTTATTTATGATAATATATATAAAAACACATATTTTTGAATCAAAAAAAATAATAGGGTATTACTTAAAGGTAATTCTTTCTATTTATTTAATTATAAACATTGCTAATTTTTACAATATAACCAAAGAACAGCAAGAAATTAATGAAATAGAAAAAAATAAAGTAAAAGAAATAAATGAATATATTAATTGCTATGAAAAAGAAAATAATATACAAATAAAACATATTACGATGAAATATGTAAAAGGGTGCAAAGAAAAAGCATTTTATAAAAAAATAACAAGTACAAATTGTATTGCTGTATATGCAGAAGCTTCATATGATGGGGTTATAAACTTTTATACAGGAAGAAAATTAAAAGAGATAGAAATAACTGAAGAACTTAATCAAAAATATGAGGAAAAGACTAGGCAGATCGGAGAAAATATATATTGCTGTGTAGATGATGTCTTAATTTGCTTAGTATATGTTGTATAATTAGTAAGGAGGTAACTACTTGAACAAATTATTATTAATAGATGGAAATAGTATAATAAACAGAGCTTTTTATGGAATAATGGGAAGTAAAATGCTTATGACAGAAGATGGAACATATACAAATGCAGTATATGGATTTTTAAGCATACTATTTAAAGAGCTAGACGATATAAAACCAGAATATCTAGTAGTAGCATTTGATTTAAAAGCCCCAACACATAGACATAAGATGTATGATAAGTATAAGGCAAACAGACATGGAATGCCAGAAGAATTAGCAATGCAAATGCCTATATTAAAAGAAACACTAAAAGCAATGAATGTTTGCATAATAGAAAAAGAAGGCTATGAAGCAGATGATATATTAGGAACTCTTGCAAAATGGGGACAGAAAGAAGAACTAGAAGTTACTGTATTAACAGGAGATAGAGATAGTTTTCAATTAATAGACAAAAATATTAAAGTAAGAATTCCAAGAACAAAAATGGGAAAAACCGAAACAGAAGATTATACAGTAGAAAAAATAGAAGAGGAATATGGACTAGAGCCATTAGATTTAATAGAAGTAAAAGGACTAATGGGAGATACATCAGATAATATTCCAGGAGTACCAGGAGTAGGAGAAAAAACAGCATTAAATCTAATTAAACAATACAAAAGTATAGATGAAGTGTATAACCATATAGATGAGCAAAAAGGAAAATTAAAAGAAAAATTATCAGAAAACAAAGACTTGGCATATCTTTCTAGAACTCTTGGAACAATTGATATAAATGCTCCAATAGAAAAAGATTTGGGCGCTTTTCAAGTAGAAGAATGGAATAAACCAGAAGTATTAGAAATATTTAAAAAACTTAAATTTAATAGATTTATAGATAGATTTGCATTACAAGAAAATATAGGGGCAACATCATTTAGTGATTCACAAATCAATACTGAAATTGAGCATGAAAAAATTGTAGGCGAAACAAAATTAGCAGAATTAAAACAAGAAATACAAGAAAATAAAGCTATGTATTATTATCTAACAGAAGAAAAGTTTATAATTTATTCTCCAAAAACTAATAAATGTTTTTCTATAGAAAACATACAAGATTTTAAAGATATATTTGAGGACAAGAATATACTAAAATGCAGTTACAAACAAAAAGAAGAATTTATAATATTATGGAACAAAGGCATAGAAGCTAAAAACCTTATGTTTGATATAGCTATTGCAGGATATATTCTAAATTCGAATATAAACAAATATACAATAGAATATCTAGCAAATGAATATATAAACTTTGACATTGCAGAATACTTATCAAATACAGAAGAAACAGGCATAGAACAAATTACATTGTTTGATAATGTAGAGGAACCCAAAGAAGATAAAACATATATTTATGTATATGCAATATACAAATTATATAATGTTCTAACACAAAAAATGAAAGAGGCAGGAAGTATAGATTTATTTAATAAAATAGAAATGCCATTAACAGAAGTATTAGCAAGCATGCAGTATGAAGGAATATATATAGATAAACAAGAACTTTTAGACTTTGGAAAAGAATTGCAAGAAAAAATAGATATTTTAATACAAGAAATATATGAACTTACAGGTGAAGAATTTAATATAAACTCTACAAAACAATTAGGAGAAATCCTTTTTGAAAAGTTAAAGCTTACAGCTAAAAAGAAAACAAAAACAGGTTATTCAACAGATGTAGATGTATTAGAAAAAATAAAATATGAACATCCTGTAATAGAAAAAATATTAGAATATAGACAATTACAAAAGCTAAATTCTACTTATGTAGAAGGACTTATTCCATATATAGATGAAACAGGAAGAATACATTCTAAATTTCATCAAACAGTTACAACAACAGGAAGAATAAGTTCAACAGATCCAAATCTTCAAAATATACCTACAAGAATGGAATTAGGAAGAAAATTAAGAAAAGTATTTAAACCTGAACAAGGATGCATTTTTGTAGATGCAGACTATTCTCAAATAGAACTTAGAGTATTAGCTCATATTTCAGAAGATAAAAATATGATAGAAGCCTTTTGTAACAACGAAGACATACATGCACAAGCAGCTTCAAAGGTGTTCAACATACCACTAGAAGAAGTAACAAAAGAAGAAAGAACAAAAGCGAAAGCAGTTAACTTTGGAATAGTTTATGGTATTAGCGAATTTGGTTTAGGAGAACAATTAGGAGTTTCTAGAAAAAAGGCTAAAGAATATATAGAACAATATCTTGATAAATATAATGGAATAAAAGAGTTTATGACTAATATAGTAGAGGAAACAAAAGAAAAAGGATATGTAGAAACTCTTTACCATAGAAGAAGATATGTACCAGAATTAAAATCAAATAACTATATGGTAAGACAATTTGGAGGAAGAGTTGCAATGAATACTCCAATACAAGGAACAGCAGCAGATATTATGAAAATAGCAATGATAAATGTATATAATAAACTAAAAGAAAACAACTTAAAATCCAAATTAATAGTACAAGTACATGACGAAATATTAGTAGAAACATTAGAAAGTGAAAAAGAACAGGTAAAACAAATTGTAAAAGAAGAAATGGAAAATGTAATAAAATTAAAAGTTCCATTGCTAGCAGAAGTGGAAGAAGGGTATAATTGGTACGAAGCCAAATAAGATTTGGAATCACACCTCCCACATCATACTGCTCACCTCAATTAAAAACAAAAGGAGAAAAAATTGAAAAGATTATTAAAATTTTTAATAACATTATTAATATTAGCATCTATAATCTTTATTTTATTTAAAGTTATAAAAATAGATGACATTATAATGAAAAAACTATATCCGCTAAAATATAGTGAATATGTAGAAAAATATGCGAAAGAATACAATATAGATAAACATATGGTTTATGCAATAATAAAAGCAGAAAGCAATTTTAACGAAAATGCAAAATCATCAAGTGATGCAATAGGATTAATGCAAATAATGGAAACTACTGCAATAGAAACAGCAAGAAAAATGAACCTTGAGGTTACAGAAGAAGATTTATTTAAACCAGACTTAAATATTAATATAGGGTTAAAATACTTTACATACCTATTAAACCATTATAATAACAATTATCCATTAGCAATAATTGCATATAATGCAGGAATGGGAAATGTAGATGCTTGGATAAAAGAAGGAATTATAAAAGAAGATGGAACAGATATAGAGAATGTACCATTTAAAGAAACCAATAATTATGTAAGAAAAATCTTAAGAGATTATGAAATATATAAAGGATTGTATAATTAATTGTTTTGATATATAATAAAAAACGAAATTACAAGGGAGGAATGTAACATGGCAATATTAGTTACAGGAGGAGCTGGCTATATAGGAAGCCACACAGTTGTAGAATTATTAGAAGCAGGAGAGGATATAGTTATAGTAGATAACTTTGTAAATAGTAAACCAGAAGCGTTAGAAAAAATAAAAAAAATAACAGGAAAAGACTTTAAATTTTATGAAGTTGACATATTAGATAAAGAAAAATTAGAAAAAGTATTTAAAGAAAATAATATAGAATCTGTAATACATTTTGCAGGACTAAAAGCAGTAGGGGAATCTGTTGTAAAACCAATAGAATATTATCATAACAATATAACAGGAACTTTAGTATTACTAAAATTAATGAAAAAATATAACTGTAAAAGAATAGTATTTAGTTCATCAGCAACTGTATATGGAGATCCAGAAATAGTACCTATAACAGAAGAATGCAAAACAGGAGGAACAACAAATCCTTATGGAACAACAAAACTATTCATAGAAAGAATTTTACAAGATGTTTATGTTGCAGATAACGAATTTAGCATAGCACTGCTTAGATACTTCAATCCAATAGGGGCACACGAAAGTGGATTAATAGGAGAAGATCCAAATGACATACCAAATAACCTTATGCCATATATAACAGGAGTAGCAAGTGGAAAACTAGAAATATTAAGTGTATTTGGAAATGACTATCCAACAAAAGATGGAACAGGAGTTAGAGATTATATCCATGTAGTAGACTTAGCAAAAGGACATTTAAAAGCACTTGCAAAAATTAGAGAAGAAGCAGGAGTAAAAATATATAATTTAGGAACAGGACATGGATATTCTGTACTAGATTTAGTAAATACATTCCAAAAAGTAAATAATGTTGAAGTTAAATATAAAATAGTTGGAAGAAGAGCAGGAGATATAGCTACATGCTATGCAGATCCTTCAAAAGCAAAAAAAGAATTAGGATGGGTTGCAGAAAAAGGAATAGAAGATATGTGTAGAGACAGTTGGAATTTTATAGTTTTAAATAAATAAAAGGGAGATTTTAAAATATGAAAAAGCTTTTATTAGTAATAGACATGGTGAATGGATTTGTAAAGGAAGGGGCTCTGGCAGACAAAGAAATAAACAAAATAACACCAAATATTATAAATTTAATTAAAAAATATGTTCAAGAAGAAAATGACATAATAAGTATTCAAGAAGGACATAATGAAAATTCCAAAGAGTTTGAAAATTTTCCAAAACATTGTGTCTTAGGAACGGAAGAAGCTGAAATTATAGAAGAATTAAAGCCTTATGAAAACAATATGAAAGTAATTAGAAAAAATTCAACATCTGGATTTTTAACAAAAGATTTTTATAACTATATCAAAAATAATGAAAGCAATATAAAAGAAATAGCCTTGTGTGGTTGCTGTACAGATTTATGCGTAATGAATTTTGCTATACCATTAAAAAATTATATAAACGAAAATGACTTGGATATAGATGTTGTAATATATAAAAATGCAGTTGAAACTTATGATGCACCAAATCATAATAGGAAAGAATATAATGAAATAGCTTTTAAAATAATGGAACAAAACGGAATAAAACTTATATAGATAAAAGAAGTGGCAATTAGCCACTTCTTTTAAATAATACTTCTAATTTTTTCTATAATCATATTTAATGCAACAGTATTGTATCCACCTTCTGGAACAATAATATCAGCATATTTTTTACTAGGTTCAACAAATTGTTCATGCATTGGTTTTACAGTTGTACAATATTGTGTAACAACAGAATCTAATGTACGACCTCTTTCTTGAACATCTCTTAAAAGCCTTCTAATAAAACGAATGTCAGCATCTGTATCTACAAATATTTTAATATCCATTAAATCACGTAATTCTTTATTTTCAAAAATTAAAATACCATCTACAATAATTACTTTTTTAGGAACTACTTTTACAGTTTCCGCTTCTCTTTGGTGATTAATAAATGAATATTCAGGCCTTTCTATAGGATTTCCTTTTTTTAATTCCTTTAAATGTTCTATAAGCAAGCTAGTTTCTATAGAATCAGGATGATCATAATTTAATTTTGTCCTTTCCTCAAAAGGAAGCTCTGGATGTGCTTTATAATAACAATCATGAGATATCATTGTTATGTTATGAGCAAATTCTTTTTTTATATTATCTGCAAGAGTACTTTTACCAGAACCAGTTCCACCTGCAATACCAATTATAATAGGGTCAATATTCATATTAATTCCTCCAAAATATCATTTACGTTAATTTTAAGATATTATTCTAATAAAATCAAGTAAAAACGACATTTTTCTTTGCGAACAGCACATTAATATTAGATAAATTGTGAACAAATGGGGACAGACCCCTTTTGTTTAATTGAAGTGGGAGGTGCGATGTTGGAGGTGTGATTTATAGGGTCAAGGCTTTGCAGGCTTTTCCATATTTTTCACCCTTCTCACATCACCCTCAATTAAACAATTGACAAATTCATTTTTTAAATTATAATAGAAAAAGAAAGAGGGATAAATATGATATTAGAGGGAAAAGTTGTAGCAGGAATGGGAAGAGCAAAAGTATTTGTAAATATGATGAAAGAAGTGTTTTACAAAAAAAAAAATATGGAACTATACCCAGGCACACTAAATATTGAATTGAATAAACCATATGACTTAAAATCAACATATACAATAAAAGCGGAAGAATATGGTGGGAAATATGACGTACACGTACAAGAATGTGTATTGTTAGAACAAAAAGCATATATAGTAAGGTCAGAAAAAAATTTAAAAGGAGAGAGCGATTATGAAAGAAATATCATAGAAATTGTATCTAACATAAATTTTAGAGAAAAGTATAAATTAAAAAATGAAGAAAAAGTCAAAATAAAAATATAAAGAAAATTTATTTTGTGCCATATGCAATACATTTCTACAAATCTCACCTCCAACTTCACACTTCTCACATCCATTTAAAAAATACAATTTACAAAGCAAATTATAATTTTTTAGTTCTAATTTTTTTAAACTAGCATATATATATTTAAGGACAAGTTATAAAGTGAGGAGTATATATGCTAGTTTCTGATATATTAAATTATTTTCCAGAAGAACTTTCCAATATATTATTTGAATATTTAAAAACAGAAACAGAAGAGAAATTAAAAACAATAGAAGAGATTAGGTTAAGAGTAGGACAACCACTAATATTAAAATTTAATAAACGAGAAGAAATATTTAAATACAACATTCTACAAGAAGACATATTAAAAACTATGCAAAAGGTTTGTGATAATTCAATTTATTCTTTTCAAAATCAAATATGTGAAGGGTTTATTACAGTGAAAGGTGGACATAGAATAGGAATTACACGGAAGTTGTGTTATAGAAAACAACAAAGTTAGTAATATAAATTACATATCAAGCTTAAATTTTAGAATAGCAAAAGAAATAAAAGGATGTAGTAATAAACTTTTAAAATATGTTTTAAATGCAGAAGAAAACAATATCCACACAACTCTAATAGTGTCACCACCAGGCGTGCGGAAAAACTACAGTATTAAGAGATTTAGTAAGAAGAATTAGTACAGGAATAGAAAAAATAGAATTTAAAGGAATAAATGTAGGCATAGCTGACGAAAGAGGAGAAATTGCGGCAATGTATAAAGGTGTGCCTCAAAATGACGTAGGAATTAGGACAGATGTTTTAGATAATATTCCAAAAGCAATAGGAATGACAATGCTTATAAGATCAATGTCGCCAAAAGTAATTGTGGCAGACGAAATAGGAAAAGAAGAAGAGATTTCAGCTATAAATTATGCTGTATGCTCAGGAATAAAAGGAATATTTACAGCACATGGTGCAAGTTTAGAGGAAATATCTATAAATCCAAATTTAAAAACACTATTAAATTTACATGTGTTTGAAAGGATAGTATTTTTGAATGACAAAATCAGAAAAGCGGAAATAGATAAAGTATATACATTAGATAGAAAAAATTTAGAATATATGATTATGGAGTGATGATTAATTTATGTTAGGATTAAAAATTGTAATATATACATTTATATTTTTATCATGTTCACTTATAGGAATTCTGGTTTCAAATAAATATAGAAATAGAGTAAACGAACTAAAAGAATTTAAAAATGCACTTAATATCTTTAAAACAAAAATAAGATACACATATGAACCAATACCGGAAATATTTGAACAAATATCGAAAAATACAAATTCTAATATTGCTAATGTTTTTGGAGTTGCTAGTGAAAAAATGAAAGTTTTAGCTGCAGGAGAAGCATGGAATTTAGCATTAAATATGGAAGAACTTAATATAAATGAAGAAGATAAATTAGCTTTATCAAATTTAAGCAAACTTTTAGGGAAAACAGATGTAACAGGTCAACTTAACCAAATAGAATTAACTACTGATTTTTTAGATAGTCAAATAAAAAAGGCTGAACAACAAAGGGATAAAAGTGAAAAGATGTATAGAATGCTTGGAATGCTTATAGGGATGGCAATAGTAATAATATTAATGTAAAAGAGGTAAAAATATGAACATAGATTTATTATTTAAAATAGCGGCAATAGGAATATTGGTTGCTGTATTACATCAAGTATTAGTAAGAGCAGGAAGAGAAGACCAAGCCATGATGACCACTCTTGCGCGGTTTGGTAATAGTCTTAACAATGGTAATAAAAGAAATAAGCACACTATTTAATACTGTTAGAACAATATTTGGATTATAAAGGGTGAATGTAATTGGAAATTGTAAAAATAATAGGTGTAGGTTTAGTAGCACTTATTCTTATAATTATTTTAAAACAGTACAAACCTGAATTTACAATCTATGTTTCTATAATAGCAGGGGCAATTATATTGCTTATGGTAATGGACAAGCTATATTCAATAATAAACTTGCTATCTAATATAAGTCAAAAAGCGGGTATAGGAAATGAATTTTTAAAAATAATTTTAAAAATAACAGGAATAGCAATACTTACAGAATTTGCAGTAAGTATTTGCAAAGACTCCGGAGAAAGTGCAATAGCTAACAAAATAGATTTGGGAGGCAAAATAATAATTATAAGTATATCAATTCCGATAATAACAGCACTTCTGGAGTTAGTAATAAATATATTGCCATAAAATTAATCAGATAAATTGAAATTCCCCGAAGTGCGAAGTGTGAGGTGAGAAGTGTGAGAAATAGAGAAAGGCCTGCGAAGCCTTGGCCCTATAAATCACACCTCCAACATCACACCTCTCACCTCAATAAAATAAATTCCAATTTACCTAATATGATTGATATACTTAAATAGGAGACCAAATGATTAAAAAAATATTATTAATTTTTTTTATTTTAATATTTTCTTTTGTTAACTACATAACTTATGCAACAGACGAAATTATTTCTTCTCAAATGGATGCATTAAATATTTCTTCATTTATAAAAGAAGGAGAAAAATATACAAAAGAAGTTTTTCCGGATGTTAGCTTAAATGATTTTTTGAATTCTGCACTTAAAGGAGAGATAGATAATAAAGGACTGCTTAAACAAATAATAATGTTATTTGGAGATGAAATAGTAGATGCTATTTATTTGCTAGGTAGCATAATAGTAGTAATAATAATACATAGCATTTTAAAAGCTTTTACAGAGAATTTAGAAAATGAAAGCGTTTCTCAAATTACATATTATATTCAATACATACTTATAGTAACTTTAATAATGGCTAATTTTTCTACAATAATATCATTAATAAAAGAATCAATCGCAAATTTAACTGGATTTATAAATTGCCTAGTTCCAATACTTTTAGCACTAATGTCTGCTACACGGAAATGTTGCATCTGTTAGCTTAATACAACCATTAATTTTGTTTTCAGTAATTTTTATAGGAAATACTATAACATTAGTAGTACTTCCAATAACACTTATTGCAACAGCTTTTGGAATAATTTCAAATTTATCAGACAAAGTACAAATTGGAAAGCTTTCCAATTTTTTTAAGTCGGGTATTACATGGCTTTTAGGATTAATTATTACAATTTTTGTTGGAATACTTTCGATGGAAGGAACTCTAACAAGTAATGTTGACGGATTAACAGCAAAAGGGGTAAAAGCGGCTGCATCTACATTTATACCGGTAGTAGGTAAAGCATTAGGAGATTCCGCAGATGTTGTATTAGGTTCTACATCTATTATAAAAAATTCAATAGGAATAGTTGGAATGTTTGTAATAATAGGAATATGTGCAATGCCAATTATAAAATTAACACTATTAACAACAGCATATTACTTTACATCCGCAATATGTGAGCCAATAGCAGATAAAAAAATAGTTTCATTATTAGAACAAATGGGAGGAACGTTTAAAGTGCTACTGGGAATAATGTTTTTTGTGGCTGTGCTACTAATAATTGGACTAGCAATGTGTATAAAAATAACTAACAATGGAATGATGTATAGGTAGGTGTTAAAAGTTGATAAATTTTATAAATTCATGGGCACAAGGCATAATTTTAGCAGTAATAATTGCAACAATTATAGAAATAATACTTCCAGAAGGAAAAAATAAAAAATATGTAAAAACAGTAATAGGAATATATATATTATTTACAATAATTTATCCATTGATAAATAAATTTACAAAACTTAATATAAATACATTAATTGAAAATACAACCAAACAAATGAGCACATACCAAGAAAACAATTCATTAAAAATAGATACAGACAAATATATAGAAAGTACATATAAAAAGAAAATAGAAGAAGATATAAAAAATAAAGCAAATGAAAAAAACTTAAATATAACTTTTTTAAATGTATATATAGAAACAGAAGATGAAAATCGATATGGAATGCTAAATAATTTAGTAATGAAAGTAGAAAAGGGAAAAACAAAAGAAAAAAATAGTAATACTGTAAATCAAATTAAAGAAGTGAACATTTCAAAAAATGTGCAAAATAATGAAACAATAGAAAATAAAACAGTAACAGAAAAAGAAATAAATGAATTCAAAGAATATATAAATACTACATATTATTTAGAAAAAGAAAAAATCCACATAAATGAGCAATAAGGAGGCCTAGAATGTTAAAAGAAAGTATAAAGAAATTTAAGGAGTCTATTTCAAAACAAAAAGAACAAAATAATAAAAAGAATATAGAAAATTTGGTAGTGTTTTTAATTTTATTAATAATAACTGTAATTGCAATAAATACAATATGGGGAGGAAAAAAAGAAAAAACAAAGCAAGAAGATAATACATCATATAAAAAATTAGCAGAAAATATAAATAACAGTATAGAGAGTAATAATAACCAGTTTAATGAATATAATTTAGAAGAAAATTTAGAGGACATACTATCTAAAATAGCAGGAGTTGGAAAAGTAAAAGTTCTAGTTACATACTCGGAAACCAGTGAAGTTGTAGCAATGTATAACGAAAAAAACACTTCAAACAATACAGAAGAAACGGATACAAATGGAGGTGTAAGAAAAATTGAACAAACAGATACAGACAAAGAGATTATATACGAAGAAAAAAACGGACAAAAAACTCCAATAACACAAAAAGTAATTATGCCTAAAATAGAAGGAGCAATAATTACAGCAGAAGGAGCTTCAGATCCAATTATAAAAACAAACATAATTCAAGCTGTTTCAGCAGCAACAGGCATTTCTACATATAGAATACAAGTTTTTGAAATGTCAATCTAAAAATGTAGAGGTCATTATCTTTATTGACCTAAAGGAGAAGGTATATGAGAGTTTTAAAAAGAAATCAATTAATAGTGTTGGTAGTTTCATTAATGCTGATAACAGCAGGATATTTAAACTTTACAACAAATCAAGAAAACGTTGCGACAAGTACAATAGCAGATAGAAGTGATACTGCAATAGGAGATGCGGAGTTTGTAAGTACAGTTCCTCATGAAGAAAATAAAACAGAAGAAAATGTGGTATCAGAGAATAACGAAAACAACACTACTAATGAAACTAATAGTGAACAGGAAAACATAATAGAAACAAATGCAACAGAGCAAAAACAAGAAGAAAGTAAAAATGTTCATAGTCAAAAAGATTATTACTTTATAACATCTAAATTAGATAGAAATACAATGTACTCTGAAACATTAGAAACATATCAAGAAATGTACAATAATGTAAATGCAACAGCAGAGCAAAAACAAGAAGCATTAAAAAAGATAAATAGTATAAATAATACAAAAAATGCAATAATGATAGCAGAAAATTTAATAATAGCAAAGGAATTTGAAAACGTAGTAATATTTGCAAACGAAGGAAGTATAAGTGTTGTAGTAAAAGCAGAAGAACTAAAACCAGAAGAAGTAGCCCAAATACAAAACATAGTTTCAAGAGAATTAAATGCAGGAGCAGAAATAATACATATTAGCAACAAATAGAAGGTTAAGCATATAATACTCTAGGTGAGTTTATATGAAACAACTGTATTTAGATGCGAAAAATATAATGCAAAAAGACCCAGCGGCAAGAAGCATATTAGAAGTTATTCTATTATATCCAGGATTTCATATACTGGTGTATCATAGAATAGCTCATTTTTTTTATAGATGTAAATTATTATTTTTAGCAAGAATGATATCACAAATAGGAAGATTTTTTACCGGAATAGAAATACATCCAGGAGCTAAAATAGGAAAGAGATTATTTATAGATCATGGAATGGGAATTGTAATAGGAGAAACAGCAGAAATCGGAAATGATTGCACAATATATCATCAAGTGACACTAGGAGGGACAGGAAAAGACAAAAATAAAAGACATCCAACTATAGGAAACAATGTAATGGTGGGAGCAGGAGCAAAAGTACTTGGCCCAATCGTTATAGGAAATCATGTAAAAATTGGTGCGGGATCAGTAGTTTTAAAAAATGTACAAGACAATGTAACGGTAGTTGGAACACCAATTAATAGAGTTATAAGAAAGATAGTTAATTAACATACTGTGTAAAAATGTTAAAATATATATACTTTGTAATATTGCTCTTTATTTTATTATGTGATATAAAAGAAGTAATATATTTTTTATAAAGGTGAATAAAATATGGAAAATAATGATAAAACAAAAAAGATGTTAGAATTATTAGAAAAGATGCAAGTAAAAAAAGATGAAGATAAAGATCTAATAGAAGAAATTAAAGAACATTTAAAAAATAACGAAATACCTTTAGCAATGAAAAAGTTACAAGTTATAAAAAATAGACAAGAGAAAGCAAAGAAAACTAAAAAATCAAAAAATGTAACTTTGCTAAAAAATGAAGAAGACATAGATTTTGTGGATGAAGAAGAGGAAAAACCAAAAAAAGTAAAAGTAAAAAAAGAAAAAGAAGAAAAGGAAGAAAAAATATATCCAAAAGAATTACAAGACGAAGAATTAGAACAAATCTTTTTAGGACTATTATTAAATAATCCAAAGTCAATAAGCATGTATTATATTATACATGAAGAGTGTTATTTTGAAAGCAAAAAGTTATTAAATATATACAAAAGTATATTATTTACCGAAGGAGCAAATTATTCTTCAGAAGAGGCCAAAAGAGATTTTAACTTTGCAGAAACCACGCAAGAATCAATAGCATTAAAAGAAAATTTAAGAAAAATGGTAGCAAATAAAACATACAATTTTGAAATTATATACAGAGATTTGAGAAAGCTATTTATATTAAGAAAAAATTATGCAAGTATGCCAATTAAAGAAACACAAGACAAAATTGCTGAAATAAGAAATTATAACTTGTATGAAAATATGTCTGTAGAAGAAGTAAGAGAAGCAATAAATCAAGTTACTGTAACAGGTAAATTTAAGCAAGCGGTATTAAATGATGATCTAACAGAGTTCTTATTAGCAGGTGAAAACAGTTTAACAAATGGATTAAATCTGCCATTTCCAATATTAAGTAGCGTATTTAAAGGAATAAGAAAAGGAGAAACGATGGCATTTGCTATGCCATCAAATTCAGGTAAGAGTAGATTTACAATTAATTTAGCTAGTTATATAGCATTTAAACATAAGAAAAAAGTATTAATCATTTCAAATGAAATGTCTGAAGAAAAAATGAAATTATGCTTAATAACTACTATTTTAAACAATCCAGAAATTCAAAAAATGCATGGACAAGAACTTGTAAAATCTGAAGGAGAATTACTAGAATTTAAGTTTAGACCAGATGATAATCAGAAGGTTGAAGTAGACGAGAATGGTTTTGTTTTGCAACAACCAAAAGAAACAAGAAAACAATTTATAAAAAGGCTAACACAGGTATCTACAGAATTTAATAAAACAATAAAAGTAACAGAATGGCTAAACGAGCAAATAAATAATTCGATTTATTTTATAAATATTACAGATCATACAAATGATGAATTAAAAAAAGTAATTACAAATTATTATTATAAAGAAAAAATTGAATATATGTTTTATGATACAATGAAAACAGATACTCAAAACATAGGAAAAAGTGAAGAAATAAAGAAAACTGCAACAATAATTTCAAATTTAGCGCAGAATTTCAACATATTTATTGGGTATACTATGCAACTTACAGAAACAGCTACACTACCAGTAAATTTAACAATAAATGATTTATCTGAAAGTAGAACTGTTAAGGAAGTTTTAGACACATTATGCTTAATAAAACAAATAAGTAATAAAACCCTTAAAGACTATGAATATTCATTAGAAGAAGTTGGAGAAAAATTTTATCCATTAAAAGAATACAAAGACCCAGATGAAAGATATTATGCATGCGTTGTAGATAAAAATAGAGCTGGCTCTAAACCAAAAGTAGTATTTAATTTAAACTTAGCATATAATAGATGGGTTGAATTAGGATTTCTAAAATTAAAAGATTATAATGAATAGCCAAGAAATCTAAGTAAAAATAAAGAAAATATTTACAAATAACTTGTAAATATTTTTTTTATTGATATAATAAACAGAGAATTTTTAGAAGATTTTTTGAGGTGAATTTTAAATGGTAAAAAAAGTTGCAATAATAACAAATGGTGGAGATTGCCCAGGATTAAATGCAGTAATCCGTGCGATAGTAAAAACAGCAGAAACTCATGGCGTAGAATGCTATGGATATATAGAAGGATACAAAGGAATGTTAGAGAACAATTATATAAAACTAGAATCAAATGGAAGTGCATCAGGTTTGCTTCATAGAGGAGGAACAATTATAGGTGCATCTAACAGCACAAACCTATTTAATTATCCAGTAGAAGAAAATGGACAAACAGTATATAAAGATATGTCATATAAAGCAGTAGAAAATGTTAGAAATGCAGGCTTTGACTGTATATTTACATTAGGTGGAGATGGAACACAAAAATCAGCAAGAGATTTTTCTTTAAGAGGATTAAATGTAATAGGAGTTCCAAAAACAATAGATAATGATGTAGCACATTCAGAAATAACATTTGGATATAATACAGCTGTATCAGTCGCAACAGAAGCACTAGATAGATTACATTCAACAGCAGAATCTCATCACAGAATAATGACATTAGAAGTAATGGGAAGATATGCAGGTTGGATAGCATTAGAATCAGCAATAGCAGGAGGAGCAGATGCTGCAATAATTCCAGAAATACCATATGATATAGAAAAAATTGTAGAAAAAATAAATAGAAGAAAAGAAGAAGGAAAAAAATTCAGCATAATAGTAGTGTCAGAAGGAGCAAAACCAAAAGACGGCGAATTAACAGTTAAAAGAACATTACATGATGGAGCAGGATTAGATAATATAAGACTTGGAGGAATAGGAGAAAAACTTTCAAGAGATTTAGAAGAATTAACTGGAATGGTATCTAGAAATACTGTACTTGGATATGTTCAAAGAGGAGGAACACCAACAGCATTTGATAGAGTTTTATCTACAAAATATGGAAGCAAAGCAATGGAACTTGCATTAGCAGGTAAATTCAATGTACTAGTAACATTACAAAATGGAAAACTAGGATATGTAACATTAGAAGAAGTAGTAGGAAACAATAAAGAAATAGGTGCACGTTCAGGAGGAACAGAAAGCACAAACATAAAAAGAGTAACAATGGATGATGATTTAGTAAGAGTGGCAAGAGACTTAGATATTTGTTTAGGAGACTAGAAAGAGAGGAAGTAGAATGGTAAATTTTAAACAAGAAATTGCAAAAGAAATTGCAGAAGTAACAAATTTAGATAGCAAAGAATTAGAAAATTACATAGAAATCCCACCAAATAGCGATTTGGGAGATTATGCATTTCCATGTTTTAAACTTGCTAAAGAATTAAGAAAAGCACCACCAATGATTGCAAATGATATAAAAGAGAACATAAAAATAGATGAAAAAATAATAGAAAAAATTGAAGTTGTAGGTGGATATCTAAACATATATGTAAACAAGCAAACATTAGCAGAAGAAGTACTAGAAGATGTTGCAAAAAATAAGGAGAAATATGGTTCATCAGATATTGGCAAAGGAAAAAACGTTGTAATAGATTATTCTGCACCAAATATTGCAAAACCATTTCATATTGGGCATTTACGCTCAACAGTAATAGGAGGAGCCTTATATAAAATATATAATTTCCTTGGATACAACAGTGTAGGAATTAACTTTTTAGGAGACTGGGGACTTCAATTTGGAAAAGTTATGGCAGGAATTAAACTTTGGAAAGATGAATATGATTTTAAAAATGACGAAATGTCAAGTATATTAAAAACATATATACGTTTTAACAAAGAAGAAAAAGAAAAACCAGAGCTTACAGATTTAGCAAGAGCAGAATTCAAAAAGTTAGAAGAAGGAGACCAAGAAACATATAAGTTATGGGAACATATTAGAAAAATAAGTTTAGAAAACTACGAAAAAACATATAAATTATTAAATTCAAAATTTGATTCATACAACGGAGAAGCATACTATAACGATAAAATGGAACCAGTAGTAGAAGAATTAAAAGAAAAGGGATTATTAAAAGAATCTCAAGGTGCACAAGTTGTAGATTTAGAAAAATATGATATGCCACCATGTATAATTATAACATCTGCTGGAACTACAATATATGCAACAAGGGATTTAGCATCTTTAAAAGATAGAATGAATACATATAACTTTGATAAAGCAATTTATGTTGTAGGAAATGAGCAAGCATTGCATTTTAAACAAGTATTCAAAGTTTTTGAACTAATGGGATATGAAGATTACGCGTCAAAATGTGTACACGTTCCTTTTGGACTTGTAGTAGATAAAAATGGAGAAAAGATAGGTTCAAGAAAAGGAAATTCAGTATTTCTAGAAGATATTTTAAATGAAGCAATAGATAAAGTAAAAGATATAATAAATGAAAAAAATCCAGAATTAGAAGATAAACAAGAAGTGGCAAGAAAAGTTGGGGTAGGAGCAATTATATTCAACGATTTATCAAATAGCAGAATTAAAGATGAAATATTTGATTGGGATATGCTTCTTAACTTCCAAGGGGAAACAGGTCCATATATTCAGTACATTTATGTAAGAACAAGAAGTTTACTAAATAAAGCAGGATATATGCCACATATAAAAGAAATAGATTTTTCAAAAATAAATGAAAAAGAGGCATTAGACACATTAAAGCTTATATATCAGTTTAATGAAGTTATAAAAAATGCTGCAGAAAAAAATGAGCCATCAATTTTAGCTAGATACTTAATAGATTTAAGTCAAAGCTTTAGTACATATTATAATGAACATAGAATAATTACAGAAGACAAAGACGTTCAAAATGCACGATTATTCTTAACATACGCAGTTGGAACGGTATTAAAAATAGGGGCAGAACTATTAGGAATGGAAATGCCAGAACGTATGTAAATTTAAAATAAAATATTTAAGGAGGCAGTGATTATGGAAGTAATCGAATTAAAACATCCATTAGTTGAACACAAATTAGCAATTTTAAGGGACAAAAAAACAGGAACAAAAGAATTTAGAGAGATAGTATCAGAACTTGCTACAATGCTTTGCTACGAAGCAATGAAAGATGCAAAATTAGAAGAAGTAGAAATTGAAACACCAATTCAAAAAATGAAAACAAGAAAAATAAATGAAGATAATTATGCATTCGTTCCAATTTTAAGAGCTGGAACAGGTATGCTAGATGGAATAATTCAAGTAGTACCAAATGCTAAAATAGGACATGTTGGTATGTATAGAGATGAAGAAACATTTAAACCAAATGTATACTTCTTTAAAGTACCAAAAGATATAGCTCAAAGAGAAGTTTTAATATTAGACCCAATGCTTGCAACAGGTGGTTCAGGAATAGATGCAATAGAACTAATTAAAGAAAAAGGTGTAAAAAATATTAAATTCTTATGTATAATAGCTGCTCCAGAAGGAATAAAAGCAATGCAAGAAAAACATCCAGATGTACAAATTTATTGTGCAGCAATAGATGAAAGACTAAATGAACATGCTTACATAATACCAGGACTTGGAGATGCAGGAGATAGAATATTTGGAACAAAATAAGAATGAAAAAAAGGGGAATTTTCCCCTTTTATTCATAATTGTCACTAGTGTCAAACGGAGTTATTAAAAAAATTCTAAAAATACATCCGTTTTTCATAAGCTCTTTCAAAAGAAAAAGAGATTCTTCTCTTGACATAGATGTAGCAACTTTTCTTTGACCACCCAATACAGTGATTAAAATCCCATCTAGATTCTGATTAAATTCATAATGGAATGAATCTAAATCTGTTAAAGATAAAGAAATCGTTTTCAAAACACTGGTTTTTATTGCTGGAAGAAAAAGCATAGAATCAACTTGATAGTCAAGCCGATAACTTGCTATCACAACTTTTTTATTTGTGATAGCTATCTTCATTTCTGTCATACAAAGCCCTCCAAATAAAATTTGATAAAATAATTATACCACATTAATGTACATAAAATCAAACTGTAAAAAATACTAAAAAAATATTGCTTTTTTACAGTTAAACAATATATAATATAAAAGCTAGATAAATATATTATAGTAGGAGGCAAACAATTGAGAAAATATTTTGGAACAGATGGAATTAGAAGAATTGCAAATACAGAACTTACACCAGAATTAGTGTATAAAGTTGCAAAGGCTGGAGCATATGTTTTATCAAAACATGCAGATCACGCTCCAACTATATTAATTGGTAGAGATACAAGGCTTTCAGGAACATTAATAGAAAGCGCAATGACAGCAGGATTTTTAAGTTATGGTGCTAATGTTAAATTAGTAGGGGTTATGCCAACTCCGGCAGTGGCATACTTAACAAAAAAATTAAAAGCAGATGCAAGCGTTGTAATATCTGCATCACATAATACTTTTGAATTTAATGGAGTTAAATATTTTAGTAATAAAGGAATGAAAATATCTGACGAATTAGAAGAAGAAATAGAAGAAGTTATGGATTCTGGAAAAATAAATGAGTTAATTGCTGTACATAATAAAATAGGAGTAGCAGAAGATGCAACAGATTTAATGGATGAATATGTTTGTTTATTTAGAAGGATTTTTGAAGATAATATAGAAGAACACTTAAAAGATGATTTTATAGTAGGCCTAGACGTAGCAAATGGAGCAACATATAAAGTTGCAGAAGAAGTATTTAAAAAATTAGGAATAAAATACAAAATAATAAATAATAATCCAGATGGAATAAATATAAATCATGATTGCGGTTCAACACATTTAGAAGGATTAAAAAAATTCGTTTTGGAAAATAATTTGAGTTTAGGAATAGCATATGATGGGGACGGAGACAGATGTTTAGCAATAGACGAAAAAGGAAATCTTATAGATGGAGATAAACTACTTGCAATATTCTCAAAGTACTTACAAGAAAAAGGAAAGCTAAAAAACAATACTTTAGTTGCAACAATTATGAGCAACATGGGCTTGAATAAATTTGCTGAAAATAACAATATAAATTTAAAACAAACAAAAGTTGGAGACAGATATGTTTTAGAAGAAATGCTAAAAAATGATTATAATTTAGGTGGAGAGCAATCTGGCCATATTATATTATTAGATCACAATCCAACAGGAGATGGAATTCTTACATCACTTATGCTTATACAAATTTTGTTAGAAAAAAATGTTTTGCCATCTGAACTTTGTGATATAATACAAATATATCCACAAGTATTGGTAAATGCAAAAGTAAATTCAACTAAAAAGAATCAGTATTTAGAAGATAAAGAAATTCAAAACAAAATTAAAGAACTTGAAAAAGAGTTTGCAAACGATGGAAGAGTTGTAATTAGACCTTCTGGAACAGAACCATTAATAAGAGTTATGATAGAAGGAAAAGATAAAGAATACATCTCAAAAGAAGCAAAGGAATTAGCAGAAATAATAGAAGAAAAATTAAACTAGTCATTAATTTTATTATACATATTAGAAAAAATATAAGAAAAACAAAGGAGGAAAACGGAATGTTTATTATTAATTTAACAGATCCACTTACATTAATATTGTTATTAACAGCAACAATATTATCAATAATATTAGGAAAGGAAACAAAAAAACCAATTGCACCAGCAATAGCTTTGACAGTATTTTTAGCTTTAGTATTAATGCATAGCATACAACTATCAATTCTACCACAAGTAGTGCAAGAAGTAGATTTACAATCATACAAGTCAGCATTAATAGGAAGTATTGGATTTGACTGTGCGCTTATATTTATATCTTTCTTCGGATATTTATGGATCGATGACATATCTAGTAAATTTTATAAAAAGAAAAGTATTGATAATAGTTTAGATTGGTTTTGGAATAAAATTTAAAACCAATGATGGACAGGAGGAATTTTAATGAGTAAAAATATACTAATTGGTGGAGCATGGCCTTATGCAAACAATTCTTTGCATTTAGGCCATTTGGCAGGTTTAATATCAGGTGATATTTTGGCACGTTATCACAGAATTAACGGAGATAATGTTTTATATGTATCTGGAACAGACTGTCATGGGACTCCTATAACAGAAAGAGCAAAAAAAGAGGGAAGAACAGCAAAGGAAATAGCGGAACAATATCATGAAGAATTTGTAAAAACATTTAACGCAATGAATTTTTCATATGATTTATATTCAAAAACAGAAACAGAATATCATGCTAAAAAAGTTCAAGAGATATTTAAAAAATTATATGACAATGGATATATATATGAAAAGATTGAACCACAAGCATATTGCGAAAAATGTAATAAATTTTTACAAGACAGAGAAATACAAATTACATGCCCAGAGTGTGGAGAAACAACCAAAGCAGACCAATGTGATAATTGTGGACATACTCCATCAGTAGAAGAATTAAAAGATGGTGTTTGTTTAGTTTGTGGAAGTAAAGCAATTGAAAAAAACAATAAAAATTTATATTTTGCTTTATCTAAATTTCAAGATATAATTCAAGCAAACACAGACAAGTGCAAACAATTTTGGAGAGTAAATGCAAGAAATGAAACAGAAAAATATTTAAAACAAGGATTAAAAGACAGAGCAGTAACGAGAGATTTAGACTGGGGAATAGAAATACCACTTCCAGGATATGAATCTAAAAGAATGTATGTATGGATAGAAGCTGTACTTGGATATTTAACGGATACAATGAAGCTAGCAGAAGAAAATGGATTTAGCTGGGAGGACTTTTGGAAAGAAGGTCACAACAACAAAATATACATGTGCCATGGAAAAGACAATATCGTATTTCATAGTATAATATTTAATGGATTATTAGCTGGATTAGAAGATAATTTCCATTTAGTAGATGTAATAGTTTCTACAGAATACCTAAATATTAATGATGAAAAAATATCAAAAAGCAAAGGAAACGGTATTACAGCATTAGAAATGCTTGAGAAATATAATACAGATTCATTAAGATTCCATATTATAAATAACGGACCAGAAAAGAAGGATACAAACTTTACTATTGAAGAATTTGAAAGAACACATAATAATGAAATATTAAATAAATTTGGAAACCTAGTAAATAGAACTTTAAGATTTAAAGAATTAACACAAATTCCAAATGGTAAATTAGATGATCAAGCAAAAGTAGAAATAGAAAAAACATACAAACAAGTTTCAAATTTAATAGAAAATCTAGAATTTAGAGCTGCAACACAAAAAGTTATGGAACTTGTAGAATATGCAAATAAATTCTATGATGAAAGCAAACCATGGATTCAGAAAAAAGAAGATATAGAAGGCTTTAATAACACAATATACACTTGTGCAGTTATTATAGCAAACCTATCAAATTTATTTGAGCCATTTATGCCAAAAGCATGTGAAAAAATAAGAGAATACCTAAAAATAAGCAAACCACAATGGGAATTTACAACAATAGAAGATAATATAAAATTAGAAAATATAGAACCATTATTTAATAGAATATAAAGGAGAAGAAAAAATGGGTAAATTATATGTAATAGATGGAACAGATGCAAGTGGAAAACAAACACAGTTTGAAAAATTGCAACAAAGATTAAAAAAAGAAAATATAGATTTTAGAACTGTATCTTTTCCAAATTATGATAGCCCATCATCTTCTTTGGTAAAAATGTATTTATCAGGAGAATTTGGAGAAAATGCAAAAGATGTTAGCCCATATATAGCTTCAACATTTTATGCAGCAGATAGATATGCAACATATAAAACAAAATTAGAAGACTATTATAATAATGGAGGAATAATATTGGCAGATAGATACACAACTGCAAATATGGTTCACCAAGCAGGAAAAATAAAAGATGAGCAAGAAAGAGAAAAATTTTTGAACTGGCTTTGGGACTTTGAGTTCAACTTATATAAATTGCCAGTACCAACAAAGGTATTTTTCTTAAATATGCCACCAGAATATGCATTTGAGCTTATGAAAAACAGAGAGAATAAATTTACACATGAAGCACAAAAAGACATACATGAGAGAGATAAAAGCCATATAATAGACAGCTATAATGCAGCATGTGATGTAGCCAAAAAATATAATTGGGTAACTATAGATTGCATAAAAGATGATAAAATAAGAACAATAGAAGAAATACATGAAGATATATTTAAACAAATCAAATAAAATAAAGCAAAAGGGGACAACCCCTTTTTGTTTGTGAAGAGGAAAAATGGAAAAAATAGGATTTTTTGGAGGATGTTTTAATCCACCAACAAATATACATATAAAATTAGCAAACAATCTAATAAAAACTAAAAAATTAGACAAAGTAATTTTTATACCAGTAAATGATACATACGAAAAAAATGAATTGATATCAGCTAATCACAGATTAAACATGCTAAAATTAGCAATAAAGGATTATAGTAATTTAGAAGTAGATGATATTGAAATAAAAGAGAACAAAAAACTATTTGCTGTAGATGCGTTTAAACTAATCAAAGAAAAATACTCTAAAAAGTGTGAAATATTCTTTATATTGGGATCAGATAACTTTGAAAAAATGAGCAAATGGAAAGAGTATAATAAAATAAAAAATCAAAAATTCATAGTTATAAATAGAAATAAAAATCAGATTTCGTCAACTCAAATTAGAGAAATGATAGCAAATAATAATAGTGAAGTACAAAAATATTTATCAAAAGAGGTATACAAATATATAGAACAAAACAAATTGTATAAATTGTAATTTTGCGAAGTGCGAAGTGTGAGGTAAGAAGTGCGAAGAATAGGTAAAGACCTACGAAGCCTTGACCATATAAATCCCACCTCCAACATCACACCACACACTTCAATTAAAAAAAGGAGAAATAAATTGAAAAACTTACAAGAAGCACAAAACGAAGCAAATAAATGCTTAAATTGTAAAGTACCAATGTGCCAAAAAGGATGTCCAATTAGTACACATATTCCAGAATTTATAGAAAAAATTAAAAATAATAATTTAGAAGAAGCTTACAAAATATTGCAAAGCAATAATATTATGAGCGATGTGTGTTCAAATGTATGTCCATATGAAGAATGTTGTGTAGGACATTGTGTAAGAGGAATAAAAGGAGAACCAATACAAGTAAACAAATTAGAAAAATACGTAAATAATTGGGCAAGAGATAATAATGTTATATATGTAAATGAAACTATAAAATCAAACGAAATAAAAGTAGCAATTATTGGTTCAGGCCCAGCTGGAATAGAATGTGCAATAGAACTTGCTAAAAATGGATTTGATGTAACAATTTTTGAAAAAGAATCAGAAATAGGTGGACTTTTAACATATGGAATTCCAGGCTTTAGATTACCAAGAGATATTACTCAAAATTTAACCAAAAGAATAAAAAGTTTAGGAGTAAATATACAAACAAATATAGAATTTGGAAAAGATATAACAATAAATAGCCTAAAAAAAGAAGGCTTTAAAGCAATTTTTATAGCAATAGGAGCAGAAAACGCAAGTACATATTCTTTAACTAACAAAGAATGTGATAAAATATACAAATCAGATTATATATTAAAAGAATATAATGCAAAAAACATAGTAAAGAATTTAGGCAATGTAATAGTAATAGGTGGAGGAAATGTGGCAACTGACTCTGCAAGAGCTGCAATAAGGATGGGAGCTAAAACTAGTACAATTGTATATAGAAGAAATAAAGAAAAAATGCCAGCAAGGGAAATAGAATTACAAGAAGCAATAGAAGACGGAATAAAAGTAATATATAATACAAAAGTTTTAGAAGCAGAAGTAGAAGATGGAAAAATTGAAAAAGTAAAATGTATAAAAACAGACAAAACAAATGGAGAAGTAAAAGATATTGAAAACAGTGAGTTTTATATAAATGCAGACACAATAATATTTGCTATAGGATTAAAACCAAACAAAAACATATTGGAAAAAGAAAATATAGAACTTGAAAATGGACTTATAAAAATAAATGAAAAATGCCAAACTAATATTGAAGGAGTGTTTGCTGGTGGAGATGTTTGCCAAAGCAAAGCTACAGTATGTTTAGCAATAAAAGCTGGAAAAGATGCAGCAAAAAACATTATAGAATATTTACAATAAATTTGTAAAAGAGAAAGAACAATATGAATTGATATATGCTTTTTTAGTCAAACAAATTAAACGGATTAAATAAATGATTGGGCGTGATAATATGATATATATATTAATATTAATTTTTATAGTTATTCTTATTTTTCCGGGCAGATGGTTTATAATATTTACAGTAAATAAAGGAAAGGTTAAATTTAGAATAAATGAATTAGATTTAGATAACAAGTATTCTGAAATAGAGCAAACTAAAAATATTAAAAAGTTAAAAGAATTTTATCGAAATACTATTTTATATGAAATTATTCCTCATTTTTTTGAAATCGTTTCAGAAAAGAAAATAGATTTAACGGACGACGATTTTGAAAAAGAATATGATAATTTTGAAAGAGAATATAATAAGCTAGAAAAATATAAAGAAGAAAATAATTGTTGGATAAAAAGAATTTTTAAAGAGACGGGAAGAATTGCTTATAAAGATTTTAGCTACGATTTTGATTATATTTGTAAGGTTAATAATAAATGTATAAATATAATAAGACTAACAAATTATTTTTATATGAAAGGCGATGGCTCGGTAGATTCAGGACGGAAATATCAATTCATTCGTAGGGTATATTATTAATATTCCAGAATTTAATGAAACCTATAAACTTAAGGAACTAACTAAAAAGGATTATTATTATGATGAAAACAAAAAAATTTTAACTTTAATTATATCCGAGCAAATTCATGGTGGATTTTTTACAAGTGCTATTGATAGATATTACCCAGACAACATCTATCAATTCACTAAAGAAAAGAATAACTTTATTAGTATTAATTATAATTATTTTAAAGAATTAAAAGAATTTATTAATAATTATACAGTGTAGGATTAATTTATGTATGGATGGATAGCACTGCCAGCCAGCAAAAAGATAAATTAAGATTTCATGAAGTGGGAAGTGAGAAGTGCGAAAAATAAGGAAAGGCCTGTGAAGTCTTGACTATATAAATCACACCCTCACACCTCCTACTTCAATTAAACAAAGGAGGAATTAAAATGAAAGAAAACAAAAGACGGAATTACATTAATAGCATTAATTATAACAATTATAGTAATGCTAATATTGGTAGCAGTAACAGTTACAGTTGCAAAAGATGGAGGTTTATTTGAAACAGCAAGAACAGCAAAAACAGGAACACAAAAGGAAGCTGATAGAGAAAATTTAGTAGCAGCAGCTGTTGGAGCATATGATGCTAGAAGCCAAGAGGTAAAAGAAGAAGAACTAAAACAAAATTTAGGAAATGAATGGAGAGTTGAAAATCAAACAAATTACTATAAGGTAACTTCACCTAATGGAAATGAATTTAAAGTAAATATAAAAAATGCAACAGTAGAAGACAATAAGGAAGAGGCCGAAAGTGATTTTATAGGAGAGTATAAAGATTGCAATGACAACGAAATGAAACTTCAAATTAGTAAAGAAAATTTAGTATGGGATGGAGAAATATATAATTACACCTATAATGAAAACAAAAAGACTATAACTGTTACTTTTAACGATAGCGGTAACCAGGTTGATTACGAAATATTTATATTTAGTATAAAGGATGATGCGGGAAAAGTTGTTAACAAAGTTATTTTGCCTGCTGAAAATTCTTTGACACAAAGCGATGTTCTTGGGGTACTATATACAACAAATGGAACGACAGGGTTCAACATGTATAAGAAAGATACAGACGAGAGATACATTAATAATGAAACTGGATATTATATAAATTTTGGAACAAGCACAGATGAGGCTGGTAATGAATATGGAACCATAGATATGGGAGATAAAGGGATTTATATAAAAATAGACCAATATATATATACTAGCTGGGGAACGTATGAGCAAACAAGCGACTCACAGGTGTTGGATTTGAGCGATAATTTAGAGTATACAAAAGTATCGGATTGATTTAAAGAAATTTATTTATAGATAATAAAAAGGGGAGAAATTAAAATGAAAGAAAATAGAAGACGGAATTACATTAATAGCACTAATTATAACAATTATAGTAATGCTAATATTGGTAGCAGTAACAGTAAACCTTGCAAATGAAAATGGAGGTTTGTTTATAAAAACAAGAGAAGCAAAAAAGGATACAGCATATAAAGCAGAAGAAGAAAATTTATTGTTGTATAAATATGGAGAGTCTTATAATTATGAAGACGGTACATTAGATTTAAAAAATTTAAAGAAAGAACTTGAAAAAGATGATAGATGGAGTGCTTTCTCATTTGATGACGATATTAACCCAACAGTACTAACAGTAACAGGAGCTCAAAGTGGATTAGAACATAAAATATATATAATGGGAGAGAAAAAAGAAGATAATCAAGAAATTGCAGGAACATATATTAAGTTCGGCAGAGAAGATAAATTTCAAGTAACAGCAGGTGGAAAAGTAATATACGATGGAGAAGGAAGTTCTGTTCCATATACTTATGACAAAAATAGTAAAGTTATAAAATTCACAATACCTCCTTCAAGTGAAGGATCAGATCCAGATAACTATGAAATACCTATTTGGATTATAAAGGATGATGAAGGAAATATTATAAATAAGCTAATGTTGGATTTTGATCTAAAGGGATTATGGATGACAAATGGTGTTGCAGGACTTGCTTCATATAGAATAGCAGATGGAACATATATACATAGCAATGATGAAAGCAAAGTAGTAATTTCTACAAAAGAAGATAGTAATGGAAATAAATACGGATTTTTTGATGATGGAGATCAATCTATATATGTGTGCAAAGATGGATATATATATACATCTTGGGGAGGATATAGAGTAATGAACAATACTCAATTTTGTAGTTTAAATGATGATGGAACAGACGATAGTGATAATATTTATACAATGCAATAACCATGTAATTCTGAAAAGCTTCTTTAGTGGAAAACTAGAGAAGTTTTTTTATTTATTAATAATAAGCAAATTTTATTGACAAATACAAACAAACGTTCTATAATTACCTTGGTGATAATATGGAAAGAAAAATTATGCATATTGATGTAAATAATGCATTTTTATCTTGGTCAGCTTTAGATCTACTAAATAAAGGTGAAACATTAGATATAAGAACAATTCCTTCAATAATAGGAGGAGATGAAAATAGAAGAGCTGGAATAGTTTTAGCAAAAAGTAATATAGCAAAACAATTTGGAATTGTAACAGGCGAAACAATATATCAAGCAAGAAAGAAATGCCCAAATTTAAAAATATATCCTAGCAATTATAAAATATATAAAGAATATTCAGATAAATTATATAATCTTTTACTAAACTATACAGACGAAATAGAAAGGTATTCAATAGATGAATGCTTTTTAAATATGACCAATTTTTTAATGAAATCTACTCTAGAAGAAAAAGCAAAAGAAATACAAAAAAGAATAAATGAAGAATTGGGCTTTACTGTAAATATTGGTTTAAGTACAAATAAATTACTAGCAAAGATGGCATCTGATTTTGAAAAGCCTAATAAAATACATACATTATATCCCAATGAAATTCAAAGCAAAATGTGGAATTTAACTGTTGGAGACTTATTTATGTTGGGAAGAAAAAGTGTTCCTAAATTATATAATATGCACATAAAAACAATAGGAGATTTAGCAAAAACAAACTTGGAAGAGCTAACTAAAAAATTTGGAAAACATGGCAAAATGATGTGGGAATATGCGAATGGTATAGATGAGTCTGAAGTTATATATAATTATGGACCACCTAAAAGCATAGGAAATTCTACTACTCTTGCACAAGATGTAAACAATGTAGAAACTTTAAATGAAATATTGCTAACACTTGCAGAGCATGTTGCATATAGGTTAAGAAAACACAAAATGGTTGCAAGTGTTGTAAATGTTGGGTTAAGAACAAAAGATTTTAAAGATTTTTCTCATCAAAAAAAGTTAGATTTTGCAACGGCAAATACAAAAGATATATATTTAAAAGCAAAAGAGCTATTAAAAGAAATGTATAAAGGAGAAGAAATTAGGCTTGTTGCTTTAAGAGTAGATAAATTAACAAATAAAAATGAAGCACAAATTTCATTGTTTGAAACAGAAAAAGAACGAAAACAAGAAAAATTGGATGAAGTTTTGGACAACTTAAAGGAAAAATATGGTTACGAAAAAATTACAAGAGCTGGTAAAATGGGAATTGAAAAGAATATAAAATTAAAGTAATGTTATTGTAACATTTTTGTAACGTAAATGTAATATTACAAAAAATCAATACATATTGACTTTAAATATTGGTTAAGATAAAATACTTTTAAACCAAAAAACGGCATACATTTTTTTTAAGCAAAAGGAGATACGCAAGTGTTGTAACCCAAGTAGCTGTAAGTGTATAACCAACAATGTACAAAAGAAAAAATATAAGTAGTAATAGTTGTTAGAAGGGGGCACACACATGCAAGTTATAAAAAGAGACGGAAGAATATCAGAGTATAATGATGAAAGAATTATTAAAGCTATAACATTAGCAATGTCACATACAACAGGTGGTGTTGATATAGATTTAGCTACAAAAATAGCAGATAGCGTAAGAAATCAATTAAAAGATAAAGTACAAGTATCTGTTTATGAAATTCAAGATATAGTTGAGAAAAAATTAATGGGATCTTCTAGAAAAGAAGTTGCTCAAGAATATATTACATATAGATATAACAGAGATGTTGCAAGAAAAGCAAAATCAAAAGACATGTTTTTGGAGATTATAGAAACAAAGTCTAATGATGTTACAAGAGAAAATGCTAATATGAATGCAGATACACCTGCTGGTATGATGATGAAATTTGCATCAGAAACTACAAAACCATTCGTTGATGATTTTTTGCTATCAACAGAAGCTAGAACAGCAATAAAAAATGGATATATTCATATACATGATAAAGATTATTACCCAACAAAAAGTTTAACATGCTTACAACATCCATTAGATAAAATTCTAGAACATGGATTTAGAGCAGGGCATGGAAGCTCTAGACCAGCAAAAAGAATTGAAACAGCAAGTATTATTGGATGTATATCACTAGAAACAGTTCAAAACGAAATGCATGGTGGACAAGCAATTCCTGCATTTGACTATTACCTAGCTCCATATGTAAAAAAGACATTTGTAGAAGAAATTAAAAAAATAGAAAAAGTAATTGATGAAGATTTGTCAAAACTTTATGATTATAAAGTAGAAGACTATATCAAAAAAGATACAAAAGATTTAAAAGGTGATAAAAAATATACACAACTTGCAATAAACAACACAGTAGAAAGAGTTCACCAATCAATGGAAGCATTTATACATAACATGAATACAATCCATTCAAGAGGTGGAAACCAAGTTGTATTTAGTTCTATAAACTATGGAACAGATACTTCTGCTGAAGGTAGATGTATAATAAGAGAAATGCTTGCATCAACAGAAAAAGGTGTAGGAAATGGAGAAACTCCAATATTCCCAATTCAAATTTGGAAGAAAAAAAGAGGAGTAAATTATTTACCACAAGATAAAAACTATGATTTATACAAATATGCATGTAAAGTTACAGCAAGAAGATTCTTTCCTAACTTTATAAATCTAGATGCTACATTTAATCAACATCCAAAGTGGAGAGAAGATGATCCAAACAGATATTATTATGAGTGTGCAACTATGGGATGTAGAACAAGAGTATTTGCAGATAGACATGGAGAAGATACATCAGTAGGAAGAGGAAACTTATCATTTACAACAGTAAATATTGTAAAAATAGCAATAGAATCAGCGAGAGAAGCACAAGAAAATTTAGGAATTAATTTCGAAATTGGTAAAGGTAGCGAACAGTACATGACAGAAAAATACAATAAAGAAGTTAAAAAAATATTCCTAAATAAATTAGAAAAATATACAGACATTGTAGCAAGACAATTATATGATAGATATAAATTCCAATGCAGTGCAGTTGCAAAACAATTTCCACTATTAATGTCTGGATTATGGCAAGGTAGTGAGAATTTAAAACCTAATGACAGAGTAGAGCCAGTTTTAAAACATGGAACATTAGGTATTGGATTTATAGGTTTAGCAGAATGTTTAACAGTTCTTACTGGAAAACATCATGCAGAATCAGAAAAAGCACAAAAATTAGGAATAGAAATAATTACACAAATGAAAGAATCATGTGATAAATATTCTGAAAGATATGACTTGAATTACTCTGTACTTGCAACTCCAGCAGAAGGATTATCTGGAAGATTTACAAAAATGGATAGAAAAGAATATGGAACTATATTAGGAGTAACAGATAAAGACTATTATACAAATAGTAACCATGTTCCAGTATGGTACAAATGTACAGCAGAAGAAAAAGCTAAAATAGAAGCACCTTATCATGCATTAACAGCAGGAGGACATATATTCTACATAGAATTAGATGGAGACGCTACACATAATCCAAATAGTGTAGAAGCAGTTGTAGATTTAATGGATAAATATAACATGGGTTATGGTTCTATAAATCATACTCGTTCTAGATGTTTAGATTGCGGATTTGAAAATGCAGATGTAAATCTAAAAGTATGTCCAATATGTGGTGGAGAAAATATTGATACAATTCAAAGAATAACAGGATATTTAGTAGGTACAACTTCTAGATGGAACAAAGGAAAATTAGCTGAATTACACGATAGAGTAACTCATACAAGAAAATAAAAAATAAATTAGGAGATGGCTGATATGAAGATAGCTGGTTTTTATGACGAAAGTATATCAAATGGTTTGGGCTGGAGAGCAGTCTTATTTGTAAGTGGTTGCCCACATCACTGCCCTGGATGTCATAATAAAGAAGCACAAGACTTTAATTATGGTGAAGAATTTAATGAAGAAGAAATTTTAAAAAGAATAAAGGAAAATTCTATTTTAAATGGAATAACTATAAGTGGAGGGGAACCTCTATGTAAGGAAAACATTCCTGGAGTTTTAAAATTTATAAAAGACGTAAAAGAAATAAGACCAGAATTTAATGTATGGTGCTATTCTGGATACACATTAGACCAACTTATAGATAGAAATGATGAAGAAACAAATAAGTGTTTAAGTGAAATAGATGTATTAGTTGATGGAAGATTTGTAGAAGCAAAAAAAGACCCAACATTAAAATTTAGAGGTTCTAGTAATCAAAGAATATTAGATTTAAAACCAAGTTTGCAAACACACAAATTTATAGAATATAAATTATAAACAGCTTTTACTAATTAAAGTTTGATTTTAAGTTTATTTTAATAATCTATATATAAAATAATTTAAATATTATAATGCCGATAGGGCAATAAAAAGGAGAGTGTTTATGGAAGACAAAGTCATAAAAGAAGAAAAAAAATCAATTTTTTCAAAAAAAGAGGTATGGATTTCTGGCGTTATAGGCTTAATACTAGGTGCAGCAATTGTTGTAGGACTATATTTTGTTGGAATACCAAAGTTTGGAAATGAAACTATTGCAACTGTAAAAGGTGGATCAATAAAGAAAGATGAACTTTATAGTGAAATGAAAAAAGCATATTCAGTAAATTATGCATTAGATTTAGTTGACAAAGCAATATTAAAAAATAAATATAAACTTACAGATGATCAAAAGAAAGAGATAGAAGAACAAGCAAATTACTATTTAACAACATACCAAACATATTATGGATATACTGAAGAACAATTCTTAAGTGAAAATGGATTCTCAACAAAAGATGAATTTATAGAGTATTTAACTTTGAATTATAAAAGAGATTTATATTATGTAGAGTATTTAAAAACAAAAATAGAGCAAGATAAAATACAAACATATTATGATGAAAACGTATATGGAGATATAAATACAAAACATATCCTAGTAAGTATAACTGATGATGTTACAGACGAACAAGCAAAAGCAACTGCAAAAGAAATAATAGCAAAATTAGATTCAGGAAAATCTTTTGATGAAGTAGCTGAAGAATACAAAGACAAAGCAACATATGAAGATTTAGGATATAATGGATTTAACTCTAGTTTGGTTTCAGAATATGTAGAAGCAAGTAAAGCATTAGAAAATGGAACATATTCAAAAGAGCCAGTAAAAACAGATTTTGGATATCATGTAATATATAAAGTAGATCAAAAAGAAAAACCATCATTAGAAGAAGCTACTAATGATATAGTTAAAGCACTAGCAACAGATATAGAAAAAGAAGATCCATATATAAAATATAAAGCTTTAATACAATTAAGAGAAGAAAGTAAATTAAATTTTAAAGATAGCAAATTTAAAAGCGAATATAAAAAATATTGTGATCAAGTAAATGCAGGAACAGGAACAACAAGCGAGGAATAGAAGGCTATATAAAAAGCAGTGGAAAGAATTTCTTTCTACTGCCTTTTACTTTATTCTTGATTACAACGATAACTTCCACACATAGATTCATCTTCTGGATTTCCATTACTACAATTTTTACAAGGCCTTACAATTATATCCTCTAATTCACATTTTTGAGTTTTTTCATTATTAAAAGCACAACTACAAACTGTACAATTAATTAACTGTTTCTTTTCCATAAAAATAATCCTCCTTAAAAAATCAAGATATTAATATTATTTCCAAAAACAAATAATTTATTAAATTTTTAAATTTATTTTTAAAATTAATAAAAAAACATGTATTTTAAAGAGAAAAGTTTTAAAATTAAAATAAAAAATATATCTATTTAAAAGATTCGTTCTTCAAGGCGTTTAAGATAAGCAAATATTCAAACTTTATATACGAACTCTAATTTCTGAAAAGCAATAATTTTATCAGGTCGAACTCACTTTAAAATAGATATATTTTTTATTATATTGGAAAAATTATAAAAATTAAAATTTTTTAAGTATAAATAAACTTATTTTTTCCCTGAATCTTTACAATTTAATTTTTTAATTTCAGAATTTGAATTAATTTGAGTCTTGCAATCAACAGGCTTTTTAAAACTCAAATACCAACTCATGCCATTTTTATTTTCGTCTATTTCTTTAACTTTTGTAGTTAGTTCATTGCAAGTTTTAGGAGCAGGAACTATAATTGGGTCACCAGGTAGCCAATTAGCTGGAGTAGAAGCCTTGTTGCAATCTGCTGTTTGTAAAGCTTCTATAATTCTTAAAATTTCAGGAATACATCTACCTACGTTTAATGGGTACACTAAAATAACTCTTATAATTCCTTTATCATCAATAATAAACACATTTCTTACAGTTTCGGTATTGCTTATTTCATTTGCAACCATTCCATATCTTCTAGCAATTTCTCCGCTTCTATCAGCTATTACAGGAAACGGAACTCTTATACCAGTACGCATACAAATATCGTATAACCAAGCTAAATGAGAAGCATTGCTATCTATGCTAAGACCAAGCAAACAAGTATTTAATCTTTCAAAGTATGTATTCATTTTTGAAAAAGCAATAAACTCTGTTGTACAAACAGGAGTAAAATC
This sequence comes from uncultured Clostridia bacterium, assembly GCA_934167165.1. Lineage (GTDB taxonomy): Bacteria > Bacillota > Clostridia > TANB77 > CAG-508 > CAG-452. The sequence continues at coordinate 41,861 of CAKPKG010000003.1, forward strand.
TCCAGGATGAGAAAAAAGAACAACCCATTTTCCTTTATAATCAGAAAGTTTAATATTTCCCATAGTTGTTTGAGCTTCAAATTCAGGTGCAAATTCACCAATTTTAACATTACCATTCATCATAATTTCATAATTGTTCATAAAAAATCCTCCTACATAATCTTCGTATATAATATGAAAGTAAAATAAAATGTGTTAAATTAATTAATGTGATTGATATAAAAAAGTAAAATAGGTTCAAACAAAATAAGAGAAGAGAAATAATTTTATGCAATTACAAATAACATATAGTATACTTTTATTTACAAAATATATACTAAGATATTAATACAAACTTGCTTTTTTATGTAAATTATGATATATTTTAATTATGTAAAGAGTTATTCTCTTCGAAAAAATAAACTTTCGGAGGGAAACCTCCGATACAACTAAAAGGAGGTAAACTATGTCAAATTACAAATGGGTTAAAATGAGTGATGAGTATGTTCAACTTCGGAAAGAAGATTTTTCTCAAATTCCAAGCTTTGAGGTAAATAATATTGACACTATACTCATGAAAAAATTTGAAGACAATGGTATTGATTCTTCAGTAAAAAGAGAGGACTTTTTAGAAGATTGCTCATATGTTTTAAGTGCAGTCGATCAAAAAGTTATCATGATTACAGCTCCTTTGTATGAGCTTAATCTTGATACTGATAGCTACGTACTGATAGCTGAATCATATACAGATGAAGCTATTGACCCTGCTGAATATGAATGGGTAAAAGAAACATATTCTCGTTGTGTAGAAGAAGTAGCTAGTGAACAGGCAGAGGTTTTTGAAAAACTGTTTATGGAGAAAACTCTTGATGGAATTTCATCCATTGTAACAATTTCTTCAAATCCTTATGAAGAGCCGAACTACTTTTACGAACAATACATTCCTAAAGGCTATATTAAGGCATGTGAGAAGAATTATCCATTTACTTGTCTTAAGCATGATGTGGTATTTATAAAAAAAATGGATGCCAAAGGACAAGCGATTACTATTAAAGTTCCCGATTTCTATAAGGGGCTTGTTATCGGCAAAGGTGGCGAAAATATTAAAAAAATTGCCAATCAGATTAATGCCAAAAGAATTAATGTAATTTGATAAGAATTTAGGAGTCTGTATGGACTCCTTTTTTCTTATGCGTAAAGGCTATTTTTATAGTATTAATTATTATTTTTAGCAAATGATTGCTTTTAAATGTGTTAAATTAATTTTTAAAGTATACATAAATGTTGAAAAAGAGCAAAAAATATTGTATAATTCATATGTCAGAAATTTTTCCCATGAAAAAAATTTTTGGATTGGAGGAACACTTATGGGAAACAAAACTAAAATGTATTTAGACGTAATGGCTTGTCATCCAGAGGTTACAGGAAGTTGCTTCTTATGCGTTTTAAAACTCCCAAATCGGGAGAGCATAAAGTTTGTAATTGATTGCGGACTTTTTCAAGAGAAGGAATATGATTCATTAAATTATGAGTTGCCGTTCGAATGCGATGAACTAGCATTTGTATTAGTAACGCATAATCATGTGGACCATATTGGCAGATTGCCACTATTGTTTAAAAAAGGCTATTTTGGAAATATATATTGCTCAACTCAAACTAAAATATTACTTCCATTAGCACTAAATGATAGTCAAAAAGTACTTTCTGATGTATGTAAAAGAAAACATCAACCTGCACTCTATAGTGCTAAAGATGTAGAGGCAACATCAAACAATGTTGTTGGAGTTGAGTTCAACCATAAAATTCGAGTTGCTCCGAATATAGAAGTTACATTTTTAAAAAATGGACATCTAATTGGAGCAGCCATGATATTGGTTGAAATTAATTATCCGGGAGAAGAGCCTATAAATGTTTTATTTACAGGAGATTATAACTGCAAAAATAATTTTATATATTTGCCGGGAATTCCCGACCAAATAAAGAATATGAGATTATCAACGATTATAGAGTCAACCTATGGAGACACTTCTGTAAATGATATCAATTATGGATATTTTTCTCAAAAAGTATTGGAAGCGATAGAACAAAGGAAAACAATAATACTTCCTGTTTTTTCGCTTGGAAGATCACAGGAAATTCTATTAAAATTAAAAGAATTACAAGATAATAATGAACTGGATATAAATGTACCAATATACTTTGATGGAAATTTGGCACAAGCATATACAGCATTATATCTTTCTTCTAAATGTTTGATAGAAGAAGACAAAAAAGACTTTTTACCAAAAAACCTAGAGTTGGTAAACAGTGAAATTAGAGATGAATTACTGGAAACTGATAAATGTAAAATAATTGTTACAACATCAGGAATGGGAACATATGGACCTGCACAGGTGTATATACCATATTTTATTTCTAAAAAGAAGGTCTTAATACTTTTTACTGGATATACAGCAGAAGGAACTCTTGGAGCAAACTTAAAAAATGCAGAAGAAAGCGAGTCTGTTAAAATTGGAGGTTTGATATGCAGAAAATTTGCGGATGTGTCTTATTGCAATGAGTTTTCTGCCCATGCAAAATCAGAAGAATTAATTGAATTATTAAAGCAATTTAGTAATTTAAAAGGTATTTTGATAAATCACGGGCAAGAAGAAACAAAAGCAAATTTTGCAGAAAAAGTTTTAAACGAATTAAGTATTGATGAAGTTGGAATTTTAAACAGAGAGTATTTCTTCCGATTAGGAAGCTTTGGAATAATAAAGACTTTATCAACAAAATTTAAGTAATAGTTTTCCCAAAAAAGGCACTAAAATATTTTAGTGCCTTTTACTTTATGCTATTGACATAGTAAGATTTTAGAAATAAAATAACAATATAAAAAACAATAAAATTTAGGAGGTAATATTATGCCATTAGTAACAACAAAAGAAATGTTTGAAAAATCAATGAAAGAAGGATTTGCAATAGGTGCATTTAACATAAATAATATGGAAATTATACAAGGAATTATAGACGCAGCACAAAAACAAAATTCACCAGTAATTCTTCAAGCTTCAAGTGGAGCAATAAAATATGCAAGAATAAAATATTTAATGAAAATGGTAGAAGCAGCAGTAGAAGAAACAAATATTCCAATAGCAATACATTTAGATCATGGCCCAGATTTTGAAACATGCAAAATGTGTATAGACAATGGATTTACATCAGTTATGATAGATGGTTCTAAATATAGTTTTGAAGAAAATGTAGCATTAACAAAAAAAGTTGTTGATTATGCACATGAAAGAGGAGTAGTTGTAGAAGCTGAATTAGGACAACTAGCCGGAATAGAAGATGATGTAAATGTTTCAGAAGAAGATGCTAAATATACAGACCCAGATCAAGCAAAAGAATTTGTAGAAAGAACAGGATGTGATTCTTTAGCGATAGCAATAGGAACAAGCCATGGTGCATATAAATTTAAAGGTGAAGCACGTTTAAGAATGGATATATTAAAACAAGTAAAAGAAAAAATACCAAATACACCAATAGTATTACATGGGGCTTCAACAGTAATACCAGAACTTGTAGAAACATGCAATAACTATGGGGGAGATATACCAGGAGCAAAAGGTGTGCCAGATGAAATATTACATGAAGCTAGTTTATCAGGAGTATCAAAAATAAATGTAGATACAGATTTAAGACTAGCATTTACAGGAGAAATAAGAAAAGCATTAGCAGAAAATCCATCTGCATTTGATCCAAGAAAATATTTAACTCCAGCAAGAGAAAAAATAACAGAAGTAGTAGAACATAAAATAAGAGACGTATTTGGATCAAGCAACAAAGCATAGGGAACAAAGCGACTTTAGTCGCCCTTTGTTCTCGCCGATTTGAGTTTCCGAATGTAATGAGGAAATCTCAAAGGCAATAGCGATTATAGCATTTATATATACTAGGAAATGATAAATTTCCTAGTATATATAAATAGAGAAGAGCTAATCTTTAGCTCTTCTCATTCTCATTTCAGCATCTTTTTTTGCAATTTCTCGTCTTTTATCATATAATTTTTTACCTTTACCTATACCTAATTCAACTTTTACAAAATTACCCTTAAAGTACATAGAAATAGGAACTAGGGAATAGCCTTTTTGTTTAATTAATCCAACAAGTTTATTTATTTCTCGTTTATTTACTAATAACTTTCTATCACGCAAAGGATCTTTATTGTATATATTTCCAAATTCGTAAGGACTTATATGCAATCCATAAATATATAATTCTCCATTTTTTATATTAGCATAACTATCTTTTAAATTAACTTTACCGATTTCTAATAGATTTAATCTCTGTTCCAGACAAAACAATACCAGTTTCTAAAGTATCTATAATTTCATAATTATGTCTTGCAACAGGATTTTTAGCAATTTGTTTAGACATTGTACATACCTCTTTTTAATTTGATATACATATTATAGCACAATAATTAAAAAGAGAAAATAGATAAAATGCTATAATTGCTAATAAAATTATCTATCTATATAATTGTCTGTATGATTATTTTGTGCAATATAATACCAAATAAGTCCTACAATTACTACTGCGGCTACAGCTAAAATTACCCAAGTCCATGTATTGCTCATATTATTTGTATTGTTCATTGCTGTTGCAGTTCTTGTTGTTGTATAATCGGCGTTATCGCTAAATACTGCATTACCAATATCTTTAGCACCATCTTCAATAGTGTTTTCAATTGCACCAACACCTTTTCTAGCATCATTTGCTAAATTTGAAGCACCATCTATAACTGTATCTGTTGCAGAATGAATACCATCTTTAATATCGTTATTTGCAAAAGAAATAGTAGATATAAATAAAAGTGCAAATAATATAAATAAAACTACCAATGCTTTTCTTTTCATTGTTTTACCTCCTAATTTTTTGTAATTCATTTATATTATTTATAAAAAATGAAAAAATATACATAAGAAAAGCTTTTTGTACAAATTGTACAAAAAGCTTCTAAAAAATAAAATTATTTAAAACGTACAAAAATTGCAACTGCAAATAAAATTAAAACAATACCAATTACAATTAGAATTATTGCAAGAATATTATCGAAAGTAAGACCGCTAGAGTCAGCAGTTGTTGTAGTAACAACAGATGGGGAAGTAGGAGTGTTTTCATATAAATTATCTTGCTCGTCATATAAATTTTCTTGTTCATTTGCGCCTTCTATAACAACATCATTATCATCACCATATAGTTCGTTTACTATATCATTTGAATTTTCATTTTCAGATGAACTATTGTTTAAAGGCAAATTCATATTAATTCCAAAACAATATGTATGTATAAACAGAATAAAAAATATTAATAATATACAAGTAAATAAAATTTTATAATTTATTTTCATTTGTAGCCTCCTCATAAAACAACTGTAATAATAATATACAAAAAAAATATATTTGTCAATGTAAATGGGTATTAGAACTATATTGAGTTGTAAAATTTATTTGTATTGCACATGGTTACATAATGTGGTATAATACTAATATGGCATTATTTTATAGCATTAATTACTTTTTTTGCTTAAATTGCCAAAAACTAGTGTAGGTATCATTTTTTAGGAGTGATGTTTTTTGTATAATTTTCCTAGCCGCCAAGAAAGGCGGTTAACAAAACTCTATCAACTGGCAGAACACGGCGAGTTTAGATTAGAAGGAGTTATCCTTTATAAATCAGAGATAAAAAACTTAAGAAATAAAGGTTTTGAAGTCTTTGATATAAAAGAATTCCCTTCAGGCAAGAATTTATATTCTTGTATAATTTCCTGGGAAAAACCATATGGTGATTCTATACCTCATATAGTATATTCCTATATTCATCACATAATTGAGACTTTTCCAAAGGAATTTGCAGATTCTTTTGCAAAAGAACTGTACATAATTGCTAGAAGAGCTCAGTTATCTAAGGTTTAAGATTACTTTTTAGCCTACACAAAGTTTTACCCACTGTTCTTACAGTGGGCTTTTCTTTTTTATTGTAAAGGCATACTTAAAAAATGTTTTTCTTATAGTAATTTTTCTAATTCTTTAATTTTGTCTCTTAATTCTGCTGCTTTTTCAAATTCCATACTAGCTGCATATTTTAGCATTTCGTCTGTTAACTTTTTAATTATATCTTCAATACTTTCATCTTTTTTAATTTCATATTTAGAACCTACATCTTCTATGATGGTTGCTTTTATAGCTTCTCTTACAGATTTTTTAATTGTTTGTGGTACAATACCATGTTCTTTATTATATGTTTCTTGAATTGATCTTCTTCTGTTCGTTTCTGTTATTGCTTTTTCCATACTTTCTGTAAGTTCATCTGCATACATTATTACTTTTCCTTCTGAATTTCTTGCTGCTCTTCCTATTGTTTGTATTAAAGAACGTTCACTACGAAGGAATCCTTCTTTATCTGCATCTAGTATTGCAACAAGTGAAACCTCCGGAATATCTAAACCTTCTCTTAAAAGATTAATTCCAACTAAAACATCAAATTCTCCAAGTCTTAAATTTCTTATTATTTCCATTCTTTCAAGAGCCTTTGTATCTGAATGCATATAATTTACTTTAATATCTAAGCTTTTTAAATAAGCAGTTAAGTCTTCCGCTTGTTTTTTGGTAAGTGTTGTAACTAGTACTCTTTCTTTTTTCTTTTCTCTTATTCTTATTTCATTAATTAAATCATCGATTTGATTTTCTACTGGTTTTACTTCTATTTTTGGATCTAGTAAGCCTGTAGGTCTAATAATTTGTTCAACTATATTTCCTTTTGAATTTTCTTTTTCGTAATCTGCTGGTGTCGCACTTACAAATACACATTGATTAATTTTCTGTTCAAATTCATTAAATTTAAGTGGCCTATTGTCAAAGGCTGATGGTAATCTAAATCCATAATTAACCAAAGATTCTTTTCTTGCTCTGTCTCCATTATACATTGCTCTTACTTGTGGTATTGTAGCATGAGATTCATCTATAAATAAAAGAAAATCATCTGGAAAGTAATCAAATAGGGTATAGGGTGCAGAGCCTGGTTTTCTTCCGCTTATGTGTCTTGAATAATTTTCTATTCCTTGACAAAATCCAGTTTCTATAAGCATTTCTATATCAAAATTTGTTCTTTCTTCTATTCTTTGTGCTTCTATTAATTTATTTTGCGATTTAAAATATTCTACTCTTTCTTTTAATTCTTCTTCTATTGTTGTTATTGCATTTTTTAGTTTTCCTTCTCCTGCAACATAATGAGAGTTGGGACCTATTAAAACATGATTTCTAGTACCTATAGGCTTTCCGGTTAAAGGATTTATTTCTGCTATTTTTTCTATTTCATCTCCCCAAAATTCTACTCTTAAAGCACTTTCTTCTTGGCTTGAAGGATATATTTCTAGTATGTCGCCTTTTGCTCTAAATGTTCCTCTTTTGAAATCTATTTCATTTCTTGTGTATTGCATTTCAACAAGTCTCTTCATAATATCATTTCTACCTTTTTGCATACCAGGTCTTAAAGAAAGCATTAACTCTTGATAATCTTCTGGATCTCCTAAACCATATATACATGAAACAGATGCAACTATTATTACATCTTTTCTTTCAAAAAGTGAAAGAGTTGCAGAGTGACGTAGCTTGTCTATTTCATCATTTACAGAAGAGTCTTTTTCTATATATGTATCTGATGAAGGAATGTAGCTTTCTGGTTGATAATAGTCATAGTATGATACAAAGTATTCTACTGCATTTTCTGGAAAGAACTCTTTAAACTCGGAATACAATTGTCCTGCTAATGTCTTATTATGTGCTAATATTAATGTTGGTTTTTGCACTTTTTGTATAACATTAGCCATCGTAAAAGTTTTACCAGAACCTGTAACGCCTAAAAGAGTTTGAAATTTTTTACCATTTTTTATTCCATTACTCAAATATTCAATTGCTTGTGGCTGGTCGCCAGTAGGTTTATAGTCTGAATGTAATTTAAACATATTTCCTCCTAACATATCTTATAAATTATATCATACAGTACAAATGTTTGCAATAGATTAATGTGATATAGGACAGCGAAAAAATCACAAATCACAATAAATTGAATACAGATCTTAAAAAGTACTAGAAAAAAGTCATGTTAAATGTTATAATATATATATTACACAATATGTGTTTTATAAATTAACCAGGAGGGGCTTTAATATGCCAAAAGAATTAACAACAACAAAACTCCCATCAGGGAGTAAAGAATTTTTTGAAGCAATCAGCCGGTTAGAAAATGCAGGCCCAGATTGCAACAACAAGTTCGAAATGGCAAACTATTGTTGCAAATTATGCACTAAAGCCAACGCAAGCAATTGCGAAGACTGTTATGTGCAGACAGTCGGAGATCTGAATGATCCATATCGAAAGAAAATTGAAGAAAATTCTTCAACAGGTATGTATTCGTCCGGCATCTATAAAGACAAAAATGGGTACCATTATTCACATCCTCAAGGTAGTGGTTAATGGGCAAAAAAGCTAGATATGTCTAGCTTTTTTTGTTGAATAATAAAAATTTTAGTGATTTTTTATATTATTCATGGTATAATAATATGTAGCTTTGTTTTATTGGGAGGCAAATATGAACGATAGTATAATAATAAAAGGTGCTAAAGAGCATAACTTAAAAAATATAAATTTAACAATTCCAAGAGATAAATTAGTTGTAATAACAGGACTTTCTGGTTCTCGGAAAATCTTCTCTTGCGTTTGATACATTGTATGCAGAAGGACAAAGAAGATACGTAGAGAGCTTATCTAGTTATGCAAGGCAATTCTTGGGGTTAATGGAAAAACCAAATGTAGAGTTAATAGAAGGATTATCACCAGCAATTTCAATAGACCAAAAAACAACTTCTAAAAACCCACGTTCTACAGTTGGAACAGTAACAGAAATATATGATTACATTCGTTTACTATATGCAAGAATTGGTGTACCACATTGCCCTAATTGTGGTAAAAAAATAGAAAAGCAAACAATAGACCAAGTTGTAGATTCTCTTATGGAGTTAGAAGAAGGAACAAAAATACAAGTCTTTGCTCCTGTAGTAAGAGGTAGAAAAGGTGAGTATACAAAACTATTAGAGGATTTTAGTAAAGAGGGATTTGTTAGAGTAAGAGTAGATGATCAAATTTATGAATTAACAGATGACATAGAAATAGATAGAAAGAAAAAACATAATATAGATATAATTGTAGATAGATTAGTTATAAAAGAAGATATTAGAAGCAGACTAACAGAGAGCGTTGAAACTGCATTTAAATATGCAAATAATCTTGTACTAGTTGGAATAGGTGGAACCACAGAAACTAGGGATGTTTTATATAGCCAAAACTATGCATGTCCAGATTGTAATATTAGCTTTGAAGAATTGTCTCCAAGGATGTTCTCTTTTAACAATCCATTTGGGGCATGCCCAGAATGTTTAGGAATTGGATATTTAATGAAAATGGATGAAGATTTAATAATTCCTGATAAAAATAAAACATTATATGATGGTGTAAAAGCATTTGGAGCTAGTACTATGAAAAAAGGCGATACTATGGCTAAAATGTATTTTGAGAGTATTGCAAAACATTATGGTGTAAAAATAAAAGATGTTCCAATAAAAAAATTACCTAAAGAGTTTTTAAATAAAATATTATATGGAACAGGAACAGAAGAAATAGATTTTGAATATCAATCAGCTGCAGGAACAAGAAAATTTACGGCTCCATTTGAAGGCGTAATACCAACACTAGATAGACGTTACAGAGAAACAAAATCACAAGGTATGAGAGACTTTTACGAAATGTATATGAGTAATAGCCATTGTGACAGTTGTAATGGAGCAAGACTAAAAAAAGAAAGTTTGGCTGTAACAGTTGGAACAAAAAATATTCAAGAACTAACAGATATGCCAATAAATAAAATAAGAAAATATTTAAACGAATTGCAATTAAGCAAAACAAAAAAAATGATAGCAGAACAAATTTTAAAAGAAATAGATGCAAGACTTCAATTTTTAATAGATGTAGGTTTGGAATATTTAACACTTTCTAGGTCAGCAGGAACATTATCTGGAGGAGAAGCACAAAGAATTCGTTTGGCAACCCAAATAGGTTCAGGGTTAACTGGTGTATTGTATATATTGGACGAACCAAGTATTGGGTTACATCAAAGAGACAATGATAAACTTTTAGCAACATTAAAAAGATTAAGAGATTTAGGAAATACCGTAATTGTAGTAGAACATGACGAAGACACTATGTATGCTGCTGATATGGTAATAGATATAGGACCAGGTGCAGGTGTACATGGAGGAAATGTAATAGCTCAAGGAACTGCAGAAGAGATAAAAAATATTCCAGATTCTATTACTGGACAATATTTAAGTGGAAGAAAGAAAATTGCAGTACCTAAAAAAAGAAGAAAAGCAAAACCAGTTTCTATTACAATTAAAGGTGCAAAAGAGAACAACCTTAAAAATTTAGATGTAAAAATACCACTAGGAGTATTTACTTGTGTAACAGGTGTTTCAGGTTCTGGAAAAAGTTCGCTTATAAATGAAGTTTTATATAAGAATTTAGCAAAAAAATTATATGGTTCATCAGAAAAAGGTGGAAAATGCAAAGAAATAGTTGGAGTAGAAAATATAGATAAGATAATAAATATAGATCAATCTCCAATTGGTAGAACTCCTCGTTCTAATCCAGCAACATATACTGGTGTGTTTGACTATATAAGAGATATATTTGCAAATACCAATGAAGCAAAATTAAGAGGATATCAAAAAGGAAGATTTAGCTTTAATGTTGCAGGAGGAAGATGTGAAGCTTGTCAAGGAGATGGAGTTTTAAAAATAGAAATGCACTTCTTGCCAGATGTTTATGTACCATGTGAAGTATGTAAAGGAAAAAGATATAATAAAGAAACATTAGAAGTAAAATATAAAGGAAAAAGCATATCAGACATACTAGAAATGACAGTAGAAGAGGCTTTAGAATTTTTTGCAAATGTACCTAAAATAAAACAAAAAATTCAAACATTATATGATGTAGGACTTGGTTATATTAAACTTGGACAACCATCAACGACACTTTCAGGAGGAGAAGCACAAAGAATTAAATTGGCAACAGAACTTTCTAAAAGACCAACAGGAAAAACTTTATATATATTAGATGAACCTACAACTGGACTTCATATAGCAGATGTTCACAAATTAGTAGATATATTACAAAGATTAGTAGATACAGGAAATACTATTGTGGTAATTGAACACAATTTGGATTTAATAAAAACAGCAGATTACATTATAGATTTAGGACCAGAAGGTGGAGACAACGGAGGAGAAATAGTTGCAACAGGAACACCAGAACAAATAATTAGAAATGATAGGTCATATACAGGAAAATTCTTAAAAAAATATTTAGAGTTGTAAGATTGACATAACTAGTTTAATGGTATATAATTAGAAAAAAATTAGGAGGCAATATGATATGGCACAAGCAAAATTAATAAGAGCAGAAGAAGTTGAAAATGGAATAAAATTAACTTTTTTAGATTTTGATGGTAATGAAAAATCAGGAGTTTACAATGGAAAAAAATTAGATTTAGAAGATTTTGAAAAAATGATAGGGCATCAAATGAGTTTTAGTGAATCAGATAAAGTTGTAGATAAATACGAAGAAACTTTTACAAATTTTATGAATGTACACAAAGCTTGGGAAGAAAATGGCAGACCATCATTTTGTGATGATTCTAAACATGGAATGGATAGATAGAGAAAAGTAAAAGAGCAAGATTTAACTCAATCTTGCTCTTTTAAGTATTATATTGCTTTAGGCTATTTGCAATTATTATTGTCTATTCTTTCATTTCTATTGTTGTTTTTGTTTTCTTTGTTTTGCTTATTTTCTTTATTTTTCTTTGACATAGAAGAAACACCTCCAAATTTAATTTACAATAATATTATTTTCAAAATTGTAAAAAATATTCTAATATAAATTGTTAAATATCGAAATTTATTATATAATTCAAAAAGAGGTAAAAAATGAAAAAAATAATTGAAATTCTAAAAGATAAAAATCAAACAATAGCATGTATGGAATCATGTACAGGAGGAATGCTCGCAAATGAAATAACAAATATTGATGGATCTAGCGATGTATTTAATTTAGGTCTTGTAACATACTCAAATGAATGGAAAGAGTATTTCGGAGTAAACAAAAAAGTAATAGAAGAATATACTGTATATAGCACAAATGTTGCAAAAGAAATGGCGAAAACTGTTTCAAACCTTGCAAGATCTAATTGGGGAATTGGAATTACAGGACAATTAGGAAAAAAAGATTTAAAAAATAATAGCGATGAATTAAACACAGTATATTTTTCAATATATAATAGAGATAAAAACAAATATTTTGATTATACTGTAAATCCTATAGGAGAGAATAAATTAGAGAAAAAACAAGATGTAGTAAAGAATATTAAGGAGATTTTTTATGAAATATGTAAATGAAAAATTAGAAGAATTTAATAATTATATAAAAGGTAAAAAAGTTGCAATAATAGGCTTAGGAGTAAGTAATATTCCGCTAATAGATGAACTATATAAATTAGGTGCCAACATAACATTATTTAATAATAAAGATATTGAAAGTTTAGATAAAAACATTCTAGATAAGATATATGAATACAAATTAAAGTTTTCTTTTGGTGACAATTATTTAAACAAATTAGTAGGATTTGATGTAATATTCAGAAGCCCTTCTTGTAGGCCTGATACACCTCAAATAGAAGCAGAAGTAAAAAGAGGAGCACTTTTAACTTCCGAAATAGAGTTGGTATTAGAAATGTGCCCAGGTACGACTATTGCTATAACAGGAAGCGATGGAAAAACAACAACAACGTCTTTAATATATGAAATTCTAAAAGAACAAGGATTAAATTGCTTTTTAGGTGGAAATATTGGTATACCATTATTTACAAAAATAAAAGAAATGAAACCAGAAGACTATATTGTGTTAGAATTAAGTAGTTTTCAATTAATGACAATGAAAGTAAGCCCAAATGTAGCAGTAGTAACAAATGTTAGCCCAAATCATTTAGATATACATAAATCATATGAAGAATACAAAGAAGCAAAAGCCAACATCTTTAAAATGCAAAGTGAAAACGATTTACTTGTATTAAATTATGACAATGATATAACAAGAAACTTTGCAAAAGAAGCAAATGCAAAAGTAATATATTTTAGTAGTAAAGAGAAATTAGATAATGGAATTATATTAGATGATAATATTATAAAAGAATGTGAAAATGGTTTAAGAAGACATATTGTAAATACAAAAAATATTAAATTAAGAGGAGTACATAACGCAGAAAATATATGTGCAGCAATTGCCGCAACAAGTAGATTTGTAAATGTAGAAAATCAAGCAAAAGCAATAAGCAAATTTCCAGGTGTAGAACATAGGCTAGAATTTGTAAAAGAAATAAATGGAGCAAAATGGTATAATGATTCAATTGCCTCAAGCCCAACAAGAACAATTGCAGGATTAAAATCTTTTGATGAAAACATAATTTTAATTGCAGGAGGATATGACAAACATTTAGACTATACGCCAATTGCAAAACCAATTGTAGAAAATGTTGGAGCATTGATATTATTAGGCCAGACAGCAAACAAAATATATAGTGCAGTAACATATGAATTAAAGTTTACAAAAAAAGAATTACCAATATGTAAAGTAACTACATTAGAAGAAGCAATACAAAAAGCAAAAGAAGTAAGCAAAAAAGGAGATGTAGTACTGTTTTCACCAGCAAGCGCAAGCTTTGACATGTTTAAAAATTTTGAAGAAAGAGGAAATAAATTTAAGCAAATATTAAATAAATTGTAATTTCACGAAGTGAGAAGTGTGAGGTGAGAAGTGCGAAGAATAGGGAAAGGCCTGCGAAGCCTTGCCCCTATAAATCCCACCTCCCACATCCAACTTCTCACTTCAATTAAACAAATTCAAATTCAATCCAAAGATTATATTTTATATAATCTTTATTTTTATTGAATAGGAAAATCTCCGATTTTTCCTATTCAATAAAAATGCTATAATCGCTATTGCCTTTGAAATTTCCTCATTTTATTCGGAAACTCAAATCGGCGAGAAAAAAAGTGTAGCAAAGCCACTTTTTTTGCAATAAAAGATTACCTTCTGCATATAATGTAACATGCAAAAAGGAGGTTTAGTAATGAATTATCAAAATTATGAAGAATATATGAGGAGTGTACTTGGATATTCTCCATACACAGAAAGAAATTATACATATACAGATTCACAAGAAGATATGTATAATTATGCAAATGAGATGACTATAAACACTATGCCACAACAAGATTTAACAGCTTTTTACCCAGAGATATATAAAATTATATATCCAATGGTATGCAAAGCTTGTAATATGAATTCTAATCGTGAAATCACAAAAGATTTGTTAGAACAAATGACAGATGAAATATATAGAAATATAGAACCAGAAGAACAAGCTACAACAAGAATAGAGCCACAATTGAAAAATGGAGATGTAATAAATCCAAATGCAAAAGAACCTGAACAACGAACAAGAGAAACAAGACAAAACAATTTCTTGTTAAGGGATCTAATAAGAATTTTATTATTAAAAGAGTGGGGAAGACCTAATAGGCCACCAATTAGACCACCATTTCCACCGGGAGGAGGAAGACCACCAATGGGACCAGGGCCAGGAATGCCACCACCTAATAGACCACCAAGACCCCCAATGGGACCACCACAAAGGCCGAGATATTTTTAAACTAAATTGAGGTGAGATGTGTGAAGTGAGAAGTGTGAAAAAATAGGGAAAAGCCTATGAAGCTTTAACTCTATGATCTTCATTTCACACTTCGCACCTCGTGAAAAATCTAATTCACTGTGCATAATTACCTATATTTTACATATAATTATAGTACAAGCTATTGTAAGGATGTGATGAAATTTGGTAGTTGATATGGGCTATTTTACAAAAGTAATAAAGAAAATACTAATACTAATCCTTACTCTGGTAGCAATTTATTTATCGTTTAAATTAGCTTTGTTTTATATGCCTTTTTTAATAGGATTTATTATATCTTTATTAATAGAGCCTATTATTAAATTTATTAATAAAAAAACAAAATTAACTAGAAAAACAAGTGCTGTAATTACATTAGTATGTATTTTTACAATTTTAATAGCGCTAATTATTTGGGGTGTAATTAGTTTAATTACAGAATCTTCAAATTTATTACAAAGCTTAAATATATATATAGAAAAAATATATATTCAAATACAAAGATATATAAACAATATAGATTTTGAGAAAATTAAAATACCAAAGCAAGTTGTTTCAATAGTTCAAAATGCAACTAGTAATTTTTTAGAGTTTTTAACAAAATGGATAAGTAATTTTTTAACTTCAATACTTCAAAACATAACTTCTCTTCCAATAATAGGTATATATATTGTAATTACAATACTTTCAACATATTTTATGTGTGCAGATAAAATGTACATGTTAGATCAATTAGAACACCATTTCCCAAAACTATGGGTAAAAAAATTTGGATTACACTTAAGAAAATTAATTGCTACATTAGGAGGTTATTTAAAAGCAGAAGCAACACTAATATTAATATCTTTTATAGAGGTTTTAATAGGGCTATATATTTTTAAAATATGTGGATTAAATGTGCCATATCCATTTTTAGCAGCACTTCGGAATAGGGTTTGTAGATGCACTTCCAATACTTGGGTCTGGCACAGTAATGCTACCATGGGCTATTATTTCTGCTGTAAATGGAGATTTAAGTTTAGGAATTGCATTATTTATACTTTATATAATAATACTAGTAGTACGCCAGTTATTAGAGCCAAGAATTGTTGGGAATAATATAGGAATACATCCAGTATTTACATTAATTGCAATGTATACAGGCTTTAAGTTTTCTGGAATAATAGGCTTATTTATAGGTCCAATAGTACTAATAATTTTACAAAATGTTTTTGAAACAATGATAGATAATGGAATAGTGAAAACTATATTGGATAGAAAATAAAGGAGAGGCAAACGCCTCTCCTTTAAAACATAGCAGAAGTAGGAACATATGTATCATCAGGTGGATAAACATAAATATTATCTTTTGGCTTTTCTATTTGTTTAATTTCTTTTATTTTTATTATAGGCATATCACCATGATATGAGCCTTTTGTAATTTCACCTTTTATTTCTACCCAAGAATCATTATCAAAATTTTGGGCATTTTTGCAATCACATAAAAAACCTACTATTAATGTTTGCATATCTGAACTAATTATCATATCTCGCGCAAGAACAAATTCTGTTTCTTTAAAGTCTAACAATCTATAAACGTAACCAGAAAAGCATATTTCTTTACCTACATAAGAATCTATATCATCATGAACAGCTTTTAAAATATTAGTATAGTCATTGGTAGAAATATTAATCGTATTTGTATTTATTGTTTCATCTTTCACCTTAAAACTATTAGCATAAATCATGTGTGCCGAAATTGCAAAATATATTGTTATAGCAATTGCTATAAAAACAAGAATTATCTTTACTAACTTTTTTCCATTTAATTTAATATTCCATACAAACATTATATCAATCCTTTCTGTGGAATTGGAATTTCACGAAGTGCGAAGTGTGAGGTGAGAAGTGTGAGGAATAAAGAAAGGCCTGCGAAGCCTTGGCCCTATAAATCACACCTCCAACATCACACCTCTCACAGCAATTAAACAAATTCCAATTTATCTAATTAAATTCTATGTTAAATTCTTGCAATATATTACAGTTCATGATATATTATTTAAATGTATGGCAGATTGGGTTGGCCATAGCATACACATTAATTGAAAGAAGGAAATTAAATGGGTTTATTTAGTAAAATTTTTGGCACATATAGTGAAAAAGAAGTAAAAAGAGTAATGCCAATAGTGGATAAAATAAATAGTTTTGAACCAGAAATATCAAAACTTTCTGATGAAGAACTAACAGGTAAAACACAAGAATTCAAAAAAAGGTTAAATGAAGGAGAAACTTTAGATGATATATTACCAGAAGCTTTTGCAGTAGTTAGAGAAGCTTCTAAAAGAGTTTTAGGTATGCGTCACTTTGATGTTCAATTAATAGGTGGAATCATTCTTCATCAAGGAAGAATCGCGGAAATGAAAACTGGTGAAGGTAAAACTTTAGTTGCAACACTTCCTGTATATTTAAATGCACTAACAGGAAAAGGTGTTCATGTTGTAACAGTAAATGATTACTTGGCAAAAAGAGATAGTGAATGGATGGGTAAATTATACAAATTTTTAGGATTATCTGTTGGACTTGTAATTGCAGGTATGAATAGTATGCAAAAACAACAAGCATACAATAGTGACATTACATATGGTACAAATAATGAATATGGCTTTGATTATTTAAGAGATAATATGGTTATATATAAAAGTGAAATGGTTCAAAGACCATTAAATTATGCAATTGTAGATGAGATAGATAGTATCTTAATTGATGAGGCTCGTACTCCTTTAATTATATCAGGTACAGCAGCAGAATCTTCTGTTTTATATTCACAAGCAGATGATTTTGTAAAAAGATTAAAATCAAAAGTATTAGTAGAAGAAGACATAAAAAATCTTGACCAAGAAGAAGATAACGAAAAATATGATTATATAGTAGATTTAAAAGCAAAATCAGCAACATTAACTCAAAAAGGTATAAAAAAGGCAGAAGATTACTTTAAATTAGAGAATTTAAATGATTTAGACAATTCTGATATAGTTCATCATATTAACCAAGCATTACATGCTCATGGAGTTATGAAAAAGGATATAGACTACATAGTTAAAGATGGAGAAGTATTAATAGTTGACGAGTTTACTGGAAGAATTATGTATGGAAGAAGATATAGCAATGGTCTTCATCAAGCAATAGAAGCAAAAGAACATGTTAAAATTGCAAATGAATCTAAAACTCTTGCAACAATTACATTCCAAAACTATTTTAGAATGTATGATAAATTATCAGGTATGACTGGTACAGCTATGACAGAAGAATCTGAATTTAGAGAGATATATAATTTAGACGTAATATCAATTCCTACAAATAAGCCAATGATAAGAATTGATAATAATGATATTATATATAAAAATGAAAATGCTAAATTTAGAGCAGTGGTAGAAGATATTAAAGAAAGCCATAAAATAGGTCAACCAGTGCTAGTTGGTACTGTTTCAATAGAAAAATCTGAAAAATTAAGTAGCATATTAAAAAGAGAAGGAATAAAACATGAAGTATTAAATGCTAAATATCACGAAAAAGAAGCTCAAATTATTGCACAAGCTGGTAAATTGGGAGCTG
This sequence comes from uncultured Clostridia bacterium, assembly GCA_934167165.1. GTDB lineage: Bacteria > Bacillota > Clostridia > TANB77 > CAG-508 > CAG-452. The sequence goes on from CAKPKG010000003.1 coordinate 60,317, forward strand.
TTACAATAGCAACAAACATGGCTGGTCGTGGTACTGATATTATGCTTGGCGGTAATAGTGAATTTTTAGCAAAGCAAGAAATGAAAAAACAAGGATTTTCAGAAGAATTGATAGAACAATCAACAGCACATAACGAAACAGAAGATGAGGAAATATTAAAAGCAAGGGAAACATTTGCTAAATTAGAGCAAAAATATGACAATGAAATAAAAGAAGAAAAACAAGAAGTCATAGATGCAGGTGGACTAAAAATTATAGGTACAGAAAGGCATGAATCAAGAAGAATAGACAACCAGCTTCGTGGACGTAGTGGACGTCAAGGTGATCCAGGAGAATCAAGATTTTATATTGCGTTGGATGATGACCTAATGAAAATATTTGGTGGAGATATGGTAACATCAGTATATAATACATTAGGGGCAGATGAAAATATGCCATTAGAAATGGGAATACTTTCAAGAGCTGTTGAATCAGCACAAAAGAAAGTTGAAGGAAAGAACTTTAGCATTCGTAAACATGTACTTCAATATGACGATGTTATGAATACTCAAAGAGGAATAATTTACAAACAAAGAAAACAAGTTTTGGATGGAGAAAATATACATGACAATATATTACATATGATTGATAGTGTAGCAGAAGAAACTGTTCAAGAATATATTGGAAATGGTGAAGATGTAAATAAAGAAGGTTTACTACAAGAAATCAAAAATATATTTAATGTAAACTCATTAGAAACTTTATCTAAGAAGCATTTAAACGTTAGTGAAATAGCTGAAGAATTGAAAGAAAAAGCATTACAAAACTATGATAAAAAAGCAGAAGAAATAGGAAAAGAAGAAATCGGCGAAGTAGAAAGAGTTGTTATGCTTAAAGTTGTAGATCAAAAATGGATGGACCATATTGATGCAATGGATGAATTAAAAGACGGTATTGGCCTTCGTGCTTATGGTCAAAAAGATCCAGTAGTTCAATATAGAATTGAAGGATTTGACATGTTTGATCAAATGGTTAATGATATTAAGCATGATGTTGTAAAAATCTTGTTAAACATAAATAAAGTTAACAATGTTGAAAGAAAACAAACTGTAAAAATAACAAAACAAGGGCTTGAACAAGCTGTAAATGCATTAAAAAATTCTACACCTAAAGAATCAAAAGAGGTTTCACATATGCCTATTACAAATGATGGCCCAAAAGTTGGTAGAAACGACCCATGTCCTTGTGGAAGCCGGTAAAAAATATAAAAATTGCTGTGGAAGGAATCAGTAATTTGTGTAAGGAGTAATAATGTCTTTTAAAAGTTTAAAAAATAAAAGAGCTATAACCTTAATAGCGGTAGTAATTACAATAATTATTCTTTTGATATTAGTAGGAGTAAGTATAAGAATTGCTAAAGGGAAAGATGGACTAATAAATAAAGCAAAAGAAGCAAAAGCTCATACAGAAATTGAAGAATTAAAAGAACAAATACAAATAGATATATCAATTAAGCAAATAGACGATAAAGGGAATGACCTATCATCAGTAGAATTAAAGGTTATTTTAGATAAATATTTTGATAATGTACCAGAGCCAACGGAATTAAAACCAGATACAATACTAACAGCAAAAAAAGAATATGGAGAATATGAAATAAAGATTTCTGATTTATATAATGGAACTTTTTCAAAAAATGGAACAACAGCTTCTGACATTAATAACAAATTGGATAAAAGCGAATTTTATGGTGCAATAGTAAAAGGATATGAGTGCCCTAATAGTGCAGGCGTAAATGAATGGAAAATTCTTTACGCTGATGATACTAATATTTATTTAATTGCAGGAGACTATATTTCTAAAGATTTTTGCCCAAATTCAAAAACAAAAACAATATATGTTAAAACAGATTATATATTATCAATGGACTATGTAATACTTGACTATGATAAAGGAACAGAAAGTATTACAGACGAAAGAACTAAAAAATTAAATAAATTATATTTTGATTATTTAAAAGAAACATCATCTTCAAGTAAAAACAATAATATGTGCGCAGTGGCATATATGACAGACACAAATATATGGAAAGGTTTTGCCGGGGATAAGGCAGAATATGCAATAGGTGGTCCAACACTAGAATTGTTACTTAAATCATATAATCAAAAATACAATCTTGATTATCAAATGCAACCAATAAGTGCTGGAGGATATCAAATAAGAAAAGACAGTGATTCTGAATGGGGAAATTGGGTTTATTTATATGAAGAAGATTCCACATATACTATTAGAGATAAAACCAAAGCCAAATCACTATGGATTGCAAGTCCTTCCGTTGCAGGAGCTACAAATGTGTTTAAAATACGTAGCCAAGGTAGACTAGAAAATCAGAGTTGCTATAATACAACAAATGATGTAGGCTTCAGACCAGTAGTATGCTTAAAATCAGAGGTTCAACTTATAAAAAAATCAGAGGGAGTTTATACTATAGAATAATATTTTATTAAAGAAAGGTGAATAATTTGATATATCCTAGTTTTATTAAAGAGAATAATTGTATAGGCGTTCCTGCTCCATCTGCTGGAGCAGACTGTACAGAAAGAATAAATAAATCCCTAAATGCAAAAAAAACATTGGAAAAACTGGGATGTAAATTGATTTTATCAGAAAATCTTTTAAAATGTGAAAAAGGAAGAAGCGCAACAGCAAAAGAAAGAGCAAAAGAAATAAATAATATGTTTAATAGTAAAGATATAAATATGATTTTATGTGCAACAGGTGGAGAGTTTTTGGTTGAAATATTACCATATATAGACTTTGATTTAATAAAAGAAAATCCTAAATTTATAGCAGGATTTTCTGACCCAACAGGGCTATTATATCCAATAACAACAAAATGTGATATTGCAACTATTTATGGGCAAAACTTTACTTCATTTGGAGCTGAAACACTTCATCAAAGCCAACTAGATTTTTTAGAAGTAGTAAAAGGCAATTTGAATGAAGAATATAATTACGATTTATATGAAAATGAATATGTAGAGAAAAAGACAGGTCTAGAAAATTACAATTTAACAGAAAAAGTATTTTGGAAAACTTTAGATGATAAACCAGCAACTATAAAGGGAAGAATTATAGGAGGATGTTTTGACGTAATTTCGACTCTTGCCGGAACCAAATATGACGGGATAAAAACATTTAACGAAAAATATAAAAACGATGGAATAATTTGGTATTTTGATAATTGCGAACTGTCAAAAGAAGAAACTATTCGAGTATTGTGGAAAATGAACGAATTAGGTTATTTTAAATATACAAAAGGAATAGTTTTTGGCAGATTTGGAACTGATAAAACATACTACGATTATGATACAAAAACATGCCTAAAAGATAGTGTATTAAAAGAACTTAATATTCCAATTATTTATGATGCAGATGTTTCACATAAAGCACCTTGTTTAACAATAGTAAATGGTGCAATTGCTGAAATTGATGTTAAAGATGGTAAAGCTAAAATTAAATTTGAATACAAGTAAACAGGTCAATATTTATTGACTTGTTTTTTGTTGAATAAAGAAGTCTGACAAAGACACTTTTCTTCTTAAATATGCCAAAAAAATGTTGAAAAAGAAATGCTTATGTGTTAATATGTAATCGGTTAAAAAGTATATTCTACAACTATAAATGTATATTATTACATAAATTTGAAATATACTAATAGTTGATAAATATATATAATAAACAATTATAAGGAGGCAAATAAATGACTGAAAAATATGAAACAGTAGATAGTATAGAAAGTTTGCAAAATACTATTACAAAAGTTAGAAAAGCACAAGAAGAATTCTCAAAATTTTCACAAGAAAAAGTTGATAAGATCTTTAGAGCGGCTGCAATTGCAGCAAATCAAGCAAGAATACCACTTGCACAAATGGCAGTAAAAGAAACTGGTATGGGAGTTGTAGAAGACAAAATAATAAAAAATCATTATGCTGCTGAATACATTTATAATAAATACAAAAACGAAAAAACATGTGGAGTTGTTGAAGAAGATAACTATTATGGTATAAAGAAAGTATTAGAACCAATTGGAATAATTGGAGCAGTTATACCAACAACAAACCCAACATCAACAGCAATATTCAAAACATTAATTTGCTTAAAAACAAGAAATGGAATTATAATAAGCCCTCATCCAAGAGCTAAAGCTTCAACAATAGCAGCTGCAAAAGTTGTTTTAGAAGCAGCAGTAAAAGCAGGAGCTCCAGAAGGAATTATAGGATGGATAGATGTTCCTTCACTAGAACTTACAAATACATTAATGCAATCAGTAGATACAATATTAGCAACAGGTGGACCTGGTATGGTTAAATCTGCTTATTCAAGTGGAAAACCAGCACTTGGAGTTGGCGCTGGAAACACACCAGCAATTATAGATGAAAGTGCTAATGTTATATTAGCAGTAAATTCAATTATACATTCAAAAACATTTGATAATGGTATGATATGTGCTTCTGAACAATCTGTAATTGTATTAGATAAAGTATATGATGCAGTAAAAGCAGAATTTGCAAAAAGAGGTTGCTATATATTAAATAGTGAAGAAATAGAAAAAGTAAGAAAAACAATAATTATAAATGGTGCTTTAAATGCAAAAATAGTTGGACAATCTGCTTATAATATTGCTAAACTTGCAGGAGTAGAAGTACCAGAAACAGCAAAAATACTAATAGGTGAAGTAGAAAGTGTAGATTTATCAGAAGAATTTGCTCATGAAAAATTATCACCAGTTTTAGCAATGTATAAAGCAAAAGATTTTGAAGATGCTTTAGCTAAAGCAAAACAACTTATAGCAGATGGAGGATTAGGACATACTTCATCATTATATATAAATACACTTACACAAAAAGAAAAAATAGAAGAATTTTATAGCAATATGAAAACTTGTAGAGTACTTATAAATACTCCATCATCACAAGGAGGAATTGGAGATTTATATAACTTTAAATTAGCTCCATCTTTAACACTTGGTTGTGGTTCTTGGGGAGGAAACTCAGTATCAGAAAATGTTGGAATAAAACATTTATTAAATATAAAAACAGTTGCCGAAAGGAGAGAAAATATGCTTTGGTTTAGAGCACCTGAAAAGGTATATATAAAAAGAGGTTGCTTGCCTGTAGCCTTGGAAGAATTAAAAAATGTAATGGATAAGAAAAAAGTATTTATAGTAACAGATACATTCTTATTTGAAAATGGTTATACAAAACCAATAACAGACAAATTAGATGAATTAGGAATAGCACATACAACATTTTCAAATGTAGCACCAGATCCAACACTTGCTTGTGCAATAGAAGGAACAAAAGCAATGAATGAATTTAAGCCTGATGCAATAATTGCTGTTGGTGGAGGTAGTGCAATGGATGCTGGTAAAATTATGTGGGTTATGTATGAACATCCAGAAGTTGATTTCCTAGATATGGCAATGAGATTTATGGATATAAGAAAAAGAGTTTACACATTCCCTAAAATGGGTGAAAAGGCTTATTTTATAGCAGTTCCAACATCAGCAGGTACTGGCTCAGAAGTTACACCTTTTGCAGTTATAACAGATGAAAAAACAGGAACTAAATATCCTTTAGCAGATTACGAATTATTACCAAAAATGGCAATAGTTGATTGTAATATGATGATGAATGCTCCAAAAGGATTAACGTCAGCATCTGGTATAGACGCTGTAACTCACTGCCTAGAAGCATATGCTTCAATGATGGCTACTGAATATACAGATGGATTAGCTATTGAATCTTTAAAAAATATATTTAAATATTTACCAAGAGCTTATGAAAATGGAGCAAACGATCCAGAAGCAAGAGAAAAAATGGCAAATGCAGCTACAATGGCTGGTATGGCTTTTGCAAATGCATTTTTAGGTGTATGCCATTCTATGGCACATAAACTTGGTGCATTCCATCACATACCTCACGGAATTGCAAATGCATTAATGATTAATTATGTTTTAAGATTTAACAGTGCAGAAGTACCAACAAAAATGGGAACATTCCCACAATATGATCATCCACATACTTTAAGAAGATATGCAGAAGTAGCAGAAGCTTTAGGATTTGGTGGAGCAAATGACGAGGAAAGCCTAAACAATTTAATAAAAGCAATTAATGAATTAAAAGAAAAAATAGGAATTAAGAAAGCTATTAAAGATTATGGCGTTGATGAGAAAGATTTCTTAGACAGATTAGATGAAATGTCAGAACAAGCATTTGATGATCAATGCACAGGTGCAAACCCAAGATACCCATTAATAAGTGAAATTAAAGATATGTATTTAAAAGCTTATTATGGAAAAGAATAAAATAAAACTTACTTTGTTAAGACTTATAGATAAATTAACTCTATAAGTCTTACTTAATAAAAGAAAGGATGATAAATATGTATTATAATCTAGAAAATCCAATAGCAGAAAGAAAAACTAAAACAGTCTATAAAGATAGTGACAAAACTATAAAATTATTTGTAGAAAATTATTCAAAAGCCGACATACTTAATGAAGCTTTAAACCAAGCTAGAGTAGAGGAAGGAACAACTCTTAATGTACCTAAACTATTAGAAGTAACCAAAATAGATGGTAGATGGGGATTAGTTTCAGAACATATAGAAGGTACACCTCTTAACAAACTAATGGAAGAACATCCAGAAAAAGAAGAAGAATATTTAAACCTTTTTGTTGATACTCAAATGAAAATACTATCAAATTCAGTACCTTTATTAAACAGAATAAAAGATAAATTTAGAAGAAAATTAAGTAATGCGGTAAATATAGATGAAAATACAAGATATGAATTAATGCAAAGATTAGAGGGAATGAAAAACCATACGAAATTATGTCATGGAGATTTTAATCCAAGTAATGTAATTATAAAAGAAAATGGTGAAGTATATGTAATAGACTGGTCACATGTAACACAAGGAAATGCTTCAGCAGATGCAGCAAGAACATTCTTATTATTTTCTATAGAAGGAAAAAATGAATTAGCAGAAAAATATATCAATTTATTTTCAGAAAAATCTGGTATAACAAAAGCTAATATTCAAAGATGGATACCAATAGTTGCTGCAACTCAAATGACTAAAGGAAAAGAAGAAGAACAAGAATTTTTAAGCAATTGGATAAATGTTGTAGATTATGAATAAATCTTATCACACAAAAGAAAAGGAGGTGTTAATATGAAAAAAAATACTATAATTTACGTTGTAGCAGGAGTAGTAGCACTTATAATTATTGTACTTTCAATATGTTTAGCAGTTTCAAATAGTAGTAAATCTAATAACAGATATGCTACTAAAAATATAAAAATAGAAAAATATAATGAAAGCGGAGAAGTTGAAAAAGTAGTAGAAATAAAGAAAAGAAAAGACATAAACGAACTTTTAGAAATTTGTAAAAACATATCATTAGAGCAAGATGAAACATCAAAATATTTAGGAATAAAAACAGATGTAAAAATAGATTTACAAAATGGTGTGGAACTTTATCTACAAAATGAAATAAAAGATTATTGTTTTTATAAAACCGATGATGTTAATTGTACAATAAAAATGCCAGAAGGCTTATTAGACTATGTAAATAATAAATTGAAAGACTAGAATGGAGAGTGAATTATGTTAGAGCTAGAAGAGAATAAGTTTAAAATTGCAACACTAAAAGAAAATTTAAAAAAGATTGGTGATTCACTTTGACATATCTAAAATTCAATTAGAAATAAAAGACCTTCAAACAAAAGTTAACGAACCTAACTTTTGGGATAATCCAACACTTTCTACACCAATAATTACAAAATTAAAAAGATTAGAAAGCGAAGTAGAAACATATAAAAAACTAGAACAAGAATTAGACAATATAAATGAAATGACTATATTGCTTATCAACGAACCAGATGAACAATTAGAGTTAGAAGTTATAAAAAGTACTAGAAAGTTAGAAAAAGAAATAAATGAATTAGAAGTAAAAACTTTATTATCGGGTAAATATGACCAGAATAATGCAATACTTACACTTCATCCAGGAGCAGGAGGAACAGAATCTCAAGATTGGGTTCAAATGCTATATAGAATGTATTCAAAATGGGCTTCTAATAACAATTATAACGTAAAAGAATTGGATTACCTAGAAGGTGACGAAGCAGGAATAAAAAGCGTTACATTCCTAATTTCGGGTGAATACGCATATGGCTATTTAAAAGGGGAGATGGGAGTACATAGATTAGTAAGGATTTCTCCTTTTGATAGTGGTGGTAGAAGACATACTTCGTTTGCTTCTCTAGAAGTATTGCCAGAAATATCAGAAGATATTGTGTTAGATATAAATCCAGACGATTTAAGAATAGACACATATAGAGCATCACGGAGCAGGAGGTCAGCATATAAATAAAACTGACTCCGCAGTTAGAATAACACATATTCCAACAAATATAGTAGTTTCTTGCCAATCAGAAAGGTCACAGGTACAAAATAAAGAAACAGCTATGAGAATGTTAAAATCTAAACTTCTAGAATTAAAAGAAAGAGAGCAAAAAGAAAAAATAGAAGATTTAAAAGGTGTACAAAAAGACATCGCGTGGGGAAGCCAAATTCGTTCTTATGTATTTTGCCCATACACAATGGTAAAAGACCATAGAACAAATTATGAAGTTGGAAATGTTGAGGCTGTGATGAATGGAGATTTAAATGGCTTTATGGAAAGCTACTTAAAATGGAGTAAAAAATAATAGGAGGTTGTTTGTATTGAAAGCGTTGATTAGTGTTTCTGACAAAACAGGAATTGTAGAATTTGCAAAAGAATTAGAAGGATTAGGTATTGAAATAATTTCAACTGGTGGTACATACAAAAAATTAAAAGAAGAAGGCATAAAAGCTATTGAAATTTCAGATTTAACAGGATTTCCAGAATGTTTAGATGGAAGAGTAAAAACACTTCATCCGAAAGTACATGCAGGAATTTTAGCAATGAGAAGTAATCAAAAACATATGGAGCAATTAAATCAATTAAATGTGGAAACAATAGATTTTGTTGTAGTTAATTTATATCCATTTAAACAAACAATATTAAAAGAAGGTGTAACAAGACAAGAAGCAGTTGAAAATATAGATATAGGTGGACCTACAATGCTTAGAAGTGCTGCTAAAAATTATCAAGATGTTACAGTAATTACAGATCCAAAAGATTATGAAAAGGTTTTAAAAGAATTAAAAGAAAATGGAGGTGTTTCTTTAGATACAAAATTCTATTTAATGAATAAAGTCTTTGAACATACAGCAAGTTATGATGCGATGATTTGTAATTACTTAAAACAAGAAAGAAAAGATGAAAGTTTACCTCAAGAACTTACTCTAACGTATGAAAAAGTTCAAGAAATGAGATATGGAGAAAACCCTCATCAAATAGGAGCTTTATATAAAGAAATTGGAAAATGTGAAGGTTCTTTAACAATTGCAAATCAATTAAATGGAAAGGAACTATCATTTAACAATATAAACGATACAAATGGAGCTTTGGAGTTGTTAAAAGAATTTGACGAGCCAACTGTTGTAGCATGTAAACATGGGAATCCATGTGGAGTAGGTAGCGGTACTGATATTTATGAGGCTTGGAAAAAAGCATTTAAAGCAGATAAAACATCAATATTTGGTGGAATAGTAGTTGCTAACAGAGAAATAACAGAAAAAATGGCAATCGAAATGAAAGAAATCTTTTTAGAAGTTGTTGTTGCTCCATCATATGAAGAAAAAGCATTAGAAATATTAAAACAAAAACCAAATTTAAGATTGCTTTTATTGCCAAGTATTACTGTAAAACAACCAGAAGGTTCTTATGATATTAAAAAAATAAATGGAGGAATAATACTTCAAACTATAGATTCCAAACTATTAGATAATTACACAGTAGTAACAGATAGAAAACCTACAGACAAAGAGTTAGAAGATATGTTATTTACTTGGAAAATAGTAAAATATACTAAATCAAACGGAATAGCACTTGGAAAAGACAAACAATCGATAGGAATTGGTCCTGGACAAGTAAATAGAATTTGGGCAACAAAACAATCAATAGAACACGCGAATGAATTAATAGGCGAAGGTATAACAAAAGGTGCAGTACTTGCATCAGATGCATTTTTCCCATTTTCAGACTGTGTAGAGGCAGCACATGAAGCAGGGATAACAGCTATAATACAACCAGGAGGAGCAAAAAGAGACCAAGAATCAATAGATAAATGTAATGAATTTGGAATGACAATGATATTTACAGGAATGAGACATTTTAGACATTAGAATTTAAATATTTAATATTAAAGAAGAGAATTTAGAATCTCTTCTTTTTTTACACCTCACACTTCGTAAATGTCTAATTTATCGTTCTAAATTAGACAAGACCTGAATATATATATTTATGTACCAAGATTTATTAGGAGGTTGATATTATGGCAATAGAAGAAAGAAAAGCATTAAACACAAATGTAATTCAAAATTTAGTTTTAGAAAACAGAGAAAAATTAAGCGTTTCAGGAGTTCTAGATGTTTTAAGTTTTGATGATCAAATAGTAATAGTTGAGACTGAACTAGGTCTTTTAAATGTAAAAGGTGAAAATTTAAGAATTAATAAATTGAGTATAGATACATCAGAAGTAGTTGTTGAAGGAGACATTTTTAATCTGTCATATTCTGAAAAATCAGCAGATAAAAAAAGTGGTTCCCTAATAGGAAAAATATTTAAATAGAATAAGGTGAAATATTGAGTAATCAAGCTTATGTATTTTTAATTTTTATACTCAACGGATTAATTATTGGAATTCTTTTTGATATTTTTAGAATTTTACGAAAATCTTTTAAAACATCAGATTTTAGAACAAATCTGCAAGACATATTGTTTTGGATTATTACAGGTTCAATTCTTTTGTTTTCTATTTTTAAGTTTAATAACGGAGAATTAAGAGCTTATATATTCCTAGGAGTTTTTTTAGGAGTAGCAATGTACATGTTGCTTTTTAGTAAAACTTTTATAAAAATCAATGTATTTATTGTAAATTGCATAAAAACAATATTTAAATATATTTTTATTATTCCTATTAAATATATTTTGAAATTTTTAAGAAGGATAATACTAGCACCAATTTCTTTTATATTTATAAATATAAGAAAAATTTTGTCAAATTTTAAGAAAAATATAAAATCTTTGCATAATAAAAAGAAAAAACACGAATACAAGAAGGATTTCACTTAATTTTGTTGAAATATATAATATAAGTATTGAATTTACATATTTTATGGATAAATTGGAGATAAGTACTGATGAAAAAACTTTTAAAATCAAAAAAAATCTATAAAAAACTATTATTTATAGCAATTTTTGCTTATGTATTGTATATTTTTATAGGTCAACAAAAAACATTAAACTCATACAAAAGTAGTAATGAGTATTATACAGAACAAATAAATAAACAGCTAGCATATCAAAAAACTCTAACAGACAAAAAAGACAACATAAATTCTAAAGAATATATAGAAGAAGTTGCTAGAGAAAAATTAGATATGTATTTACCAAATGAAAGAGTATACATTGATAAAACAAAATAAAATACGGTAGGCTTTTAATAGCCTACTTTGTATATTTTCTATTTTTTTAGATTCTTATAATAAATTCCAAAAGTTTTAAATTATAAATTAAAATAAATAATATTAATAGGGGGCTTAAACTATGAATTTTGAGGGGCTAACACTTGCAGAATTAAAAGATATGGCAAAAGAAAAGGGAGTTAAAAATATTTCAAAATTAAAAAAAGAAGAATTAATAGTAGCTTTATCTAATAAAGAAACAGATAAAGTTGAAATAAAAAAAGAAGATAAAAATTCATCTACAACTTCTGGAGGATACAAATTGACAAATGAAGGCGATGAATTTGTAGAGGGAATCCTAGAAGTTTTACCAGATGGGTACGGATTTTTAAGAGGTGAAAATTATTTGCCTACGCCAAAGGATGTATACATATCACCTGTACAAATAAAACGTTTCAGACTAGATACAGGAGATATTGTAAAAGGAATTAAAAGAACACCGAAAGAAGGGGAAAAATTCCCAGCACTAATATATGTAGGAGAAGTAAATGGAGAACATCCAGAAAAAGCCATGAAAAGGCGTTCTTTTGACGATTTAACACCAATATATCCTAATAAAAGAATTAAACTAGAGACAACTCCAAATGAATATACAATGAGATTAATGGATTTACTTTCTCCAATAGGAAAAGGGCAGAGGGGAATGATAGTAGCTCCTCCAAAAGCAGGAAAGACCACTATCTTAAAGAAAATAGCAAATAGTATTACATCAAACAATCCTGATATTGAACTTATAGTTTTATTAATAGATGAAAGACCAGAAGAAGTTACAGATATGAAAAGATCTATTAAAGGTGATGTTATATATTCTACATTTGATGAACTTCCAGAGCATCATGTTAAAGTAGCAGAAATGGTTTTAGAAAGAGCAAAAAGATTGACTGAACAACATAAAGATGTAGTAATATTATTAGACAGTATAACTCGTTTAGCAAGAGCATATAATTTAGTAATACCAAGTTCTGGAAGAACACTATCAGGAGGACTTGATCCAAGTGCACTACATAAACCAAAAAGATTTTTCGGAGCTGCTAGAAATACAGAAGATGCAGGAAGTTTAACGATTCTTGCAACAGCATTAGTAGATACAGGAAGTAGAATGGATGACGTTATATTTGAAGAGTTTAAAGGAACAGGTAATATGGAAGTTCACTTAGATAGAAAACTATCTGAAAAGAGAATTTTCCCAGCTATAGATATAAATAAATCTGGAACAAGAAGAGAAGACTTACTATTATCAAAAGAAGAATTAGAAACTGTATTTGCATTAAGAAAAGCAATGGCAAATATGTCTGTACAAGAAATGACAGAACAATTAATTGATCAAATAATTGCTACAAAATCAAATGAAGAATTTATAGAAAGAATGAAATATTTCTTTAAAGATAATAAATAAAATATTCTAAAAAATATGTAGATTAATGAGAAGAGAGAAGCACTAATCTATATATTTTTCAAAAGACAACATTGCACAAAATCAAAGTTTTGCGCAAACAAGGATAGGAGAAAAACCTATTTTTATATAGAAGGCCTCCTCTTCCGCCATTTGTAGGGGTCGATGCCCACATCGGCCCGTTCTATAATCAACAACTTATATTATCATTTTATTAAAACCTCTTAAAATTAATTTTCATGCGTCATTTTTTTATACATTTATAAATTATTTATATTCATTATAAAAATTATTTTAAAATTATAAAATTTAAATTTCAATTTTATAATTTTTTCAAAAATCTCTAAACTGTTCATATATCAGCATTTTCTCACATTTTATCAACAACAAACTATATGTCTAAAGAATAAAAACGTCTTAAAATCGATTCTCGTGCGTCGTTTTTTTGCCACTTTTCAGTGGTTTTATAAACCCCTATAAAAATCAACATTTTATATCGTTCTCAAAATAACTTATGCAATTTCTGTTTTCTACAATTAATTATAAACGATTAACTTATTATCTTTAACATTAAAATGTCTTAAAAACGATTTTAGAGTGTTTGATAATTAGAATATTTTATACAATCAGTATAATAAAAAATTAAATTAAAATTTATAAATCAAATATAAATTTTGCAAGATATTTTTAAAATTAATAAAATTTAACTTTGCACAAAATTATTTAAATTTAATTTAATAAATTTTTATA
>CAKPKG010000004.1 GCA_934167165.1 uncultured Clostridia bacterium
TTTGCTTTTGGTTAAAGTAAATCTATAAGCCGGGTTCTGTCTTGAACAGTCATTTATCTAGAATATATATTGCTATATATTTCAAGCCACCAGTTTAAGAAGATGGCGAGCAGCCTTAGCCTTCTTATATTTAGGTGTTGCTCCAGATGGGGTTTACATTGACCAAATATGTCACCATATTCGCGGTAAGCTCTTACCTCACCTTTTCACCCTTACCACATATGTGGCGGTTATTTTCTGTTGCACTTTCCTTAAGGTTTCCCTCACTGGACGTTATCCAGCATCATTGCTCTATGGAGCCCGGACTTTCCTCATGTAGGGCCTTGCGACATCTACACGCGACTGTTCAATTTACTCTATTTTATATTTTAACCTTTTTTGTTTATAAAGTCAATATTTACAATGTGTTTATGCTTTCTAACAAATTTTTATATTTCATATAAAATACTTCTTTATCCTGCAAATCTAGCGAATTTTGCAATTCTTTTATTAATACATATGTTTTGTTTATTTTGTATTCATTCTTTTTTGCAAATTCTATATCATTTACCACATTTTTAAATGTTTTTTCACATTCTGTCATATTTCTTTGTATTTCATTCCAATTACCTTGTTGAACAAAGGAATATGCATTTATTAAAAATGACTTAGCTTGTTTTATATTTTGTACATTATTTTCTGCTGATATTGCTTTTTCATAGGTTGGTATATATGAATATAGTTTTGCTACATTGGTTAATGAATCTTCTTTATTTTCATTTTTTATACTTATAATTGCATTATCCAAAGCGCTACTAAATGCAATTACATCATCATTATTAACATTTAAGCTATACAAATCTAATAATATTACACTCCAAGACTCATTAAGATTTTCTATTTCATATTTAATTCTTTCCCAATCAACATTATTTGAATTAGATGTTAGTGTTGAGTTAGGTTCCATTTTTGTTGTATCTATATTGTTTTCTTTTTGAGAATTTTTACTACTTTGCGACTGACTAGAACTTTCCTGCCCTTCTTGCTGTTGTGATGATTCTTGTTCTCCTTCTGTACTTCCAGTTGATAATTTTTTTGATTTTTCTTCTACTTCTACCATTTCAGAAGTAATTTTATAATTTTCTAAACTTATGTTGTTTAAGTCATTTATTATACTAATTATATGAGTATCTAAATAGTTTAATTCTTCTTCTACTTTTTCTTTTAGATCTTTTTTGTCGTCTGTTTTTGAACATCCTGTAATTGCTAAAATGCATATTACTATAAGAATAGCTAAAAAAATTTTTATTTTTTTCACATATATCACCAAGCATATTATTTCCAATATTTTTGTGATTATTCTTTTAGTAGTTTGGTAAAACTAATTTTAGTATAAAATTTTAAGGGAGTTTTTAATTTGAATACAGTTGTTAGTTTATATAGTGAAAATAAAAAAGAAATTTCTAAATTTTTAAAGAGTTTTAATAATACTAAAATTGATAATGATATTTTAGAATGGAAAAAGGAGTTTGAAAATCCTATAGAGATTGCTGATATTATTGGTGTTTTTATTGATAACAATGAAAATTTTAAAATAAATATGTGGGTTAGCCTTGATACAGGTTTCTTTTTAAATGTTACAGAACATAATGCAGACCAAATAATAAGATACCTTTATGAAAGGTATCCTTATTAATTGTTTTATTCTTTATTATCATTTTTCTCTTCTAATTTTTCTTTTACAATTTCAGCTTCTTCTTCCTTTTCTGGCTTAATTTCTGTTTCTTCTAATTTTTCTTCTGCAATTTCTAGTATTGTTTTTTCTTCTGTTTGCTTTTCTCCACATTTAGGGCAAAATTGGTCTTCTATGTTTATTTCTGCATAACACTTTGGACACATTCTTTTTTTATTTAATCTTAATATTTCTTTTTTTGCTTCTTCTATTTCTTTACATAGCTCGTCTAATTTAGAACATTCTTCTAAAATTTCTTCTTTAATAACTATGTTCTCTTCTCTTACATGTTTTTCATATACTTTTTTTCCTATCTCTTGGTATATGTCGCTTATTTTTCCTTTGTTTTCGCTTATTTTCATTTTTAATTTTGTTTCTTTTGCTATTTTGTTTGTTGTTTGTGTAGTCTTTTTACCTATATCATTAAAGAATCCCATTTTATTCCTCCTTAATTTTATATCTTATATTAAATATTTTTACCACATTTACATATAATATTCTAGTCTTCTTGTTTAGCTTCTCTAGTCATCAAATTTGTAACTGCTTGTTGAGGTTTTAAGTTGTTAAATAGTATATCATAAACGCTCTCTACTATTGGCATTTCTACATTATATTTTCTAGAAAGTTGGTATGCTGTTTGTATATTATCTATTGCTTCTATTGTCATTCCTATTTTTTGTTTTGCTTCTTCTACTGTTCCATTCTCTCCAATTATTATTCCAGCTTTTCTATTTCTACTATGTTCACTCAAACATGTTACAATCAAGTCTCCGCAAACCTGTTAGTCCATATATTGTTTGCGTTTTTCCTCCCATTTTTGTATTTAATTTTGACATTTCGGATAGTCCTCTTGTTAGAAGTGCTGCAAATGTATTATCTCCTAGTTTTTGTCCAATAGCAATTCCTGCACAAAAAGCAAGGATATTTTTCAATGCGCCTCCTAATTCTGCACCTTTTACATCATCAGATGTATATATTCTTAAAACTTCATTCATAAATGTTTCTTGAACATCTTTTAATAAATCTTCATGTTTTGAAGCTATTACCAATGCTGTTGGTATTCCCATTGACACTTCTTCTGCATGGCTTGGTCCTGAAAGTCCACCGATTTTAGAATTTGGTAGTTCCTCTTCTACCACTTCATTTAATGTGTATAGTGTTTCTTTTTCAAATCCTTTTGAACATATTATTATTTCTTGATTTGTTACATATTTTTTAAATTTTTTTATTGTTTCTCTTACTGCTTTAGATGGCGTTACTATTAAAATCATTTCTGAACCATCTATTGTTTTTTCTAAATCTGTTGTACAAATTATATTACTTGGTATGTATGCTTGTGGCAAGAACTTGCATTTTCTTGCATTATTTATTAAGTCTGCTTCTTCTTGTAAATATGCCCACATTTTTATATTATTACCCATTTTTGCTAAATGTATTGCTAGGGCTGTTCCCCAACTTCCACTACCTATTATTGCTATATTTTTCATTTGTTTGCTCCTTTAATTTTAGGGAAAAAGGGGCCTGTCCCCTTTTCCCCTATTTTTTTAGACTTATCTTGTTTTCTGTTCCATCTTTTATTCTTTTTAAATTTTCCCTATGGTTAAATATTACCAATAATGCTATTAGTATACTAATTAATACTGGTAAGAATTTAACATCTCCCATAAATATTGTAAGAATTGGATATAGTACTGCTGCAAGTAATGAACCTACTGATACCATTTTTGTAAATGCAATTATTATAACAGCAAATATTAAACATATTAATCCTATTTTCCAGTTTAATGTTATTAATACTCCAAGCGCTGTTGCAACTCCTTTTCCCCCTCTAAACTCAAAGAATATTGGAAATGTATGTCCTAATATTGCAAAAAATCCTGCAATATATTCTAGTAAAGTTCCATCAACATCTTTCCAAATTCTAGTTGCCAGTATAGCTACAACTATTGCTAAAACGCCTTTTAACACATCACATATCAATGTTAATGCAGCAGCTTTTTTTCCTACTGCTCTTAAAACATTTGTTGTTCCTGCATTTTTACTTCCTTTTTCTCTAACATCAAATCCTGCAAATTTTCTACTAAAAATTACTGAAAAACTTATACTTCCTAAAAAATATGCGACTATTGCAACTCCTATATATACTCCCATCATTTTTTATCTCCTCCTCTGTTTATTTTTATTCTTCTTTTTCACCTTTTTCTCTTGTAATTACTCTTATTGGTGTTCCTGTTATTCCAAAATTTGTTCTTATTTGATTTACCAAATATCTTTCATATGAAAAATGGAATAATTTTTTACTATTTACAAATATTACAAATGTTGGTGGTTTTGTGCTTGCTTGTGTTGCATAAAGTATTTTTAATCTTCTTCCTTTATCTGTTGGTGGTTGTACTACTGCTATTGCTTCATTTATAACTTGATTTAACATTGATGTAGAAACTCTTATGGCATTATTTTTTGCCACTGTATTTATCATGTCAAATATTTTATCTACTCTTTGACCTGTTTTTGCAGATATAAATATTATTGGTGCATATGATAAATAGCTTAATTTGTTATATACTTCTTTTGTATATTTTTCTAAAGTTCCTGTTGTTTTTTCTACTTCGTCCCATTTATTTACTACTATTATAATTCCTTTACCTGCTTCATGTGCTTCTCCTGCAATCTTAGCATCTTGCTCTGTTACGCCTTCATTTGCGTCTATAAGTAGTAAACAAATATCTGCTCTTTCAATTGCTAAAAGTGATCTCATTATACTAAATTTTTCTATTGATTCTGTTGTTTTACTTTTTCTTCTAATTCCTGCTGTATCTATAAAATTATACTTTCCGTGTTTATTTTCAAAATATGAATCTATTGCATCACGTGTTGTTCCTGCTATGTTACTTACTATTACTCTGTTTTCTCCTAAAATTTTATTTATTAAAGATGATTTTCCTACATTTGGTTTTCCTATTACCGCAACATTTATTGTTTCATCTTCATCTTCATTTTCTTCTTTTTCTGGGAAATGTTCATATATAGCATCTAACACATCTCCTATACCAAGTGCATTTGCAGAAGACACTGGATATGGTTCGCCTATTCCTAAATTATAAAATTCATATATATCATTACTTGTTTCTCCTACATTGTCAGACTTATTGCAAACTAAAACTATTGGTTTTTTTGATTTTTTTAGCATAAGAGCTATTTCTTGATCTGCAGCTGTTACTCCTTGTCTTATATCAGTTAAAAATATAATAACATCTGCTATGCTTATTGCTATATCTGCTTGTTCTTTCATTTGAGATAAAATTATATCATTAGATTTTGGTTCAATTCCACCTGTATCTATTAATGTAAAGTTTCTTCCTCTCCAATTTGCTTCTCCATAAACTCTATCTCTTGTTACTCCTGGAATATCCTCTACTATTGAAATTCTTTTTCCTATTATATAATTAAAAAATGTTGATTTTCCTACATTTGGTTTTCCTATTATTGCAACTATTGGTTTCGCCATGTTTTTCACCCTTTTCTTTCGCCTAATATTTTATATCATATGCCTTATTTAGTCAAGATTCATTATTTTTCGAAGCATATTTGTACTTCTATATTTATTTTGCAATAAAGTTCAAAAAAAAATGCCTTGTTTAGGCATCTTTTTTTACTATTACTTCTTTTCCATCATAATATCCACAATTGTCGCAAACTCTGTGTGGTAATACTGGCTCTCCACAATGTTTACATGTTGCAATATTTGGTGTTTCTAATTTCCATGTTGATCTTTTTGTATGTGTTCTTTGTTTTGACCATCTTCTTTTTGGTTGTGCCATTTTTATTCCCTCCCTCGTAAATGCTTTATCTATCTATGTTTTACATATTATCCTTTAAAGTCACTATAAGATTATACTAATTTTTCTTTGCCTTGTCAAGGCTTTTGGTTTATTTTTTTAATTCTTCTAAGAACATTTTATTTAAAAGTTGAGGGTTTGCTTTTCCTTTTGTTTGTTTCATTGCTTGTCCTACTAAAAATCCCAATGCTCTATCTTTTCCTGCTTTGAAGTCTGCTATTGATTGTGGATTTGCTTCTAATATGTTCATAACTACTTCTTTGATTGCGCCTTCATCTGATATTTGTATCCAGCCTTTTTCTTTTATAATTTCTTCTGGATCTCTTGGATTTTCAAATAGTTCTGCTACTACTTTTTTACCAATACTAGAACTAATTGTTCCTTTGTCTATTAATATTACAACTTTTGCAAGTTCTTCTGCTGTGAATGGAATCTCATTTGGCTCTAGCTCTTTTTCATTTAGTATTCCCGTTATATCTGAAATAATCCAATTGCTAACTGCTTTATAGTTGTTACAAATACTTGATGCCTTTTCAAATAAATCTGATAAATATTTTGAGTTTACTATTATTCCAGCATCTTTTGGTGTCATTTTATATTCTTCTACATATCTATTAAGTCTAGATTCTGGTAGTTCTGGCAAACTGTTTTTTACGTTTTCTATATATTCATCTGAAAGTTTTATTGCTACTAAATCTGGTTCTGGAAAATATCTATAATCTTGTGCATCTTCCTTATCTCTCATTGAAAAAGTTCTCCCAGATACATCATCCCATCTTAATGTTTCTTGTAATACCTTTTCTCCTGCTTCTAATAAATCTATTTGTCTTTCTATTTCGTACTCAATTCCTCTTGTAATACTTCTAAATGAACTCATATTTTTCATTTCTGAACGTGTTCCTAATTTAGTATCAGTTTTCTTTTTTACAGATACGTTAACATCTGCTCTAAAAGAGCCTTCTTGCATTTTGCAATCTGATACTTCTATATATTCTAGTATTGATTTTAGCTTCTTCAAATATCTATCTGCTTCTTCTGCGCTACTCATATCTGGCATAGAAACGATTTCTATTAATGGGACTCCTGCTCTATTTAAGTCAACTAAACTGTCTCCACCAAATTCATTATGATTTAGTTTTCCTGCGTCTTCCTCTATATGAATTCTTAAAATTCCAATTTTCTTTTTGTTTCCGTTTTCATCATCAATTTCTACATATCCATGATTACATAATGGTTTATCAAATTGTGAAATTTGATATGACTTTGGTAAGTCAGGATAGTAGTAATTTTTTCTATCATTTTTGCTGTCTTTTGAAATTTCGCAATTTGTTGCAAGTCCTGCTTTTACTGCATATTCTACAACTTTCTCATTTAATACTGGTAATGTTCCTGGCATTGCCATACATATTGGACACACATGAGTGTTTGGTTCTGCCCCAAATGTAGTTGGACATGAACAAAATATTTTTGTTTTTGTTGAAAGCTCTGCATGAACTTCCAAACCTATTACTGCTTCATAATCTTCTCTTGTCATTATTCCATCCCTCCTTTAAATTGAGGTTTATATTTCTCTCTAAATTTATATTCTTGTTCAAAACTATATGCTGCATTTAATATAGTTTCTTCTTGGAATTTGTTTCCTATTAATTGCATCCCTATTGGCATGCCTTCACTGTCTATTCCGCAAGGAACCGAAATACCTGGTAATCCTGCTATGTTTATTGAAACTGTGCAAATATCTGCTAAATACATTTCTAATGGATTGTTTGATTTTTCTCCTATTCCAAAAGCCACTGTTGGTGCTGTTGGAGTAAGTATAACATCATATTTTTTAAAGCCTTTATTAAATTCATTCATTACTAATGTACGAACTTGTTGAGCTTTTTTATAATATGCATCATAATATCCAGAAGATAACACATATGTTCCAAGTATAATTCTTCTTTTTACTTCTGCTCCAAATCCTTCACTTCTAGTCTTTTTATATAAATCTTTTAAGTCTTTAAAATCTTTTGCTCTATAAGTATATCTAATTCCATCAAATCTACCTAAATTAGAACTAGCTTCTGCACAAGCAATTATATAGTATGTTGCTAATGCATATTTTGCAATATCTAAAGAAAACTCTTCAACTTCTGCTCCCAATTCTTTATATGTTTCTATTGCTTGTTTTAGGCTTTTCTTAACTTCTTCATTTATTCCCTCTCCAAAGAACTCTTTAGGTATTCCTATTTTTAAGCCTTTTATATCTCCTGTCAATGCTTTTTCATAATCTTTTTTAGGCATATCTACAGATGTGGAATCCTTTTCGTCATGTCCTGCAATTATATTTAATAAAATAGCACTATCTCTAACATCTTTTGTTATTGGTCCTATTTGGTCAAGTGATGATGCAAATGCTACTAATCCATATCTTGAAACAAGCCCATATGTTGGCTTTAATCCAACAACTCCACAAAAAGAAGCTGGTTGTCTAATACTTCCACCTGTATCTGAACCCAAAGCCCAAGGTACCATTTGACTAGCAACTGCTGCTGCACTTCCTCCTGATGACCCTCCTGGAACTTTACTTAAATTCCAAGGATTTTTTGTTTTTTTAAAATATGAATTTTCTGTTGAACCACCCATAGCGAATTCATCCATATTAAGTTTTCCTATTGTAATTAAATTCTCTGCATTTATTTTGTCCATTACTGTTGCATCATATGGAGATACAAAATCTTCTAACATTTTAGAACTACATGTTGTTTTTATACCTTTTGTACAAATGTTGTCTTTTATTCCTATTGGAATTCCTGCTAACTTATTTGTAATTTCTCCTTTTTCTATTTTTTGATCTATTTCTTTAGCTTTGTTTTCTGCCTCTTCTGAAAGAACAGTAACAAAAGCTTCTACATTGTCTTCTTTTTCATTTATTCTGCTAACATAACTTTTTGTAATATCTTCTGATGTTATTTCCTTTTTATTTAACTTATCCATTAATTCATGGACTGTTAATTCGTATAGTTCCATATTTTCCTCCTTTTTTAGTGTGGGTCGCCGAGGGCGGCGGCCCCTACATTGTTTGCAATTTGTTTTTCTTCTTTGTGTCGTCGATGGCGACCTACCTTACATTATTGAATTACTTTTGGAATTTTAAACATATTTCTTTCTTTCTCTTTTGCATTTGCAAGTAATGCTTCATTGTCTTCAAATATTTTAACTTCGTCTTTTCTAAATACATTTTTTGCTTCATTTGTTCCTATTGTAATATCCAAATCTTGTACTGGTGCATTGTTTACAACATCTGCAAAATTTAAAATATCTTGTAGGTTTTCTATATAGTTATCTATTTCGTTTTCATTTAGTTCTAATCTTGCTAAATTTGCAATATGCCTAATTTCTTCTTTGCTAACTTTTTTCATAATATTACTCCTTTATACAAAAACCGCCCCCACTATTGTAGGGACAAATATATAATTCTTTTTTATTTTATTATTCTTTGTAAAATTTGTCAATTCTTATACTATATTTTTGTAAAAAAACAAAACCGGGGCTCTTTTTATAGAGAACCCCGGTAGGACCTGATCAATTTTTTGGTGATTACAATGAAAAGACAGAAGGGATGTTGGATCAGGTCCCCAATAAGAAATTCTGTTGGCATTATAACACCTGTTTTATTGTTTTGTCAAGTTTTTTTGTTTTACTGCTTCATATATTACAATTCCTGCAGAAACTGAAGCATTTAAAGATGTTATTTTTCCTTTCATTGGAATTTTTACTAAAAAGTCACAATTTTCTTTTACAAGTCTACTCATTCCAAAGCCTTCACTACCTATTATTATTGCAAGTGCTCCTTTTAAATCTTGGTTATAGTAATATGTTTTTGCATCTCCGTCTGTTCCGCAAATCCATACTCCTTGTTCTTTTAAGTATTTTATTGTTTCATTAATATTATTTACTCTTGCAATTTTTACATGTTCTACTGCTCCTGCTGATGATTTTGATACAGTTGCATTTACTCCGAACAGCTCTTCTTTTTGGTATTATAACTCCATGTACTCCTGCTGTTTCTGCTGTTCTTATTATTGATCCTAAATTATGTGGATCTTCTATTCCATCTAAAATTAATATAAATGGGTCTTCATTTTTTGATTTTGCCTCTTCTAATATGTCTTCTACTTCGCAATAATTAAATGGAGGTACTATTGCAATTACTCCTTGATGATTTTCTGTTTCAGAAATTGTATTTAGCTTTTGTTTTTCCACTTCTACAATAACTATTTTTCTTTCCTTTGCTTTTGCTATTATTTTATTTATAGAACCGTGTCTTTCTCCTCTTGCAATAAATATTTTATTTATATCTCTATTGGATTCTAATAATTCTAGTACGGAATTTCGTCCTTCTATTTGGTCAGATACGCTTTGTTTATCTTTATTGTTCATTCTTAACTCTTCTTTTTTCATTTTTAATCTCTCCTGTTCTTTAGGTCGCCGAGGGCGGGGACCCCTACAACATTTGCAATAAAATTTGCTTCTACATATTTTTTTAATCTTCATCTAATTTTAAAACTGATAAAAATGCTTCTTGTGGCACTTCAACTTTTCCTATTTGTCTCATTTTCTTTTTACCTTTTTTCTGTTTTTCTAGCAACTTCTTCTTTCTTGTAACATCTCCTCCATAGCATTTTGCAAGTACGTCTTTTCTCATTGCAGATATTGTTTCTCTTGCTATAATTTTTCCACCTACAACTGCTTGAATTGGTATTTCAAATAGTTGTCTTGGTATAACTGTTTTTAGTTTTTCTGCCATTTTTCTACCTCTTGTATATGCTGTATCTTTGTGCACTATAAAAGATAGTGCATCAACTGGCTCATTATTTATATGTATATCTAATTTTACAAGTTCTGCCCTTCTGTATTCTTTAAACTCATAGTCAAAAGAAGCATAGCCTTTTGTTTTTGATTTTAATGTATCAAAAAAATCATATATTATTTCATTTAGTGGTAATTCATATTCTAATGTTACTCTTGTGCTGTCTAAATATTTCATATCAATATATGTGCCACGTCTATCTTGGCATATTTCCATTACATTTCCAACAAATTCTTTTGGAAGCATTATCTCTGCTTTTACTATTGGTTCTTCTATATAACTTATTTCTTGTGCTGGTGGTAAATCTACTGGATTATATAGTTCTATTACCTCTCCTGTTTGCTTATACACCTTGTATATAACTGATGGTGCTGTTGTGATTAAATTTAAATCAAATTCTCTTTCTAATCTTTCTTGTATAATTTCTAAATGAAGTAGTCCTAAAAATCCGCATCTAAAACCAAATCCTAATGCAATAGATGTTTCTGGTTCATATTCTAATGCTGCATCATTTAATTTTAATTTCTCTAATGCTGTTTTTAAATTTTCGTAATCTCCTCCATCTAATGGATACATTCCACAATATACCATAGAATTTGCTTTTTTATATCCTGGGAGTGGCTCTTTTGCTGGGTTTTCTGCTGTTGTTATTGTGTCTCCCACGTGTAAATCAGATACATTTTTTATACTAGCTGCAATATATCCAACTTCTCCTGCTGTTAATTTTTCTGCTGGTACTGTGGTTCCTGGTTCTAAATACCCAAGCTCTGATACTACAAATTTTTTATTTGTAGCCATAAATAGTATTTCGTCACCAGTTTTTACTGTTCCTTCTACTACCCTTATATAGCTTAATGCTCCTTTGTAATTATCATAAAAAGAATCAAATATTAAGCATTTTAATGGTTTTGTTTCATCTCCCACTGGTGGTTTAAAATCTGTTACTATTCTTTCTAAAACTTCATCAATATTTAACCCTGTTTTTGCAGAAATGCAAGGTGCATCCATTGCTGGTATTCCAATTATGTCTTCTATTTCTTTTTTTATTTCTTCTGGTCTAGCATTTGGCAAATCCACTTTGTTTATTACTGGTAAAATCTCTAGGTTGTTATCTAATGCCAAATATACGTTAGCAAGTGTTTGTGCTTCCACTCCTTGACTTGCGTCTACAACTAATATTGCACCTTCGCATGCGGCTAAACTTTTTGAAACCTCATAATTAAAGTCTACATGTCCTGGGGTATCTATTAAATTTAATATATATTCATTTCCGTCTTTTGCTTTATATAACATTCTAACAGCTTGTGCTTTTATTGTAATTCCACGTTCTCTTTCTAGGTCCATATTATCTAGTACTTGACTTTCCATTTCTCTTGAAGATAAAAGTCCTGTTTTTTCTATTAATCTATCTGCTAATGTTGATTTTCCATGATCTATATGTGCTATTATACTAAAATTCCTAATATATTTTTGTTTATCGTGCATTATTTTTCCTCCTTAGTCACTATCAAATATTCTACCATAACAGTTGGAATTTAGCAATATGTTTGAGTTTTAGAATTTTTGTGGTATAATATATTTATGGAAAAAATTGTAGAGAAAATTATAAATTCAATACCAAATAATTTAACTGAATTAGAAAAAGCCTATTTTGTTTACCTTGAACTTGGAAAAATATTAAATATTGATACAGGATATTTTTTATCTGGTTCGAGAAGTAAAAAGGATAGGATTTTTGAGAATGGGAAAAATTTTGAAAGAATTAATTCTACTAATGTTATTTGTAATTCTTCTGCTGAATTATATGCACACATCTTGAATAAGCTTAATATTAATGCTTGTTGTTTTTATTATAATAATTTTACTCATGCAGATGTTTTAATAGAAGGTCCTAATGCTAGTTTTTACTATGTAAATATGCTTCAAGATTTGTACAACATTCAAACAGGTGCTAGAACTAGGCATTTTGCCCCACCTTTAGAATACATTAATGAAGGATATCGTCGAGAATTACAAGAAGAAAATTTTTTAAGTCTTGTTTCTGTTAATTCAGATGAATTAGAAAGAATGGATAAAAAACTTGGTTATTCTTTTCATGGTATTTATTTGAATGATTTTATTAATAGAATTAAATTGGAAATTAAGAATCCTGATTTTGTAAATGAATATATTTTACCAAATGGTGTTACTTTAGATAATTGCAGTCCTCAAAATTTATTAAAGTATAAGTTTTTATTTTTAATAAATAACCTTAATGCCTATAGTGAAACGCCTAATAGATCTATCGGCTTTTTAGAGTTAGAACGATATTACGAAAGGGTTTGCTCTGCTATACTTTCACCTGAAGAAGACAAAAAAGTTATGCTTTATGCTTGTTATCCTAAAGGTAGTGAATTATCAAATGATTCTTTGTCTTCTTATATATCTTTAGAACTTGATGAGGATAATATTATGTATTTTTCTTTTTCTAGTGAAAAAAATAAATATATATCACTTTCAAAAGAAGAACTTCAACAACAAGTTAATAATGGTTTAACTGCTTATAAAACAAAATTTAAAGGTATTGAAAGAGAACATTAACTGCAATATTTGTTATATTTCTCTTTCAAGTTTTTTTTATTTAAAACCTCTTCTATTCCTTTTTTGCTAATCTCTTCAAAAATGTCATCAAAAAAATTAATCAATTTTGGATGAAATAAGTCTTTATTTTTTACATTTTTCCAGTACCATAATGGATAATCATTTGTAAAGTCTTTTCCTTTATAAACAATTCCTGCTGATAAATTGTCACATAACATTTCTATTGTATATTTATATGGTATAACTGGAGCTTTTACAGGTGCATTAAAGTCATACCAATACTCTTCATGATGTTTGTTATGTCCTTTGTGATGTAACCAAGCTGCTGAATATTCTCTTTTTTCTCTCGCAATTTGTATTGGGCTTTTATAACCCACATAGTATTTTGCACTTTCCCAAAATTCTGTTGGACCATATTTGGACAAATCATGTATAAGTCCTCTCCATAGAAGTCCAACTCTTGTGCATAATTTAAAAACTATCCATCTATGTTTTGTAATTAATTTAAAATGTAGCCATATTTTTTTAAGCATTCTTGATCCTCCTTTTTTTATGGATGTGGGAAGTTGGAAGTGGGATGTAGGGGTCGCAATGAATTTGTTTTTGGGCATATTCAATATGCCCTTACGAATCCCACCTCTCACATCACACTTCTCACAGCAATTAAGCTGTATTATTACTTTCTTACCAAATTATCGAAACTATACAATAGATTAAAACTCTTGCAAGTGCTGTTGTTAGCAAATTGTCTATTACAAATGGTATTCCTATTTTGTTTATACTCTCGTATTCTTTTAATAATTTGTTTTTTTCTTCTTGTGTACAAAGTTTCATTTTTTCCATGTAATCTTTTGAAAGATATTTTGCTTTTGTCATTGCATCTGTTTCTAAAAAACTTCTAACACTAAATTCTATTATTGTAAACAACATAAGTATTGCTATTTGCAATATTTGATGGTTTACTAATTTTAATATTGTAAGAATAGTAATTACTGCAAAGTATATAATATTTATATTTGAAAATATAAAGTTAAATAACAATAACCTTCTATCTTGACATGAATGTATACATTCATGTGCTATTGTTTGTATTCTTGCATAATTGTTTTTCATGTCTGCTATACTTATTTTATTTGTAATTGCTATGTACAAGCTTGTTTCAGTATCTTTTGCTTCTTCTATTTTTACTGATTTATTGTCTAGCATTTCTAACATTTCTTTTGCAATTTCAATGTTTTTAGGAAATTTGTCTGTAATTTTTTCTAATTCTTTATTTTCCCTTTTTTCTTTCATTTTTTTAATATTTATTTTAAAAATAATCTTAAAAGTAATAATTGTTAAAACAACTAATATAGAATAACAAATAATTTCCATGTTACACCTCTTTGCTAAAATTTTACATTTCTATTTTATGTTTTGTTTTTCAATGTGTCAATAATATTTTATTTATATTTTTGTAAAATTTGTAAATACTATTTTGTGAGGTGATTTTATGGAAGAAAATTTAGATGTTTTAAAAGAAGTATGTAAAGGTGTAAAAATGGGAATGGATGCTATTTCTTATGTGTCTGATAAGGTTGAAGAGCAGAATTTAAAAGATACTTTAACTCATGAATATAGTATGTATAATAATATTCTTACTCAAATAGATAATGCTTTTAAAAATTATAATGAAGTTCCTAATGATTATAAAATAACAAGTAAAGCTATGCTTTGGTATGGTATTCAAATGAACACTTTAAAAGATACTAGTAATTCAAAAATAGCAGAACTTCTTATTCAAGGAACTAATATGGGCATTATTGAAGGCAGAAAATTATTAAATCATAACAAAAATTTAGATAAGGAAACTAACAAATTGTTAAATGATTTTGTTAGATTTCAAGAAGAAAGTGTTGAAAAGTTAAAAAGTTTTCTTTAATTCTCTAATTTCATCTGGAAACTCAAATCGACAAGAACAAAGAACGACTTAAGTCGCTTTGTTCTGTGCATATTTAATAAAGATTACTAAATATAATACTCCTATTATCCATCCACCAATTACATCTGTTGCATAATGAGCTCCTAAATATACTCTACTTATGCCTATTAATAGTATTAATATTGATAATGCCACTATTAATGGGTATTTTATTTTTTTATTTTCTACATTCTTATAAATTAAATATATTAAAAGGCCATAAAATCCAGTAGAAACCATACTATGTCCACTTGGAAAGCTATATCCTTTTTCTTGCACTATTTTTAAAACTTCTGGTCTTGGTCTTGCAACAATTATTTTTAAAATTCTGTTTAGCAAGAAAACTAAGATTAAATTTATTGCAATCAACATTGAATTCTTTTTATTTTTTAGCAATAATAAAAATCCTATTGTTAATATAATTAGTGCTGTTGCTGACCCTAAATATGTTATAAAAAGCATAAATCTCGTCATTCCATTACTCATTAATTTAATAATTAATGAGTATGAATTTTCATCTATAAAATTAATCATACTCATTTATATATTCTCCTATATTAATTATTGATGTATCCTGCATCTTTGTAGTGGTACATTTTTTGGCGAACCATAATATGATTTTGTTTTCCATAAATTATCTTTATTTATATATTCGCCTCTTCCATATACGCTTCTAGTTCTAGGACATTTTTTTGTTGCTAGCAAGCCACTCTCTGTACATACTTTTGCTGATGAATGATAAGGACAAGTTTGTATTGGTTCTGTTCCACTTACAAAATATTCAGTTCGTGTAGTTCTATAATTTTTACATGTTTGTGTTGCCAAAAATCCTGATTTTTCACATATTACTGCTTCTACAACATTTTCTGGTCTTTCTTCTGCAAATGTTTTTGGTTCTAATCCTTCATGTGCTTGTCTCATTACTGATGTCCATATTTGAGCTGATGGGTTAAGTGCCCATCCTGTAATTGTGCAACTGTTATCATATCCATACCAAACAGTAGAAGTATAATATGGTGTGAAAGCACAAAACCATCTATCATAATCATTGTTTGTTGTTCCTGTTTTTGCTGCTACACTCATTCCCTCTATTGTACAAGTAGTAGAAGTTCCTGTTTTTACTGCTTCTGTTAATACTTCTTTTAATACATATGCTGCCTCTTCAGTCATTACTCTTGTTTGTTTTTGGTCTGGCTTTAATACTATATTTCCATTTTCGTCTACTACTTTGCTATAAAATGTTGGCTTTTGATAAACTCCACCATTTGCAATTGTTGCATATGCTCCTGCCATTTCTATTGGTGACACTCCCCATGTTAAGCCCCCTAATGCTAATGCTAGAACTTTATCTTTATTTTCATCTATTGAAGTTATTCCTATTTCTTTTAAAAATCTTACTGATTTATCTGGTGTTAATAGGCACATTGCTTTTACCATTGGTATGTTTTGTGAATTTGCAATTGCTTTTCTTGTTGTAATTAACCCCATATATTTGTATCCAAAATTTTTAGGTTCAAAAGTTCCGTTATTAAAGCTTGTTGGGCTATCATCAAAAACTGTTGCAGCAGTAATTATTCCTTCATTAAATGCTGGTGCTAGTACTGCTATTGGTTTCATTGATGACCCAGTTTGCCTTACCGCATCTGTTGCTCTATTAAAGCCAAATGCTGTATTTTTTTCTCCTATTCCTCCAGAAATCCCAAGCACATAGCCTGTTTTATGATCTATTAGCACTACTGCAGCCTGAGATCGCTGTAAAGTTCCATTTTTGTCTTTAGCTGTTTGGTTATATTTTTCTTGCTTTAATTCTTCATCTATTATATTTTGAATTTTTGGGTTTTGAGTTGTGTATATTGTAAAGCCCCCACTAGATAAATATAGTTTTGCTTGTTCATATGTCCAATTATGTTCTTTTTGCAATTGTGCTATTATCTGATTTATTGCTGCATCTGTATGATATGAAAATACTGTTTGTGGAAATGCTCCTTGTTCAAATTTTAAGCCTTCTTCTACTTCTTTTATTGCTTGTAAATATTCTTCTTGTGATTTTATTTTTCCTAATTCATTCATTTTATTTAAAACAGTTTTTGTTCTTTTCTTTATTGCTTCTAAAGTTTCCTTATTATTTTTTTCAAAAGGATTATATGAATTTGGTGAATGATTTATTCCTGCCAAAAATGCACATTCTGCTAAATCTAATTTGCTTGCACTTTTATTAAAATAATAATTTGCTCCTTTTTCTACTCCATAAACTGTATCACCTAAAAATATTAAATTTAAATATAATTCTAGTATATCTTCTTTTGACATTTCTTGTTCAACATAGTATGCCCTTGCCATTTCTCTTACTTTTCTTTGCCATGTGTCTTCTTTTTCTTGTGTTAGATTTTTAACCATTTGTTGAGTTATTGTACTTCCTCCAAAAGGAGATTTTCCTTTATTTTTTAAATATGTATATGCTGCTTTTAGAGTTCTTTTTACATCTACTCCTTTATGTTCATAAAATCTTTCATCTTCAATTGCTACAAAGGCTGCCGGTAAATACTCTGGCATGTTTTCTATACTTATACTCTCTCTATTTTCATCACCATTTAAAATTCCTATAGTATTGTTTTCCATGTCTTTTACTACTGAATTTTCGTACTTTATAGTTAAGTCGTTTTTACTTAATCTTACATCTTTTATTATTCCATATACTTTGTATGCTGCATATCCTCCACCAACAAGTACAATAATTAGAAGCAATAAAATTATAATTAATATTGCCTTAAAAAAAACTGTTATGATTGGATGCTTACTTCTTTTTTTTATTTTATATGTCTCATTACTAATTTGTTTTCTTTCCTTTTCTTGAAGCATAGTATATTTCCTTTCTCTTTGGAATTTATTTTAATTCTTCTATTGCACTTTTAAAGTTTTCTGCAGATATTATAGCGCTTCCAGCAACAGCAATATCTATTCCTGCTTCTTTTGCAATATTTATTGTAGATTTGTTTATACCACCATCTACCTCTATATATGTATCTAAATTATTTTCTTCAATATATTTTTTTAATTCCTTTACTTTTTCTAGTGTTTCTGAAATTAGTTTTTGTCCGCCTTTTCCTGGCTCTACTGTCATTACAAGAATCATATGTAATAGTGGTAAAAACTCTTTTATTTTATCTATACTTGTATTTGGCTTTATTGATATTGCTGGTTTTATGTTGTTTTGTTTTATATAATTTATAAGTTCTAATACTTCTTCTTTGTTTTTGCATGCTTCATAATGAAATGTTATTATACTTGGTTCTAATGGAATATATTTTTCTATATGTGGCTTAATATCTTCTACCATAAGATGCACATCTAATGGTAAGTTTGAGATTTGTTTTATAATATTTGAATATTCATACATTAATTCTTCTGTATTTTTTTCTACAAATTTTCCGTCCATTATATCTATGTGATAATAGTCTGTTCCTGCTACTTCTAAATCATAAAAAGTTTTTGTTGCTTTTTCTTTTTCAACTGTTAGTATAGATGTTGATATTTCTACCATTTTAATTCTCCTATCTTATAAAATTACATATTTTTGGGGCGCATAAATTGCGCCCAAATTGTCGTTATATTATTCTATTGTTATTGATGATTGTGTGTTAAAGTTAAATGTTTTTGTTGCTTTCCATATATCGTCAATATATACTGTTACTTCTTTTGAGCCTTTGTCTGATTTTGTTGCTTTAATATTAGTTGATGTTGGTGATACTTTTTCATCATAAACAGTATCACTTCCTACCATTATTTTCACTCTTACATTTTTTACAACAGTTTTTTCTTCATCTTCATATTCAACTTTTCCACCTAATAGTGATTTTACATTAACATTTATTGTACCTGTTTTTATTTCATCAAATTCATTTACTGTTATTGTTATTTCTGTGTTTTTGTCAACCATGCTTCCACTTGATATTGATTGATTTACTACAACACCATTTGGTTTGCTAGAATCTGATGTTTTGTCTGTACTTTTCCATTTTAATTTAGCACTACTTATTGCACTTTTTGCTTCACTTTCTGTTTTCCCTGATAAATCTGGGACTTGGATTTGTTCTATTCCCATACTTGAATAAATTGTAACAGTTGTTCCTGCTGGGATTTTTTCTCCTTCTTTTATTTCTTGTTTTATTATATAATTTTTTTCTACATCATCACTAAATTCTTCTTCTACTTTTACTTCTAATCCTATTTCTTTTAATGCACTTGTTGCTTCATCTCTTGTTTTACCTACTACTTTAGGCATTTCTACAATCTCTTGTCCTTTGCTTATTACAATTTTTATTGTACTTCCTTCTTTTATCTTATAATTATCTTGGTATTTTGGATCTTGCTCTATTATTTGTCCTTCTGGAATTTCTAAATGATATTTTTCTTCGCTAACTTCTACTTTTATTTTTAATTCTTTAGCTTTTTGTTCTGCCTCTTCTTTTGTTAAGCCTTGTAAATTTGGTATTTGAACTTCTTTTGTTTTACCAAGTGATAATGCTAAATAGGTTCCTCCCATTGCTATAGAAAATACTAAAATACAAGCAAGTATTATTGCTAACACTTTTACTACTGGATGTTCTTCAAAATATGCTTTTATTTTATCTAGTTTTCCTGCTTTTTTTCTTGTTTCTTGTTTTTGTAATTTTTCTGCATAGTCTAATGATATTTTTTGTGTTGGAAAATCTCCTCCAATAGGTGCTGAAACGAATTGCTCTTCTGGATGTTTTAATGCTAATTCTAAATCTTTTATCATTTCTGTTGCAGATTGATATCTCTCATTTGCGTCTTTTCTCATTGCTTTCATAATTATATCATTTACGCTTTGTGGTAATTCTGATTTTATTTTTATTGGTTCTATTGGTTCCTCTTGCATATGTTTTAGTGCAACTGAAACTGGTGTATCACTGTCAAAAGGTACTCTTCCTGTAACCATTTCATACATTACTACTCCAAGTGAATATAGGTCAGATCTTGCATCTGTAAATCCTCCTCTTGCATGTTCTGGTGAAAAATAATGTACTGATCCAATTGTTGTACCAAATGCAGTTATTGTTGAATTTGAAACAGCTTTTGCTATTCCGAAATCTGTTACTTTTGCTACTCCATCTTCTGTTATAATAATATTGTGTGGTTTTATATCTCTATGAACTATATTATTTCTATGTGCTGTTTCTAATGCTGAAGCTATTTGCATTGCTATTTTTACAGACCATTTCCATCCTAGAGCTCCATCTTCTACAATTATTTCTTTTAGTGTTTTTCCTTTTACAAGTTCCATTACTATATAATATAAATTTCCTTCGTGTCCTACATCATATACAGAAACAATATTAGGATGTGTTAGACTTGCAACAGCTTGTGCTTCTACATTAAATCTTTTTATAAATTCTTCGTCTGTAGTAAATTCATCTCTTAATACTTTTACTGCAACAAATCTTTTTAGCACTAGACATTTAGCCTTATATACTGTTGCCATTCCTCCTGTACCTATTTTTTCTATTATTTCATATCTGCCACCTAGCAATTTTCCTTCTAAATTCATTTTTAAATCCCTCTTTCTAAATTATACTTAATTTTTCACTAGTATAACGCTTATATTGTCATATCCTCCATTTTCATTTGCCTTTTTTACTAAATTTTCACATGCAATTTCTGGATTATCTTGAACTATATTGTATATAGCTTCTTCTGTTAGCATATTTGTAAGTCCATCTGAACACATAAGTAAAATGTCGTTTTCTAAAAATTCATTTACCAGTATGTCTGGCTCTATATTTGTATTACATCCGCAAAGCTTTCATAAGCATATTTTTCTTTGGATGATAAAATGCCTCTTCTCTAGTTATTGTGCCATCTTTTACTAATTTTTCTACATAACTATGATCTGTTGTTATTCTTCTAATTATATTTTTTCTTATTCTATATATTCTACTATCTCCAATATGACCAATATATGCTTTTTCATTATATAATAGGCACACTTCTAATGTAGTTCCCATTTGTTCTAATTCTTCATTGGCTTTTGCTTTATCATAAACTATTTCATTTGCATATTCCATTGATTCTTTTATTAAATTCATAATTTCTTCATCTGAATGTTTAATTAATTCAAATTTTCTTTCTATATATTCTCTAGCAGAATTTGTTGCTAAACTGCTTGCTATTTCTCCGCCTTTATATCCGCCCATTCCATCTGCCAAAATACACAACTGCATATTTTCATTTAGTTGAGAAACATAGTAAAAATCTTGATTCATTTCTCTTGCTTTACCTATATCTGTTTTTGCATAGACTCGCATTTTTCCACCTCTTTTTTTCTTAACTGTCCACAAGCTGCATCTATATCTGATCCTAGTTCTCTTCTTACTGTGGCAACAATTCCTTTTTCGTTTAAGTAATCTCTAAATTTTAATATATTTTCATTTGTACTTTTTGTATATTTGCCATTTTCTATTTTATTTATTGGTATTAAGTTAACATGACAAAGCATTCCTTTTAATAATTTTACAAGCTCTTTTGCATCTTGCATGTTGTCATTATTCTCTTTTGCTAGTGCATATTCAAAAGATATTCTTTTATTTGTTTTTTCTATATAGTATCTACAAGCTTTCATTAATTCAGCTATATTGTATGCATTATTTACTGGCATCATTTGGCTTCTTTTTTTATCTGTTGGACTGTGTAATGATACTGAAAGTGTGCATTGTAAATTTTCATCTGCTAAATCATATATTTTAGGAACTAGTCCACTTGTTGATATACTAATATGCCTTGCTCCCATATTTATTCCTTTTTGGTTATTTAATATATGTACAGCATTTATAACATTATTATAATTGTCTAATGGCTCTCCAATTCCCATAAATACTAGGTTTGATATTTTAATATTTTCATCTCTTTGAATTGCTAAAAGTTGTTCTACAATTTCTCCTGAAGTTAAGTTCCTTACAAACTTTACACCTGTTGAAGCACAAAATTTGCATCCCATTTTACATCCTATTTGAGATGAAACACATATTGTTTTTCCATATTTGTATTGCATAAGTACAGATTCTATTGCATTACCATCTAAAACATCAAATAGATATTTTTTTGTGCCATCTTTTGATTCTTGTTTTTGTATTATTTTGAATATATGTAAATCAAAATTTTCTTTTAATTTTTCTCTTAATTCTAATGATAAATTAGTCATTTCATCAAAACTTGTAACATTTTCTACAAATATCCATTTAAAAATTTGTTCTGCCCTAAATGGTTTTTCACCTAATTCTACCATTACATTTTTTAATTCGTCTAAATTATAATCTTTTATGTTCTTTTTCAAAAATATCTTTCCTTTTATTTCTATTTTAACAAATATATTCTACCATATGGATTTTTATATTACAATAAAAATTAAAGATTTTTATGCTGAATTCAGGACAGTCTCCCTCTTTGTGAAGTGCGAGGTGTGAGGTTGGAGGTGAGATTTATAAGGCCAGGGCTTCGCAGGCCTTTCTCTATTCTTCACACTTCGCACCTCACACTTCAATTTCAACAAAAAAAGTGGACGCATTTTATAATTGCGTCCATATTTTTTAATTTTATCCTTGCCATGTTACTGTTGCATTTGGTGCTCCCCATGGTGCTCCTGAAATACTATCTTGTGCTTTGTTTATTGTTATTTGTGTTAGATTTGTACAATAACCAAATGTACTTGAGTCAATACTTGTAACACTGCTTGGTATTGTTATATTTGTTAAACTGCTACAATCATTAAATGTATTGTGCCCAATAGATATAATATTATTTGGTAATGTGATATCAGTTAATTTTCCACATCCATCAAATGCACCATCAGGTAATTGTGATATTCCTTCCAATCCGTTAACACTTACTAGATTTGAACATGCCGTAAAACATTCACTCTCTAGATTTACATTAAGCCCATTTAAGTTAACTTGTTCTATATTTTCATTTTCAAAAAATGTAATGTATATATTTCCACCTGTTATATCAATATTTTTATATTCTTTAAATTTCATTTCTGTTATTGGTGATCCATTTTTTTCTCCTATTATTATCTCTTCAAAAACTGGTACATTATTTATTGTTTGAGTAAGAGATATATTTTTTTCATTTACACCACACAATATTACTATATCCCCTTTTTCTTCGACAGCACACCACTTACTTGTACGTGCTTCTTCCCATGTTATAGAAGCTGTATCTGATAAATTTCCATTCTTATTAACATAGAATTTATTATTATTTTTTGTTATTACCCAGCTTGCTTCTCCTTTTGAAGGTTGCCCTTTACTTACACTATTAAAATCATTATCTCCCTCATCACACCATTTCATATTATCTGGTAGATTAACTGCTGATATATCAAATTCTCCTCCTGCTTTTATTGCTCCTACCAATTCTGCTGATAGTGTTTCTTTTTCAGCTGCTGCTTTTGTTTCTGAAGCCGCTTTTCTTGTTGTTACAAACAGTCCTCCTTTTTCATTTGCAAGATTTACTGTTACTGCTACTAATATTAGCATTACTATAATAGTTATAATTAATGCTATTAATGTAATTCCGTCTTTCGTTTTTTCTCATTTTTTTCCTCCTTTGTTAAATATCTCCATATTTTTTTTATTTTATTCTTGCCATGTTACTGTTGCATTTGGTGCTCCCCATGGTGTTCCTGAAATACTATTTTCAGCTTTGTTTACTGTTATTTGTGTTAGATTTGTACATCCTTCAAAAGCATCATTTCCAATGTCTATAACACTACTTGGTATAGTAATATTACTTAAACTAGTACATCCGCTAAAAGCACTGCTTCCAATTTTCATAATGCTACTTGGTATAGTAATATTAGTTAAAGCTGTTGCTCCCTCAAAAGCTTCATCAACTATTTCTGTCATTCCTTCCAAACCTGTTATAGTATTTAATTTCGTACACTCCTTAAATGGATCCGACCCCGTTGCTAATTTAACTTTAATTCCTTTAAAATCAATTTTTTCTACATCTTTATTTCCATTGAATGTAATAAACACATTCTCTTTAGTCAAATCTATTGTTTCATATCTCTCATTTTTTTCTTCTTGTGATTTAAATACTGGTACCTGTTCAATATTCTCACTAAGTTCTAAATTAGATTCTGTTCCTCCATATCCTACTAGCATTTTACCTTCAACTTCCATACCAACCCAGCCTTTTTTATAAGCTTCCTCAAAACTAATCAATTCTTTAGGCTCGTCATCTAAAATAGTTCCATATTCATCTACATAAAATTTATTATTGTTTTTAGTTATTACCCAACACCCTTGTCCTTTTATAGGTGTTACTTCGTTTCCTGGATATTCTGAATCTCCTTCTTCACACCATTTCATATCAGCTGGTAATGTCACTTCTGTTATATCAAAGTCTCCGCCTTCTTTAAATCCAGTCATTAAAGCTGCTAATAAATGTTCTCTATCCACTTCTCTTTGTGTGCCTGTTTTTGCTGTTCTTGCAGTTTCAATTAAGCCTCCATCTTTTGCAACTGTAACTGTTACTGCAACTAATATTAGCATTACTATAATAGTTATAATTAATGCTATTAATGTAATTCCGTCTTTCGTTTTTTCTCATTTTATTTTCCTCCTTTGTTTTTTGCATACAATTACTTGTCTCCGTATGGATTATTTTATATGTTCTTTTCCTTAATGTCAATGTTTTTTGGATTTTTTGTTGAAGTGTGCAGTGTGAGGTGAGAAGTGTGAAAAATGAGGAAAAGCCTGCGAAGCCATGGCCCTACAAATCACACATCACACATTCCACCTCGCACTTCAATTAAACAAATCTAATTTTTTTAATTTTTATATTTTGCATATTTTTGTATTTTTAGGAAAAACTTATTTTATTGAATATGAAAATCTTTGTTTTTTCCTATTTAACAAAAATGCAGTATAGGAGGTTTTTTGTGGGAAAATTAAAACATTTTTTTGAAACTCTATTTTTTTATAATGAACCTCGTGATACTTATGATTTTTCTCTACCTGAAAAAAACGATGAGGAGGTTAGTAAAAAGGTAACTCAAAATGCTAGTCTTGTTGATTCTGAAGAACAAGAAAACAAACAAAACTTATATGATACTCTTTCTGTAAATATTGATTTTATAAAGGTAAAATATAATACTTTAATTAATAGCGATATTATTTTAAGAGAATTTGTTTTAAACATTAGAGGCAAGGAATACAAAGCTTGTTTGCTTTTTATTGATGGAATGGTTGATTCTGAACTTATTGATAATTTTATTTTAAGGCCTTTAATGTCAAAGAATTGCGAACCTTCTAAACCTATTTCTTCTGCAATTACAAATAATATAACTGTAAAAAAGGTAAAAAAATTCAATTTGGAAGATTATATATACAATTCTTTATTACCTCAAAATTCAATAAAAAAAGCTAATAGCTTTAATGATATTTTTTCTGCTGTAAATGGCGGAGATTGTGCTCTTATTGTTGATACTCTTAGTGTTGGATTTGTTTTAGATGTAAAAGGTTTTGAAACTAGAAGTATTTCTGAGCCCAAAAATGAAATTGTTATAAGAGGTTCTCAAGAAGCATTTGTGGAAAAAATAAGAACTAATACTTCTATGATAAGAAGATTAGTAAATAATGAAAACCTTATTATTGAAAATACTACTGTTGGTACTCTTACCAAAACAAAGGTTGCCATATGCTATTTAAAAAATATTACTAATAATGATTTAGTTGCAGAGGTAAAATATAGAATTAATAATCTTGATGTGCAACATATTATTTCTTCTGGTCAATTAGAACAGTTAATTCAAGATAATAGTCTTGCACTTTTCCCTCAAATGATTGCAACAGAAAGGTCCGACAAAGCAGTTAATCACATTTTAGAAGGCAGAGTTGTTGTTTTAGTAAATGGTAGTCCTTATTCTTTAATTATGCCTGCTGTTTTTATTGATTTTTTATCTTCACCTGAAGATATTAATTTAAAGTTTAGATATTCAAATTTGTTAAAATTCATACGTATTATTGCTATCATAATAACTTTGTTTTTACCCGGTTTTTATGTTGCTGTTACAAACTATCACACAGAGTTATTACCTACAGAGTTATTGTTTACTATTGTCGCTTCTAGAAATACAGTTCCTTTTCCTGTTATTTTTGAGATTTTTCTTATGGAAATTTCTTTTGAGCTGATTAGAGAAGCTGGATTAAGAGTACCTAACCCTATTGGTCCTACTATTCGGAATTGTTGGTGCTTTAATATTACGGAGAAGCTGCAGTAAGTGCCAATTTAGTAAGTCCTATTTTGATTATAATTGTTGCAATTACTGGTATTTGCTCTTTTGCTATTCCAGATTTTTCTATGGGATTTACTTTTAGAATTTATAGGTTTTTATATATTATTTTAGCATTTGTAGCTGGGTTTTTAGGCATTGCAGCTGGATTTTTTTGCCATTCAATTGTTTTAGCAGGTCTTAAATCTTTTGGTTCTCCATATCTTGCACCATATTTACCTGTTACAAATTTAAATACAGATGCTTCATACTTTATTCCACCTATGTGGCGAAGAGAAAAACGTGCTGACTTTTTAAATACTAAAGAACCTCGTTCACAAGCCAAAATAAGTATGAAATGGAAATTTGGGAAAGGAAAAAATCTATGAGTACTTCACAAAAAATTGGGACAATTGAAGCCATTGCTTTAATTGTTATAATCATAATAAACCAAATTATTTTAAATTTACCAAATACAATTATTACTTCAACAGGCTCTTCTTCATGGCTTAATGTTATTTATATTACTATTATAGCTATTATATTTTGTTCATTAATTTGCAAACTTTTTAAACCTTTTAATAGTGATGATATTTTGGGCATTTCTGAATACTTGGGAGGAAAGACTTTAAAAGTAATAATTGGTATTGTTTACTTTGCTTTTTATATATTTATTGCTGGAATTTTGCTTAGATATTTAAC
This sequence comes from uncultured Clostridia bacterium, assembly GCA_934167165.1. Classification (GTDB taxonomy): domain Bacteria; phylum Bacillota; class Clostridia; order TANB77; family CAG-508; genus CAG-452. The sequence goes on from CAKPKG010000004.1 coordinate 26,944, forward strand.
AAATTGTATAAAATTAATATATTTTAAAGATACTCCACTTGTATTTTTATTATTGTTTTTTCTTTTTCCTACTGTAATTGCTTGCAAATCTGGTTTAAAGGCAATTGCTCAAGTAAATTTATTATTTATGCCAATTCTTTTAATAAGTATGCTTATAATACTTTTTGCTACTGTAAAAGATTTTATACCTCAAAGGATTTTTCCAGTTTTAGGTTTTGGTGCAGATAAGACTTTTCTTGTTGGTATTAATAATATATTTGCATTTAGTGGGTTTGCATATTTATATTTTTTAATTCCTATACTAAACAGGCCTAATGACTTTAAAAAAATAGCATTTGTATCTACTATAATTTCTGCTGTTTATTTGTTTTTAAGTGTTATATGTTTGCTTATGATATTTTCTTTTATTTCATTTTCTGAGGAAATGCTTTCTGTATATTTACTTACAAGAATGATTGAGTTTGGACGATTTTTCCAGAGAATAGATGCTATTTTTATTCTTGTATGGATACTAGCTCTTTTATCTTTTTTGAGTATTTCAACTTTTTTTAGTATATATGTTTTAAATAAATTGATTAAATTTAAAAATCCGACTGAACTTTCTTATTGTATTGTTAGTTTTATTTTTGCAATTGCTGTATCTATAGAAAATATAGCTCAAATTAAATATATTCAAAATATAATTTTTAAATATGTAATTATTGGTCTGGTGTTCGTTGTTAGTTTTATTATATTAATATTAGCAAATATAAAACATAAAAAGGAGAAATCAATATGAGAAAGAAAATTATATGCTTACTTTTAATAATAATCCTTTCTTCTGCTTCATTAACAGGTTGTTATAGTGGCAAAGGTCTTGAAACACTAGCATATGCTGTAGCTATTGGTATAGATAAAGGTGATGGCGATAATAAAATTAAGTTAACTCTTCAACTTGCTGTTCTTAGTGATTCTTCTAGTGAAGGTGGCCGGAAGTACACAATCTAAGCAATCTACTATTACTAGTATTGATTGCAGTTCTATTGACACTGGAATATCTCTTGTAAATAGTTCTATAAGTAAAAAAATTAATTTATCTCATTGTAAAGCAATTGTTTTTTCCGAAGAATATGCATATGAAGGTGTTTCCGAAGAACTTTTTACTCTTGTTAATAATTTAGAAATTAGACCTGATTGTAACATTATAATTAGTAGATGCAAAGCAATGGATTATTTAAATAATGTAAAACCTACTTTGGAGAGTGTTTCTGCTAGATATTACGAATTAATTTTAAATTCTAGTGAATATACTGCTTATAGTGAAAATATAGCATTAAAAGACTTTTATAATAGCTTATTAAATAGTTCTTCTAGTCCTTATGCAATTTTGGGTGGAATAAATAATAAATCTACTCAAAAGGAATATACTACTTCTAGTGTGTATGATTCTGAAGGCTCTTATAAAGCTGATGAAACACCAATTATTAGTCCAAATGGTATAGAAAACATGGGGCTTGCTATTTTTAGTGGAGATAAATTGGTTGGTGAATTAAACGGTTCACAAACATTTTCTCATATGCTAATAACTAATAATCTAAAAAGTGCAGTAATTAGTATTCCAAATCCTTATAGTCAAGGTTCTACTATTAGTATGTATATTACTCAATCTAAAAAAACTAAAACAAATTTAAAATTTATTAATAATTATCCATATATAACATGTGATATTAATGTAACTGGTGATATTTTGTCTTTAGAAGAAGGTTTAGATTATTCTAATGAGGAAGTTTTAAAAACTATACAGGAATATACAAATGCTTTTTTAGAACAAAATATAGGCTCTTATTTATATAAAACCGCAAAAGAATATAAAACAGATATTGCAAGTTTTGGTAAATATGCTATAAAGAACTACTCAACTTGGACTGACTGGTATAACTCTAATTGGTCTGCTAATTATGAAAATAGCTTTTTTAAAGTTAATGTTAATAGCTCAATTCAAAGTGGTCAATTATTTACTAAAATATAATTTTGTATTAAAAGATTTTTTGGGGGTATAATATGAGAATTTTAATCGCTATATTATCAATTATGATTTTTATAAAAACATTTAGTTATGGTCTGTATGAATTAAAAACTAATAAGAATAAAACCGCTGGTATTACTTTATTTTCATTTGCATTTTTAGCTTTAATTTTTCCTAATTTAATTATTTTTATTAGGGGTATATAGTTTTTAAGGGATGTATTTAAAATTATAATTTAATTTTAAATACATCCCTTAAATTGTTATCATCTTATACTAATTTTAAGATTACTTTTTCAGCATTGTCGCCTCTTCTAGCTCCAACTTTTATTATTTGTGTGTATCCACCTGTTCTATCTTTATATTTATCAGCTATTTCACCAAATAATTTTGCTGTTAAATCGATATTTTTTCCATCTGCATCTTTTACTTTGTTGATTTTTTTCATAATTCTTCTTCTTGCATTTAATCTAGATGGCATATCTTTTTGTCTTTTTTCTGTAGTTTCTTCTTTTACTACTTTTAAATATTCTTTACCATTTTTACTTGTTACTTTTTCTGTTACTTTATTTCCTTTACTGTCAAGTTTTGCTTTTACAACTTTAACGTCTACTTCTTCAAAGTTGTCTTTTTCTTTTATTGCTAATGCAATTATACTATCAGCTATTGATTTAACTTCTTTTGCTCTTGCTTCTGTTGTTTCTATTTGATTATGTAATATTAAATCAGTAGTTTGATTTCTTAATATTGCTAATCTTTGATCAGTAGGTCTTCCAAGTTTTCTATTTATTGCCAATTTATTCATCCTCCTTTACGAAATCCAATCCTAATGAATGTAATTTGTTTGTAACTTCATCTAATGATTTTTTACCTAAATTTCTTACTTTCATCATATCTGCTTCTGATTTATTTGCTAAATCTTCAACAGTAACGATTCCAGCTCTTTTTAAACAATTATAACTTCTTACTGATAGTTCTAATTCTTCTATAGGCATTTCTAATACTTTTTCTTTTTTAGATTCTTCTTTTTCTACCATTACTTGTGTATTTTTAGCTGTTTCAGATAAATCTACAAATAATTCTAAATGTCCTGTCATTACTTTTGCTGCTAAACTTAAAGCTTCATATGCTTTTAAGCTACCATCTGTCCAAACTTCTATTGTTAATTTATCATAATCAACTGTTTGGCCTACTCTTGTATTTTCAACTGAATAATTAACTTTTTTTACAGGTGTAAATATTGAGTCTATTGGTAATACATCTATTGCTTGGTTCATTTCTTTATTTTTTTCTGCAACATTGTATCCTCTACCTTTATCAGCTGTCATATCTATTACAAGATGTCCACCTTCTGCAACTGTTGCTATATGTAAATCTTTATTTAGAACTTCTACTGTTCCGTCTGTAATAATATCTCCTGCTGTAACTTCTCCTTCACCTTTGAAGTCGATTTTTAAAGTCTTTTGTTCATTGTCAAAAGATTTTAATCTTACACTTTTCAAATTTACTATTATTTCTGGAACGTCTTCTACTACATTTGGTATTGTAGAAAATTCATGAACAACTCCATCTATTTTTATAGTTGTTATAGCTGTTCCTGGTAATGATGATAATAGTATTCTTCTTAAAGAATTTCCTATTGTCATTCCATAACCACGCTCTAGTGGTTCACAAACAAATTTAGCATAATTCTCTTCATCATTTGCTGCTAGACATTCTATATTTGGTTTTTCAAATTCGATCATTTATTTTTTAACCTCCTAATTTAGTTTTGTATTTAGAAATTTTTAGTACATTTTCTAAAATCCAAAGTCTAAACTCTAATTTCTATTTAGAATACAACTCAACAATTAAATGCTCTTCAACTGGTAAGTCAACATCTTCTCTTGTTGCTAATCTTACTACTTTAGCTTCTAATTTTTCGTTGTCTTTTTCTAGCCAATCTGGAATTAGTTTACTGCTATTTACTTCTGCATTTTCTTTTGCTATTTTGCTATCTTTTTTATTTTCTCTAACTGAAATTACATCTCCTGGTTTAACTAGGTATGATGCGATATCTGTTTTTACTCCATTTACATTGAAATGACCATGGTTAACTAATTGTCTTGCTTGTGCTCTTGATGTTCCAAATCCTGCTCTATATACTACATTGTCTAATCTACTTTCTAGTATTTGTAGTAAGTTTTCACCTGTTATACCTTTTTTGTTTTCTGCCATTTCAAAATATTTTCTAAATTGCTTTTCTCCTACTCCATAAAAAGCTTTTGTTTTTTGTTTTTCTCTTAATTGTGTACCGTATTCAGAAAGTTTTTTCTTTCCTTGTCCATGTTCACCTGGTGCATAGTTTCTTCTTGTTACACTACATTTGTCTGAATAGCATCTAGAACCTTTTAAGAACAATTTTTGTCCTTCTCTACGGCATATACGACATTGTTCGTCTTTATATCTTGACATTTTAAATCTCCTTTCATTTTAACGTTATACTCTTCTTCTTTTTGGTGGTCTACAACCATTGTGTGGTATTGGTGTTACGTCTTTTATCATACTTATTTCTAATCCTGCTGTTTGAAGTGATCTTATTGCTGCTTCACGACCAGAACCTGGTCCTTTTACATATACTTCTACTGATTTTAATCCATGTTCCATTCCTGCTTTTGCAGCTGTTAATGCAGCTTCTCCTGCTGCGAATGGTGTGCTTTTTCTAGAACCTTTAAATCCTAATTCACCAGCACTTGCCCAAGAAATAACATTTCCTTTTTCATCAGTTATTGTAACTATTGTATTATTAAAACTAGAATGAATATGAGCTGCACCTTTTTCTATGTTTTTTCTATCTCTTCTTCTAGTAACTTTTTTTGCTGCTACCTTTGCCATAATCTTATCTCCTTTCGTTAAGATACTCTCTGTTTATTGGTTTGCCATATATAGCTTCCAATTATTTTTTATTTCTTTTTGCTTACTAATTTTCTAGGACCTTTTCTTGTACGTGCATTTGTTTTTGTTCTTTGTCCTCTTACAGGTAATCCTCTTCTATGTCTAATACCTCTAAAACATCCTATTTCTGTTAGTCTTTTAATATTTAATGCAACTTCTCTTCTTAAATCACCTTCAACTTTATAGTCTTCCATTGCATTTCTTATTGCTTGTACTTGGTCATCTGTTAAGTCTTTTACCCTAACGTCTGGGCTAACTTTAGCTTCTGCTAATATTTTGTTTGAACTTGTTCTTCCTATTCCATAAATATATGTAAGTCCTATTTCAACCCTTTTTTCTTTAGGTAAATCTACACCTGCTATACGAGCCATTCTTTTCACCTCTTTAATTTATTTTTGTTATATCTAGTAATACTCAATGCTGTTAAGATTAACTATAAATATGCAAATTGCAATATTTTAATTAATCTTATTTAGTTTAACTAGTAAACTTGAAATGTAGTTAAACTGGATTGTATATATAATAAATAAAATAGATAATTTTCCCGTGCAAAAAATTGCTTGGAACAGCCGCTACTCTATTTATATTATTAACATTATTATACAACAAATAATCTAATAAAAATATTAGATTACTTATCCTTGTCTTTGTTTGTGTTTAGGATTTTCACATATAACCCTTGTAACACCTTTTCTTTTAATTACTTTGCATTTTTCACATATTTTTTTTACTGATGGTCTTACTTTCATTTTCTCACCTCATTTATTTTTCATGGATTTTGTATTAATTTATTTTATATTAAAATTTAAAACAAATCAAAAATGGTATATTGTTTATTTTGCTCTCCAAGTAATACGTCCACGATTCAAATCATATGGAGAAAGTTCAAGTTTTACTTTATCTCCTGGTAATATTTTTATGTAATTCATTCTAAGTTTTCCAGAAATGTGTGCTAAAACTTGGTGTCCATTTTCTAATTCTACTTTAAAATTTGTATTTGGTAAAGCTTCTACTACTATACCTTCTACTTCTATAACATCTTCTTTTGACAAAATCTGTTACCTCCATTTATTTATTAATACTAAAATCAACCAATATATTATATACTATATATTCTATATTGTCAATATTTCTGGTTCTTTTTCTGTTATTAAAATTGTATTTTCATAATGTGCAGCTAAACTTCCATCTTCTGATATGATAGTCCAGCCATCATCTAGTTGTAAAATTCCTTCTTTTCCTTGAATTACCATAGGCTCAATTGCTAGTGTCATGCCAGGTTCAAGTCTTATTCCTCTTCCCGCTTTACCGTAGTTTGGAATTCCTGGATCTTCATGCATACTTGTTCCTATACCATGTCCTTGAAATTCTTTTACAACTGAATAACCATTTTTTTCTACATATTCTCCAATTGCGTGAGATATATCTCCAATTCTAAAACCTTTTTTGGCAAATTTTATTCCTTCAAAAAAGGCTTGTTTAGTTACATCTATTAGTCTTTGAGTTGATGCAGGAACTTTACCTACAATGTATGTTCTTGCACAATCTCCATTAAATCCATTTTTATATGCAACTAAATCTACACTTACTATATCTCCCTCTTTTAATATTGCTCTTTTAGATGGTATACCATGTATTACTTCGTCATTTACAGAAGCACATATTGAACCTGGAAAATCTGAAACTCCTTTTACTCCACTTGGATAACCTTTTTCTGCCGGGATTGCTCCGTTTTTTCTCATGGTATCTTCTGCAATTTTATCTAATTCATATGTAGATATTCCTGGTCTAATTGCTTTTTCTATTTCTTTTTGAGCAAGAGATGCAACTCTACATGCTTCTTTCATTAATTCTATTTCTCTTTTTGATTTAATTGTTACCAAAATGATTACCCCCATAAATTGGAATTTCACGAAGTGCGAAGTGCGAGGTGTGAAGTGTGAAGAATAGGGAAAGGCCTACGAAGCCTTACCCTACAAATCCCACCTCCAACATCACACCTCTCACATCAATTAAACAAATTCCAATTTATCCAATTAATTATTTTTAATGTATTCCTCTACTTCTTTTGCAACATCGTAAGATGTTTTTCCTACTTTGTCGCCTGCTTTTGCATCGTATAATATGTTTGCATTTTTATAATGATTTATTAATTCTTCTGCTGTTTTGCTATAAACTTGTAGTCTATTTTCTACAACTTCTGGTTTTTGATCTTCTCTTTGATATAGTTCTCCACCACATTTGTCGCATATTCCTTCAACTTTTGGTGGATTGAATACTACATTGTATATTTCACTACATCCTTTGCAACTTCTTCTATTTGCAATTCTTTCTACTATTTCATCAAATGGAACGTCTATATTTAATGCCATGTCTACTTTTGCATTCATTTCTTTTAACATGTTATCAAGACTTACAGCTTGTACACCAGTTCTTGGGAATCCATCTAAAACTGCTCCGTTTTCTACATCTGCTCCATTTAGTCTTTCTTTTAACATTTTTATTGTTACTTCGTCTGGAACAAGTTCACCTTTGTCCATATATTGTTTTGCTTCTTTTCCTAATTCTGTTTCATTTTTTAAATTTTCTCTAAATAAATCTCCTGTTGATATATGAGCTAATTTTAAATCTTCTGCTATTATTTTTCCAACAGTTCCTTTTCCACTGCCTGGGGCTCCTAGTAATACTATAAACATATCTTTCCTCCTCTTGAATAAATGAAAAACATCGCACTACGTCGTTAAACTTCTTAAAATTTTTCTCGACATATTGCATATAGTCTCGAAAAATTTTACTCGTTTGCCTAGTATTGCTCGTTTTTGATTTATTCTAGTTTTTATATTTTTTATTTCAATTTAACAAAAAACGAAGCAAAAGTGAGATGTGTGAAGTGTGATTTCATATTTTTCACACTTCTCACTTCACACTTCACACTTCTACTCTAAAAATCCTTTATAATGTCTCATTACTAATCTAGACTCTAATTGTTGTACTGTTTCTAATGCAACACCTACTACGATAAGTATTGATGTTCCACCGAATGCAACGTTAAGTCCTGTAAATCTCATAAGCATTGGAAGTATTGCTATTACACTTAAGAATATACCTCCAAATAAAGTTAATTTACTCATAATTGATGATAAGAAATCTGTTGTAGGTTTTCCTGCTCTAATTCCTGGAATAAACCCACCATTTTTCTTAATATTGTTTGATACTTCTGCTGGATTGAATGTTGCATATGTGTAAAAGTATGTAAATCCAAGGATTAATAACAAGTACACAATTGCATTTGCTATTGTATATCCAATTCCAACATTAGATGTTGATGTAGCTATTGAAAATTTATAAATTGTAGCCCAGAAACCTGTTTGGCTTGCTATGTTTGCATTAAACATTTGTATAATCATTGCTGGGAATGTCATAAATGATGATGCAAATATTACAGGCATAACTCCTGCCATTGCAAGTTTTAGAGGAATATGTGTGTTTTGTCCTCCGTACATTTTTCTTCCTACTACTTTTTTAGCATATTGTACTGGTATTCTTCTTTCAGCTTCTTGTACAAATACAACTCCAGCTACAAGAATTATTGCTCCTATTATAATTCCTAGGGAAATTAATAATCCTGTTGTGCTAAATCCATTAGCTGTTATTATTAATTTATACATAGTTGTAACTGCTGATGGTAATGAAGCAATTATACCTATAAATATAATTATTGATATGCCATTACCAATTCCTTTATTAGTGATTTGTTCTCCAAGCCACATTAAAAGTGCTGTTCCTGCTACTAGTGAAAGTACTATTAATGCACCTGTTCCAAATCCTGGATTGATAAATACCCCATATGCAGAATATGTACTGCTATAAGATAGGTAAATACCTATTGCTTCTACTAATGCTAATATTAATGTAACAAGTTTTGTATACTTGTTTATTTTAGCTCTACCTTCTTCTCCGCCTTCTTTCATAAGTCTTTCTAAAGAAGGTATTACCATTCCTAATAATTGTATAACAATTGATGCTGTAATATATGGGCTAATACTCATTGCAAATATTGAGAATCTTGAAAAAGCTCCTCCTGAAATCAAATCTATAAATCCAGATAAACTGTTTGAACCTGTTTTAGCTAATTCACTTAAAGCAAGTGTATCAATTCCTGGAACTGATATAAAACATCCTAATCTAAATATTACTATTAATAGTAATGTATACATTAATCTTTTTCTAATTTCTGGAGTTTTTAAAGCATTTTTAATTGTTTTAAACAAATTAAATCACCTCTGCTTTTCCACCAGCTGCTTCTATTTTTTCTTGTGCAGCTTTTGTAAATCTTGTTGCTTGTACTGTTAATTTTTTATCTAAATTTCCAGTAGCTAAAACAACGATACCATCATTAGCTTTGCTTATAATTCCATCTGCAATTAAGCTTTCTGCATTAACGATTTCTGATTTACTGTTGTTAAGCATTGTTAAAGTTACTTCTGTGTAGTTTGCAGCATGAATATTTTTAAATCCTCTTTTTGGTAATCTTCTATATAATGGTGTTTGACCTCCTTCAAATCCACGTCTAACTCCTCCACCAGATCTTGCTTTTTGACCTTTATGGCCTCTTCCTGATGTTTTTCCTAGACCTGAACCGATTCCACGTCCTACTCTTCTTCTTGTAACTTTTTCTTGGCTAGCTTTTATGTTTCCTAATTCCATCTGTTTCCCTCCATTTCTTATTATGCCATTACAATTTAGTTTGCATTTTTAGATTTTGAAGTGTGATGTGAGAAGTGAGATTTAAAGAAAATCTTTCGATTTGCACCTCTCACATCACACTTCTTATATTAAAATTGCAATTTTACGTTCTAAAAGTAATGTTTCTAAATTATAATATTTCTTCTACTTTTTTTCCTCTTTTTTTAGCAACTTCTTCAGCTGTTGACATGTTTTCTAGAGCATTTATTGTAGCATATCCAACGTTTCTTGGGTTGTTTGTTCCGATTACTTTTGTTTTTATATCTCTATATCCAGCAAGTTCAAGTATTGGTCTTACGCTTCCACCTGCTATTAATCCAGATCCTTCTGCTCCTGGTTTTAATAATACGCTTGCAGAACCAAATGTTCCTATGAACTCATGTGGTATTGTTGTTCCTACGATTGGTACTTCGATTAAGTTCTTTTTAGCATCTTCTATTGCTTTTTTTATTGCGTCTGGAACTTCTGCTGCTTTTCCATTTCCGATTCCAACGTGTCCGTTTTCGTCACCAACAACAACTACTGCGCTAAATCTGAAATTTCTACCACCTTTAACAACTTTTGCAACTCTGTTAATGGCTACTACTTTCTCTTTTAATTCAACTACTTCGTTTTCCATATTTTTAAAAGTTTCCCTCCTTAAAATTCTAATCCTGCTTCTCTTGCAGCTTCTGCAAGTTCTTTTACTATACCGTGGTAAATATATCCACCTCTATCATAAACAACATTTTTTATGTTTTTTTCAATTGCTCTTTTTGCAATTAATGTTCCAACTTCTTTTGCAGCTTCTTTATTAGATTTTTTTGTTTTTACTGCTTTATCTAATGTTGATGCTGAAACAAGTGTTACTCCTTTTACGTCATCTATGATTTGTGCATATACATTAGTATTACTTCTATAAACACATAATCTTGGACATTCAGCTGTTCCGCTTATTTTTGTACGTACTCTTGTATGTCTTCTTTCTCTTTCTAATTTTCTATTTGTTTTGCTAATCATTTAAGAATTTCTCCTTTCTCTTATAATTATTTTCACTTTATTCTATTTACCTGTTTTACCTTCTTTTCTTCTAATATGTTCATCAACATATTTAATACCTTTTCCTCTATATACTTCTGGTGGTCTTTTGCCTCTTATTTCTGCAGCCATTTGACCTACTAATTCTTTATCAATTCCTCTTACTATTATTGAGTTTGGATTTGGTACTTCATATGTTATACCTTGTGGTTCAACCATTTCTACTGGATGTGAATATCCAAGAGTTAAAACTATTTTATTTCCTTGTTTTGCAGCTCTATATCCTACTCCGTTTATTTCTAATTGTTTTGTAAATTCATTAGAAACTCCTTCGATCATATTGTTTATTAATGTTCTTGTTAAACCATGTAAACTTCTATTTTCTTTTTCGTCGTTTGGTCTTGTTACTACAATAACACCATTTTCTAGTTTTATAGAAATGTTATCATTAACTATTCTTTCTAATGTTCCTTTAGGTCCTTTTACAGTTATTTTTTGTCCATCTATTGCTACATCTATTCCAGCTGGAACTGTAATTGGTTTGTTTCCTATTCTTGACATACCTTTTACTCCCTTCTTAAAATACTTTTTTATTTTCGATTTTCATTTTTAATTTTTATTTTTGTGAAAGCAAGTTTAATTACCAAATATATGCTAAAACTTCTCCACCGATTCCGGCTTCTCTTGCTTGTTTATCTGTCATAACACCTTTTGATGTTGAGATTAAAGCAATTCCTAATCCGTTTAATACTTTTGGAAGTTCGTCTTTTGCTGCATATATTCTTAAACCTGGTTTGCTTATTCTTTTTAATCCAGATATAACTTTTTTACCTTTTTCTGTATATTTTAGGCTTACTCTTATAATACCTTGATTATCATTTTTTATTTCTTCATATGATTTAATATATCCTTCATTAAATAAAATCTCTGCTATTGATTTTTTCATTTTAGATGCTGGAATATCAACTGTTTTAAATTTTGCACTGTTTGCATTTCTTATTCTTGTTAGCATGTCTGCTATTGGATCAGTAGTATTCATTAATTTTTCTTCCTCCTTTTCTTTATTTGAAGTGAGATGTGAGAAATGAGAAATATGAAAAACATAATTTCTTTATAATAACATCTAACTTCTTTTTATATTATAATTGCGGTTTAATGTTAGATTTGGTGTTTCTCATCTCTAACATCTCACCCCTCACCTCGTTTTTACCAGCTTGCTTTTTTTACACCTGGTATCTCACCTTTATGTGCTAATTCTCTAAAGCATATACGGCAAATTCCATATTTTCTTATATATGCATGTGGTCTACCACATAATTTACATCTATTATATTCTCTTGTTTTAAATTTTTGTGGTTTTTGTTGCTTTACAATCATTGATTTTTTAGCCATAATTCTTATTTTCCTCCTTTATTTAAACTCTAAAAGGCATTCCTAATAATGTAAGTAATTCTTTTGCTTCTTCATCAGTTTTTGCTGTTGTTACAAATATAATATCCATTCCTCTTATTTTATCGATTTTATCATATTCGATTTCTGGGAATATTAATTGTTCTTTTATACCTAATGAATAATTTCCTTTTCCATCAAATGAGTTTTTAGATACACCTCTAAAATCTCTTACTCTTGGAAGTGCTAGGTTAAATAGTTTGTCTGCAAAGTCATACATTTTTCCTGCTCTTAAAGTAACTTTACATCCTACATTTACACCTTCTCTTAATTTAAATGCTGCAATTGATTTCTTTGCTTTAGTTATAACTGGTTTTTGACCTGTTATAAGTGTTAAATCTGATATTGCATTATCTAAACTTTTTGGATTATCTTTTATATCTCCTAATCCTATATTTATAACTATTTTTTCTAATTTAGGAACTTCCATTACTGATTTATATTCAAATTTTTTCATTAATGCTGGTATTACTTCTTTTTGATATTGTTCTTTTAAATTTTCCATGGACAGTTTTTTCCTCCTTTTTTAACTATTTTAATTTTGCTCCGCATTTTTTACAAATACGTGTTTTTTCTTTTCCTTCTTTTTCTATTTTTATTCTAGTAGGTTTGTTGCATTTTGGGCAAACTACGTTAACTTTGCTACTATGTATGCTACATTCTACAGGAATAATTCCACCTTCTTCACCTTGTTTTCTAGGTTTAACGTGTTTTTTTCTTATATTTATGCCTTTAACTATTATTCTATCTGTTTTTGGCATTGTGTCTAAAACTTCACCAGTTTTACCTTTATCATTTCCTGATAAAACTTGAACTGTATCGCCTTTTTTTATTTTCATTCTATTTTCACCTCTGTTTTTTATAATACTTCTGGAGCTAATGATAATATTTTCATATAATCTTTATCTCTTAATTCTCTTGCTATAGGCCCAAATATACGAGTACCTTTTGGATTTTTATCATCACGAATAATAACTGCTGCATTTTCGTCAAATCTTACATAAGATCCATCAGCTCTTCTAATTGGTTTTTTTGTTCTTACTATAACTGCTTTTACTACATCACCTTTTTTTACAACTCCATTTGGTATAGCACTTTTTACTGATGCAACTATTACATCTCCAACACCTGCAAATTTTCTATGTGAACCACCTAAACATCTAATACACATTAATTCTTTTGCTCCTGTGTTGTCTGCTACTTTTAGTCTTGATTGTTGTTGTATCATTATGGTTTCCTCCTTTTTTATTTGTGAAGTGAATTTATACTCTTCACTATCATTCTTCATTTATTTTATAACTGCTTTTTCTACAACTTCTACTAATCTCCATCTTTTATCTTTAGATAGAGGTCTTGTTTCCATTACTTTTACTTTATCACCTATTTGGCATTGATTTTCTTCATCATGAGCTTTTAATTTATATGTTCTTTTAACGATTTTACCATATATAGGATGTTTAACACTTGTTTCAACTGATACAACTATTGTTTTATCCATTTTGTTTGATGTTACTGTACCAATCATAACTTTACGAAGATTTCTTTCTTCCATTAAATTTTCCTCCTTCAAGATTTGTTTTTATATTATTTTGCTTCTTCCATTTCTCTTTGTTTTAGAATAGTATTAACTCTAGCTATATCTTTTTTTACTTCTTTGATTTTCATAGGATTATCTAATCCGTTTGTAGCTAAGCTAAATCTTAATTTGAATAATTCAGATTTTAGTTCTACTAATTCTTTTTCTAGCTCTGGTGAAGACATCTCTCTTATTTTATTTATCTTCATCATTCTCACCACCTTGTTTAGTTTCTCTGGTTAAGAATTTTGTTTTTACAGGTAATTTGTGTGCTGCAAGTCTTAAAGCTTCTCTTGCAACTTCTTCAGATACACCTGCTAATTCAAATAATACTCTACCAGGTTTTACAACAGCTACCCAATATTCTGTAGCACCTTTTCCTTTACCCATACGAGTATCGGCTGGTTTTTTGCTTATTGGTTTGTTTGGGAATATTTTAATCCAAACTTTACCACCTCTTTTAATATAACGAGTCATAGCAATTCTGGCTGCTTCTATTTGGTTTGCTGTAATTAATCCTGATTCTAATGCTTGTAATCCGTACTCTCCTTCGTTTACAACATTTCCTCTTGTTGCTTTTCCTCTATTTCTACCTTTTTGCATTTTTCTATATTTTGTTCTTTTTGGCATTACTGGCATTATTGTTCCCCTCCTTCTTTTGCTACTTTTTTAGTTGGAAGGACTTCTCCTTTATATATCCAAACTTTTACACCTATTTTTCCATAAGTTGTATCTGCTTCGTGGAATCCATAATCAATATCAGCTCTTAATGTTTGTAGTGGAATTGTTCCTTCTTTGTAGAATTCTGTTCTTGCCATATCAGCTCCACCTAATCTTCCAGATACTGCTGTTTTTATTCCAAGAGCTCCTGATTTCATTGCTTTTTGCATGCATTGTTTCATAGCTCTTCTAAAAGATATTCTTCTTTCTAGTTGGTTTGCAATATTTTCTGCAACTAATTGTGCATCTGTATCAATATTTTTTACTTCAACTATATTTAAGTTAACATCTTTGTTTATCATTTTTACTAATTCATTTTTTAATGTTTCTGCATAGTTTCCACCTTTACCTATTACTAGACCAGGTTTTGCAGTATAAACATTTACTTTTACAAATTTTGGTGTTCTTTCTATTTCTATTTTAGAAATTCCACTTACGAATAATTTTTTCTTAACATATTCACGTATTTTATGATCTTCTACTAAATAGTCGCTAAAATTTTTAGAATCCGCATACCATTTAGAACTCCAATCTTTTATAACACCTACTCTTAATCCATGTGGATGCATTTTTTGTCCCATGTTAATTTTCCTCCTTTACCACAATTGTTATATGGCATGTTCTTTTTCTAATTCTTACTGCTGATCCCTTTGCTGCTGGTCTAATTCTTTTTAATGTTGGTCCTTGGTTTGCATAAATTTCGCTAACTATTAGATTTCCTCTATTCATACCATGATTGTTTTCAGCATTTGCTATTGCTGATTTTAATAATTTTTCTAATATTTCTGATGATGCTTTTGGTGTAAATTTTACTATTGCTAATGCTTCATCAACTTTTTTACCTCTTATTAAGTCTGCAACTATTTTTACTTTTCTACTTGATATTCTAGCATATCTTAATGTTGCTTTTGCTTCTAATGTTGCAGTTTGAACATTCTCTTGCTCTGGCATTTTTTCTTTCCTCCTTTATTTTAAGTTAGTTTTTTTGTCTCCTGAATGACCTTTGAAAGTTCTTGTTGGAGCAAATTCTCCTAATTTATGTCCTATCATTTCTTCTGAAATATAAATTGGAACATGTTTTCTTCCGTCATGAACAGCTATTGTATGTCCAACCATTTGTGGATATATTGTAGATGCTCTTGACCAAGTTTTTAGAACAGCTTTATCGCCAGTTTCATTCATTTTTTCTATTCTTTTTAATAATTTTTCTTGTATAAAAGGTCTTTTATTTCTAGCCATTATTCCTATTTCCTCCTTTTAACTATAAATTTATCTGATTTTTTATTTTTTTGTCTTGTCTTATATCCTAGTGCTGGTTTACCCCAAGGAGTAAGTGGACCTGCGTGTCCTACTGGTGCTTTACCTTCACCACCACCATGAGGGTGATCTACTGGGTTCATAACTGAACCTCTAACTGTTGGTCTTATTCCCATATGTCTTTTTCTTCCTGCTTTACCAAGTTTTATGTTTCCATGATCTGTATTGCCAATTGTTCCTATTGTTGCTCTACATCTTGCTAATACTAATCTCATTTCTCCTGATGGAAGTCTTACGTGAGCATATTTTCCTTCTTTTGCCATAAGTTGTGCTTCTCCACCAGCTGTTCTTACTAATTTTCCGCCTTGACCTGGATTTAATTCTATATTATGAATTAATGTACCTACTGGTATATTTTCTATTGGAAGACAATTTCCAATTCTTATATCAGATTTAGCACCAGAAATTACTGTGTCTCCATCTTTTAATCCTAAAGGTGCTAATATATAGTTTAAAGTTCCATCTTCATATTTTATTAAAGCGATGTTACTTGTACGGTTTGGATCATATTCTATACCAATTACTGTTGCTGGCATATCATCCTTTTTACGTTTAAAATCAATTATTCTGTATTTTTGTCTGTTTCCACCACCTTGATGTCTAACTGTTATTCTACCATATGAATTTCTTCCTGCATTCTTTTTCTTTTTAGCAAGTAAAGATTTCTCTGGTGTCTTTTTTGTTATTTCTTCGAAAGTTGACATTGTCATATTTCTTCTTGATGGTGTGTATGGTCTGTATGTTTTTATTCCCATTTCTTTTCACTATCGGAGCTTTGAAAAACTTCGTCCTGCGTTGTCAGATTTCGTAAATATTTTTTCAACATACTTGTGTATAGTTTCAAAAATATTTTCTCATCTTCCTAGCATTACTTGTTTTTGAAATCTCCTCTCCTTTCTCTTACTGTTATATTTGTGGAATTTTTCCTGCTCCACATAGCAGATATTTATTTATTATCCCAGTTTTTTCTGGATATTTGTGAGCTAATAATTTTAGATTTTAGCTAAGCAAAAACTTTTATGCTCCCATGAATTCGTCTATTGAATCCTTATATTTTTTGTCTGTTTTAACTTCTTTTCCACCTTTTGTTAGGTAAGATTTTTCTGTTGGATTTGTGTCTATTGCAACTATTGCTTTTTTCCAGTCTGGTCTTCTTCCTGTATTTGCTCCAACTCTTTTTTCTTTTCCTTTAACTGTAATTGTATTTACATTTAATACTTTTACATTAAATAATTTCTCAACAGCTTGTGCTATTTGAACTTTTGTAGCTTTTTTTGCTACTTTGAATGTATACTTTCCTTCTTGTAATCCTGTGCTGCTTTTTTCTGTAACTATTGGTTTTATAATTATATCTTCTGCGTTCATGTTAAGCATACACCTCCTCTAAGTTTTTAACTGCATCTACTGTAAGAATTAGTTTGTTGTATTTTAATAAATCATAAACATTTATTGTGTTTACTAAACTTGTTTTTACACCTTCAATGTTTCTTGCTGATTTTTGAACATTTTCATTTTTTTCTGGTAAAACGATTAATGTTTTTCCTTCAACTTTTAAGTTGCTTAATGCTGATACCATGTTTTTTGTTTTTATTGCATCAAAGTTCATTGCATCTACAACTACTAAATTGTTTTCTAATACTTTAGAACTTAATACAGATCTTATAGCTAATCTTCTTTCTTTTTTGTTTAATCTGTAGCTGTAATCTCTTGGTTTTGGTCCTAATGCTATACCACCTTTAAACCATTGTGGTGCTCTTATACTTCCTTGTCTTGCTCTACCTGTTCCTTTTTGTTTCCAAGGTTTTCTTCCACCACCAGCTACTTCTGCTCTAGTTTTTGTATTTGAAGTTCCTTGTCTTTGGTTAGCCAAGTAATTAACTAATACACTGTGTACTATTTTTTCGTTTGGTTCAATACCAAAAACGCTATCTGCTAATTCTATATTGCTAACTTTTTTACCTTCTATATTGTATACATCTATTTTAGGCATTTTTCTCTATCTCCTCTCTTATTTGCTTTTTACTGAATTTCTTATTTTTAATATTGCTCCTTTATTTCCTGGAACACTACCTTTTACTAAAATAACATTTTTATCTAAATCTACTCTTACAACTTCTAGATTTTGTATTGTAACTGTTTCCATTCCCATATGTCCTGGTAAGTTTTTACCTTTAAATACTCTACCTGGTGTTGAAGTAGATCCCATTGAACCTGGTCTTCTGTGATACATAGAACCATGTCCCATAGGTCCTCTAGATTGTCCATGACGTTTTATAACACCTTGGAATCCTTTACCTTTGCTTGTTCCTGTTATATCTACGCTATCTCCAGCTGCAAATATATCAGCTTTTATTTCATCACCTACATTATAAGAAATTTCATCTAATCTGAATTCTCTTAAATGTTTTTTAGGTGTTAAACTTGCTTTTTTAAATTCACCTTTTTTTGGTTTTGTTAATTTACTTTCTTTAACTTCTCCAAAACCTAATTTTACTGCTTGATAACCATCATTATCAACTGTTTTTATTTGGACAACTGTACATGGTCCAACTTCGATTGCTGTAACTGGAATTACTTTTCCTTTTTCATCAAAGATTTGTGTCATTCCAATTTTCTTTCCTAGTATTGCTTTTTTCATTGTTTCTTTCCTCCTTAACTATTGGCTAATTCTGAAAGCGCTAAAAACCTTCGCATTACTTTGTCAAATTTCATAAAACTTTTTTCGATGTACTTATGTACTATCTCAAAAATTTTTATTCATTTTCCTCGTCCTGCTTGCTTTTGACCGTTTTCTATTTTTTTACTTATTAGCTTGGTTGTTGTATTGCATTATTTGCAATTTTTATACTTTACTATAAATTAAAGTTTCATTTCTACATCTACACCTGCTGGCAAGTCTAATTTCATTAGGCTATCAACTGTTGTTTGTGTTGGGTATAAGATGTCTATTACTCTCTTGTGTGTTCTCATTTCAAATTGTTCTCTTGAATCTTTGTGTTTGTGTGGAGAACGTAATATTGTTACTATTTCTTTTTTTGTTGGTAGTGGAATAGGACCTGAAACTTTTGCTCCTGTTCTTTTAGCAGTATCTACTATCTTTTCAGCAGACTGATCTAAAATAACATTGTCATAAGCTTTTAATCTTATTCTGATTCTTTCACTTTGAACTGTTGTTTTAGTAACTTTTTCTGTTTTTGTTGTTTTTGCAGTTTTTGTTGCTGCACCCTTTGTTGTTTTGCTTGTTGCTTTTTTTGTTGTAGCTTTTGCTACTTTTTCAGTTTTGTTTGTTGCTTCTGCATTTTCTGCTTTTGCCATTGTTAAATTCCCTCCTTTAAATTTGTAGTGACACATTTGTATGTATTCACTTAATTGCCTTAGGAAAGTTCTTAACGCACCCTAGTGTTTCTTTTATCAACATTTAAAAATCCCAAGTTTACGCAAGATGTGTACTTAGGACAAGTGTGCTTATTTAAAACTTATCCGCCCGGTCTTAGCCAAGACATACTCCACGAAAGTTCCCTCCATTTCCTTTTTATATAGGAATGTAGCCACATTTCGCTTCATCGCAAATCTACACGCAAATAATATTATACAACAAGTTTGTATTGTGTGTCAAGCATTTTTTCTTTTATTTTTACTATGAAATTTCATCTTTTTTTGCCCCAAAAGAGAAAGGCTAGCTTTTTAGTTAGCCTTTCATATTTGTAGTTCTATTTTCTTATTCTTGCAAAGAAGGTATTTAATAATTTACTTGTTTTTGTGCATTTTACTTTGAATGTTGTTGATACTACTTTTGATTCTTCTTCTTTTGATGCTCCTTCTATTTCTTGATATCCGTATCTTCCTTTTTCATTTATATAGTATTTACTTGCTTTATAATTATCATTGTAATAAGATTTAACCATAAATTCTTTTGTTTCTCCAGCTTTGAAATCTTTAATCTTTAATTTTAATTCGTTTGTTACTTTTTCATCTGGATTATAACTTGGATCATTTCTATCTGTTGTACTAGTTTTAATTAGTTTCCATTCCCCATTTACTTTTTCATACCATTCGTATTTTTTTGCACTTGCATATGCTGTTACTGCTCTTAATGTTTTGTCTGTGTTCATTGCGAATGATTCTTTATACATTTTTTTGTTCATTCCATCGAAGAAATTTGCTATAAATGCATTTTTATCCGTTACTTTTACAGCTGGTTTATTTACAGATTTATCTACATCTATAGTTGCAAATGCATCTGCTTCATGTGTTAAATTTATATATGCTGCTATATTTCCTACTTTATAGAATTTTTGTGCATTTGATAAATCTGTTTTACATGCATTCATAAATGTGTCTGCTTCTGCAATTTTTAATATTCTACTTCCAAATGATTTTAATGCTATATAATTTTTTCTATGATATGCTATTGAGTCTATTGATGGTGTTACTTCTCTCATTTCACCATAATGTACTCCAAGTGAACTTACTAAATCTCCATATGTATAATACTCTATTAATCTTCCATCTTCTCCAATTGCTTTTAATGTTTCTATTGTATCTTTTTTATTTCCGTAATTAAACATGTTTCCAAATGCGGTAAAGAAATTTATTCCCATGCCATTAAAATCTACTATTCTTGCTAGTTTTAAGTTTTTGTATTTTTGATTTGAATTAATTGTATCCTCTATATATGCACCACCAATTTGTGCTAAATATCCACCTAATGAATGTCCTGTTATATAAAAATTATAATTTCCATCTTTTTTAGCATATTGATCTAATGTATCTTGAATATATTCTTTTAGATATTTTTCTTGCCTTGCTGCATTTGTTATTCCATATCTAATATCATCAAGTGCATCTGTAGGTGAATTTGATCCTCTTATAACTATAATTACATCATTATCTCTTTTTAATTTAAATGTAGTTAAACCATTTTTTCTTATTCCTTGTAAACAACTATAGTCTTCTACTTTCCAATCGTCAACTTCTTCTAATGTTGCATAATCATGAAGATTAAATTTACCATTTACATAGTTTACAATTTTACTTACTGATTTTAAACCTATTCCATGCAAACATTGTGACATTGTTTTGCCATTTGTTAGTGGAACATATGACATAGCTGAAGCTACTGCCATTTCTCTATCTGTTACTTCCTCTTTTTCTGTTGCTTTTACTGTTGAGAAATTAAAAATTAATGCCAAGCATAATATCAATCCTACTATATAATATTTTCTTTTCATCATAATTATCTCCCCTTTCATTTGTGAATCCGTTTCATTTTAAGAATATTAAATTCTATACATAATATTATTATAACACATTATGTAAAATTATGCAAATTTTGAATAATATGGGCAATAAAAAAACTAATAGGTTTACTGATTTTAGTAAACCTATTAGTTTTTTTATTAATATTTTAGTCTTCATCTATAAAATTAAATTCATCTTTGAATTTTTCTTTAAATATTTCAAAAACTTTATTTAGTACCTCTTGATCATCAACACTTACATAAGATTCTTCATCTTCTGAATCTGTGTCTTCTACTTTTAGTATTACTACTTCTCCGTCTTCGTCATCTTCTTCTGTTGGTAATAATACTATATATTCTTCTCCATCCAATTCTATTAAATCTAAAAATTCAAATTTAACTTCATTTCCGTCTTCATCATTTAAAACTATAATATTATCTAATTCTTCGTCTAATCCTTCAAAATCATTTTCAAAATCCATTATTCTTTTGTCTCCTTTCAAATTTATATTTATGTTTTAATATTAACGTCATATTGTTTTATACCATATAGTTAAGTTTTTTTCAATAGTTTATTTGATTTTATTTATATATACTTCTAATATATACACTGCTGATATGGTATCTACTATTTGTCTTTTTTTCTTTTTATTGATTTCTAAATCATTCATAGTTCTATAAGCTTGAACTGTTGTTAGTCTTTCATCAATTGTTTCTATTTTTATTTTATTGTACTTACATTTTAATTTATGAATAAACTTTTTAGTTTTTTCAACTCTTGGTCCTTCTGTTCCATTCATATTTATAGGCATTCCTACAACTATTGTTTCTACGTTATACTGTTCTAAAATTTTGTCTAACTCTGCTAATAAAATTTTATCGTTACCTTTATGTTCTATAGTTTTTAAACCTTGCGAAGTTATATTCAATTCATCTGTTATAGCAATTCCTGCTCTCGCTTCTCCATAATCAATTCCAAGTACTCTCATATTATTCTTCTAATCCTATATAGTCTTTTACCATTCTTTCTAAAAGCTCATCTCTTTCTATTTGTCTGATCAAATTTCTTGCATTTTTATAACTTGTTATATATGTTGGATCACCAGATAATATATATCCAACAATTTGATTTACTGGATTGTATCCTTTTTCTGATAAAGCTCCATACACCTCTTTTAAGATTTCTTTTGCCTTTATATTGTTGTCTCTTTCTACTTCGAAATTCATTGTTTTGTCGTCTATCATTTTTAACCTCCTATATACAATTAATATTGCTTTCATTTACGTCTGCGTCATCTAAATATTCTTCTAGTTTTTTTGTAACCTCTTCCAAACCTGTACCTTTATAGTATGTTGCTAAAATAAAGTTTGTTTTTGGATGTACATATATTCTTTTTTTAGTTCTTTTGTTGCTTGATAACTCTTCTTTTTTAATTGAAATTTTTTCAATTTCTTCCTTTATTGTTTTTATAAATTCTTCTACACCTTCTAAATCTACTCCTGAAAATGCTATTGCAAATTTAGGTCCCATATATCTTACAAAAATGTATTGAGAAGATATTGATGATTTTACAATATTGCTAATGTCTATAATTGCTTTGGTTCCAGCATCTCTTCCAAATTTTTCGTTTATATCCATTATATTGGTAATATTAAACATACATATTGTAGATTGGGCATATTTATCTATAACTCTTTTTCCCTTTCCGTATAAATATTCTGCGGAATTTAGTCCTGTAGTCTTATCTACTCTATAAATATTTTCTATTGTATTCTGATATGATACAGTCTTTAACACTGATACTATATTTTCTCTAACAACTCCTAAAACATTTGTATCCATATTGTCAAATGCATGTGGTTCACTGCTTTCAATTATCCAGTATCCTATATATATGTTATCGATGTATAATGGAAAGAACATTGCTGACTTTGCTCTACCCATTTCACTTTTTTGGTATGCTAGTTTTTCCCCCGCACTATTTATAGTTACGTATTTAGGTGTTGCTGAAGAAATACTATCTTTAAACATTTCTTCTGTATGTAAATTTTTCAAAGCATCCCAGTGTTTTTCGTCTACATTTGATGCTTTTATAACATATTCAGCCCCATTAAATACTACTATTGTAGAATACCTTATATTAAATTTCTCTATTAATATATCATTTATTACTTGCAATTTGTTGTCTACTGGTGTGTCTTTTCCAATTGTATCCATAAAATCTTGTAGAACTTTTAAGTTGCTTAATCTTTCATTTATATTTTGAAATTTATTTATTTTTTTGCTTATAGATAAATTGTATATTACCAATGCTATTATAATAATTATTAATACTACTATTGCTAATAAAATAGGATTCAAGTTATCACCTCATAAGTTTATTGTTGATATTTGTTTTTCATCTTGTTTAATGTGCTATTTACATCACTAGAAAAATTATCTTTGTATTGATTTCCTCTAGGTGAGTATGTTTGTCTGTTTATTAATGGATAAACCATTCCTGCTAATTCCTTTAATGCCATCACTAAGTTTTTTGTATAACCATTTAGTGAAATAGAACAATTTATCATTGAATCTAGGTATTTTATATAATTTGGTACTTCAAATGGTATTTCACAATATGGTACTCTTTCTGGATTAAATAGTTCTTTCATTATTGTCATTGATGGATCATTGTAATTAGCTATTCCTCCAATTAATCTTTTTACAGAAACGCTTTTAATTTTTACGCTTTTGTTAATTACTATTTTTAGCTTTTCTTGTCTTAATACGTTTTTAGATTGTAAATTTCTTAAAAATGCTGTTAGAGGTTGCATTGTTAAAACATCCATGCTTTGCACTAAATAAATTTCTTGTGCTTTTTCAAAATACTCTACAGGTGTTTCAAAATCACAATCTATTAGTACTGCAGAAAAGTTCTTAACTAAAGTTCCTAATATTGTTTCTGCATCTGAATAATCGTTGTCTTCTTCTGGAAGGCTTGTAAATATAGATAAATTTTTGTTTACTCTAACACCTTCAGCAACGCCACTTCTTAATTTGTATATACTGTTTTTTGCTGCTGTCATTAATCTTTGTTCATTATTTGTATATACATAATAAGCATTTTTATTTTTAGACATATCAAGTACTGCTGTTGATATTCCTGTACTTGCTAGCATTTCTGCTACATTATTTACAACAAATGATGTTCCATTTTTTGTTGTTCCTACAAATGCTACAACTTTTTTGTCTTTTGTAATTAGTGAATTAAATTCTGTGTTAGTTGGCTTATATGCTGTTTGAATTAATTCTTCTTGTTTGTTTTCATATATGTCATTTGTATTATTATATGTATTATTGTTATTTGTTTGTGGCTCTTCTGTTTCAAGATTAAATAAATCTATTGAATCATCTTCATCTTCTTGTTCATCTTCATTTTCATCTAAATTAAATAAATCTATTGGTTCATCATTTTCTTCTTCATCATCATCTCCTAAACCGAATAAATCTATTGGCTCTTCTTCTTGTTGATTGTTAACTTGTTTAGGTTCATCATCAAGATTAAATAAATCTATTAGTTCATCATCTTCATCGTCATTTTGTTGAACCTCTTTTTGTTTAGGTTCTTCTTGAATAACAGGATTTTTTGGAGGTCTACCTCTTCCTCTCTTTGGTTTATTAGGATCTACTTCTACAGGTGGTGTTTTTCTTGGTCTACCTCTTCCCCTTTTTGGTGGTTCTTCAATTATATTGTTTGTATCTGCACCTTGCTCTGTTGTTGGTTCTATAATTGTTTCTTCTAAAGGTTCTTCTATTTCTTCTATTTCATTTACTTTTTGTGGATTTTCTTTTATTAGTCTTTTAACTTCTGTTTTATTAACGCTATGTGGTATAACAATAGGTTTTGATATTTTTGCTTTTTCGGATTCTGCACTTATTAATTTTTCTTGAATAGCACTTTTAGTTTTTGCATTTGGCTTGTATTGTGTTTGTGTTGCAGTGCTTGGTCTTACCGTTTTTGGTTGGAAAGCCATCAATTGTTGATATTTTGGTGATCTTTCTTCCAAAACAGCTTTTACTCCCATTGGTAAATATCTTATTATTATTTTTAATTGTGTATCATTATATTGAGAAACAATATTGTTAAAACTATCTACGTATTTATCTTCATTTTTTCCTAGTCTTCTATAATGTTCTTGTATGTTTTGTATTTCTACCTCGCTAACATTGTTTTCGTTTTCTGGTTGATAGTTTACACTATCTGATTCTATTTTATAATATTGTTTTGCTTCTCTTTTATTTCTTGGTTTATTAATTAATCTACAAACTTCATCTATGCTTCTATCTTGGCCAATTATTGCATTATAAATTCCTAATCCAAATATTTTAACCAACATCTCATCTGATTTTGCTCTTCTATCTGTACAGATTAATATTATGTCTGTATTGTCGCCTTCTTCGTCTGTTGCTTCATCACTTATATTGTCTAATTTTTCAAATAGAAATTTGTCTATCGAATCATAATTGTTGTTAGCAAATGGCTCTAAGTCCTCGCTTATAACAACTCTATCATACCCTTTATCTTTTTGTAACTCTTTTAGAATTGCATTAAAGTAATATACATTTTTATATGACAAAATTTCCTTATATTCTTTTTGATATTTTTTAATTATTGCTTCTGAAATGTCGTCATTATTTACTGCAAATAAAACCTTCATGCTTTTAACCTCCAACTTTATCTTTATTTGTATGTTCTGTTTTTATTTATTAGCGCCAGCCTCTTACTACTATTGCAAATATAAGCGGTAATAGTTGGCAGATCACAAGTATAGTAACTGAAGCTATTATTATTCCAAAGCCTCTATGTTTCATATCCAATCTTCTTGTTCCTAATATATATTGGTAAAGTGCACCTATTACAACTGCAACAAAGCAGAAAGGTATACTAAATAATCTAACTTTATTTAATATATATGCTGTCATTCCATATTCTTTTGACCCATATTTTCTTGTATATTCATCAATGTCATTATTCACTTCTTGACTTTCTTCTACTATTTGACTTGCAGTATTTGTTTCCATCATATTTTTCTCTTCCATTGCAAATACTGTTCCAAATGATAAAAATAGTAATATTATAATAAATGTTGCTACTAATTTTTTCATTATAATTTGTTCCTCCTAATTTTTCCTTTTTCACTTATAATATCATACAATATTATTAGAAAAATAGCAAGGAATTTATTTAATTTTAAACAAAAAAACATCCCTTATAAAAGAGATGTTTTTTTATTTATCTTATTATTCTGCTGAATCTTCGCCAGCTTCTTCAGCTTCTGGAGCTTCATAAGCTTCTAAAATAGCTTTTTGAATTTTCTCCCTTGTTTCAGCATTGATTGGATGAGCTATATCTTTAAATTCTCCGTTTGGAGTTTTTCTGCTTGGCATAGCTATGAATAATCCATTTTGGCTTTCGATAACTTTAATGTCATGAATTACAAATTCATTATCGAATGTTACAGAAGCAACAGCTTTCATTCTGTTTTCTGAATTTACTTTTCTTAAACGTACGTCTGTTATTTGCATTTATGTGCACCGCCTTCCAATGTTTATATAATTTTGTACATATTTTATATTTTTTCTATGTACAATTTATTTATTCGCCAAAAATATTTTTTTTCCTTCTTTATTTTACAATATTATTTTAATTATTTTATCTTCACATTTTTTTGTTTTTTTCATATTGTAATATGAATTGGATTTTGTTTGGTTGATGTGAGAGGTGTGATGTTGGAGGTGGGATTTATAGGGCCAGGACTTCGTAGGCTTTTCTCTATTTTCACACCTCGCACCTCACACTTCGCACTTCGTAAAATTACAATTTTACGTCAAGTTATTGAATTTTTTTTAATTTACATGTATAATGCTTTATTGTAGAAAGGTGTTGTAGTGAAATGATTAATTATAATAACAATATAGATAGTTTAAAAAAATACAAACATATTCATATGATTGGTATTGGTGGCATTAGCATGAGTGGTATTGCCGAGATTTTACATAATTTTGGTATATTTGTTACTGGTTCTGATGTTTCCAGAACTAAAATAACTGATAGATTATCTAGCCGTGGAATTTTTATAACAATTGGCCATGATACAAATTTAGTTTCTAAAGCAGATTTAGTTGTTTATTCTGCTGCTGTAAAGCAAGATGATCCTGAACTTGTAGAAGCTAGAAAAAATAATATTGAAATCGTAGAAAGATGTGAATTTGTTGGTTATTTAACAAGAATATATAAAGATACTATTGGTATTTCTGGAACTCACGGAAAAACCACAACTACTTCTATGGTTTCTTTATGCTTTTTAGAGGCTGGACTTGATCCTACCATTCAAGTTGGCGCAATTTTAAAACAAATTAATGGAAATAATAGAGTTGGTAATAGTGATTACTTTATTTTAGAGGCTTGTGAATATGTAGAGAGCTTTTTAAAGTTTAGTCCTAAATCTGCTATTGTACTAAATATTGACAATGACCATTTAGATTATTTTAAAAATCTTGATAATATAATTAATGCTTTTAGAAAATATGTTGCAATTCTTCCATTTGATGGGCTTCTTGTTGCAAATGCAGATGATAAGAATTGTTTTGATTTAAGGAATTATACAGATGCTAAATTTGTTACATATGGTATAAAAAATGAAAAAGCAAATTTTGTTGCAAGAAATATTTCTTTTGACAAAAATGGTTTTGCAAAATTTGATGTATACTATAATAATAGTTTTTATTCAGAGATCAGATTATCTGTTCCTGGTATGCATAATGTTTCAAATGCCCTTGCTTGTATTGCTCTTTGCACACAATATGGAATTTCAAAACACACTATAAAGTCAGCATTATTGAGTTTTACTGGTGCAAATAGAAGATTTGAACTTGTTGGTTCTTATGAAAATATTAGTGTTTTTGATGATTATGCTCATCACCCAAGTGAAATTTTAGCAACAGCAAATGCGTTAAAAAACAAAACTTATCGCCAATCATGGATAATCTTTCAACCACACACTTATAGCAGGACCAAAAATCTTTTAGATGATTTTGCACAAGTTTTAACTAATTTTGATAATATAATAATTACAGATATATATGCAGCTAGAGAAACTAACGATTATAATATTTCTTCTCAAGATTTAGTTAATAAAATCAAAGAATTAGGCAAAAACGCAACTTACATTTCTGGTTTTGATGATATTGTTACATATGTTAAAGAACGCGCATGTCCTAATGATATTATTTTAACAGTTGGCGCTGGAACTATTACAAATATCGGTAAAAAAATCTTATTAAAATAGACAAGAAAAAAAGCTCGAAAAAATTCGAGCCTTTTTCTTGTTTATTTTATCCTTATTATCCATATAGCAATTACTGCTAATCCTATTATTATTCTATAGATTGCAAATACTTTAAAGCTTCCTTTTTTTAAATATTCTAACAAGAATTTTATTACTAGTATTCCCACTATAAAACTAAATAAAACTCCTAATACAAAAGCTATTATACCTGTTAAATTTGCTATTTTAAAATATTCAATAAAATCTCCAAGTTTAAATACTGTTGCAGCTAATACTATTGGTGCAGATAGCATAAATGAATACTTTGCTGTTGCCTCTCTTTTTACTCCCATTGCTCTTCCTGCAGTCATTGTTACTCCAGAACGAGATACTCCTGGTATAAAAGCTAAACACTGTGATAGTCCTATTAAAAATGTTTGTTTTAAACTCATATCTTTATATTCTGTTTCTGATTTGCAATTTTTGTCTACTAAATATAAAATAATACCCATTATTATTAATGCTATTGCTATAATTATTGGTTTTGCTAAATAGTCTTGTAAATAATGATCTAGAATAAATCCAATTATTCCACCTGGTAGTGTTGCTAAAACTATATACCAAAACATTTTACCTTCTTGTGTTTTTTCTTTTTTTACTACTTGGTTAAAACCACCTTTTATAAGGTTTACCCAATCTTTAAAGAAAAATATTCCTATAGCTAAAAGTGTCCCAAAATGTAAAGCTACATCAAATGAATCTGGTATCTTCCAATAAAAAATCCATGGAATTAAATTTAAATGTGCAGAGCTAGAAATTGGTAAAAGCTCTGTTAATCCTTGCACTATTCCTAATATAATTGATTGTAATATTGTCATTTTAATCCTTCTTTCGTTTTTTGTATATTTAATAATATTTACAAACCATATTTTTATTCTATTTTTATTTATTGTTTAAATATTTTGTTAAATTATATGTGTCATCTAAATAATCTGAAATTTCTTTTTCCTTATCGCTTTCTTTTATTTCTTGGTAATTCTCCTCTTCTGGTTTAATTATCATTTGTTTTATTGGTAAAAATATTGGTTCTTCTATAGCTGTTTTATAGTATTTGTAATCTAGCTGTATAGCAGAATTTATATTTGTAGCAGCTTTTGGTTTATTATTTTTTATCATATAAATTTTTGCAAGTTGATAATATGATTTACTTTCGGTTTCACCATATATACTCTCTAAAAAATATTTTTCTGCTGATTCAATATCTCTATACAAAAGTGATATTTGTCCTAATCTATAAAAGGCATTATAGTAATTAGAATCTTCTTCTACAGTTTTTTTAAAGCATTCTTTCGCAAGTGAAAATTCATTCATTCTGCTATATGCAATTCCTAAATCATAATACATTTGCGCATCATTCGGATCATATTTTATTGCCTGCACATATATAGTTATTGCTTGTTTATACTTTTTCTCTTCAAGTAACAACTCTGCAAGCATTTTATTTGCTTCTACTAATTCTGGTTTTCTTTTTACTAGTATTTTTAACATTTGAATTGCTTCATCTTTTTTTCCTAAATCTTTAAGTAATGTAGATATTTTAAAATATGTAACATAATCATTTGGCTTTAAATCTAATACTTTTACATATTCATCTATTGCTTTTCTCATTCCACCTTCTTTTTCATATATCTCTCCAAGCATTTTATGTGCATTATAACTTTTATCATATTTGCTAACTACATTTATTAATATATCTTTTGCTTTTTTATCATTATTTAAAAGTCTGTATACTTTTGCTAAAGATACCTGTAACCATTCACTACAATTTATGTCTTTATTTTCTAGGAAAAACACCGCTACAGGAATAATTATTGAGAATACATACATTATAACTATTGCAAATGCATTATTCAAAATGTTAAATAATATTCTAATTAAATTTATTAATATTCCAATAGCCTGGCATATTAGTATTGCTAAATATGTTGTGTCATTTTTTTTCATCATTTTAAATAAAAATATATATGCAAAAAGTAAAAATGAAATTAAACTAAATATTATTTTTTCAACCATTTGTTAATAACTCTCCTTAATTTTCGAATTTCATTTTATAATTATTTATTGCTTTTTGAATAACCTTTTCTGCCTCTTCTCTTCCTAGTACTTCTTCTACAACTGTTTGTTTTTCTTCTAATTGTTTATATACTTCAAAAAAGTGCATTATCTCTGAAGATATATGATTTGGTAATTCATTTATATCTTTATATACATTTAAAAATGGATCTTTTTTTGCAACTGCTATTATTTTCTCGTCATTCTGTTCTGAATCTATCATAGTGATTATACCTATTGGGTAGCATTCTACTAATGTCATTGGATCAATATTTTCTTGGCACAACACCAAAACATCTAATGGATCATTATCATCAGCATATGTTCTTGGAATAAATCCGTAATTAGCTGGATAATGTGTTGCAGTATATAAAACTCTATCCAATCTTAAAAGTCCTGTTTCTTTATCTAGTTCATATTTATTTTTTCCACCTTTTGTTATTTCAATAACTGCCATAAAATCTTTTGGTTTAATTCTATCTGAATCTATATCATGCCATATATTCATACTAATTCCCCCTACTTATATTGTTTTTACCTTATATATTCTAATCCATTTTAATAAAAAAGTCTAGTTTGTACACAAATTTTAATAAATTCTCAATAAACCATTGACAAATTTAAAAAAATTATTTACAATATTATTCGTGACCAAAAACGGTGGATGTAGCTCAGTTGGTTAGAGCGCTGGTTTGTGGCACCAGAGGCCGTGGGTTCGAGTCCCATCTTCCACCCCAGCCTAAAGAAAACTTAATATTGGGGTGTAGCCAAGCGGTAAGGCACCAGACTTTGACTCTGGCATGCGGCGGTTCGAATCCTCCCACCCCAGCCAATAACAAATCTGTTCGAACTACAGATACAAAAATCAATCAGTAAAATGGTTGATTTTTTTGTTTGCGAAAAAATCATCCTAAAAGAAATGATATGGATATAAAAAATAAATTAAGATTAGCAATATGTATGATCCAAAGTAAACAGAACAAAATAAAGTAGCTTTATATTTGTTTAATAATATATAGAATAAAAATAAGATGAAAGTCATGTTGAACTTTCATCTTATTTTTGGATTAGCCTTAACTTAAAAATTCCTATCCGCTTTTGATCAATTACGGTAATGTTATTAATGTGACAACCTCGTAAAAGTTTTTGGAAGTCTCCAGGAAATCCTTCTTTTCCCATCCAGCGTTTTTTTGATGGAACAAATCTGAGAAAATGAAATTCTTGTTCTGCTTCAGGCATACCTTCTTCAAAATTTGAATAAAAAGCAACTTTTATTGTATCTTCGGTAGGTGTAAAATCTTCAAAGCATTCTTCGGCATAAATTCCAAGAACTCTTAAATCATTTACCCATGCTTCTTTATATTGTTCACGTGTTTCATATTTTGATCCTGAAAACTGTCCGATAGAACCAAAATAGGTAACATTTTCGTTGATTGTACTTATACAAGTACCAGTGCATGTTAATATTTCTGTTGGTACAGTACAACAAACTGCAAACATATAACAGTTGAAATGCTTTTTAGGAATCCTTTTAAAAGGTTTTACTTTTCCCCAGTTTTTCCGAATGTTTTCTTGGATTTGTTTAAGCTTTTCAGCTTGCATAAATATTCCCTCCTTACAGTAGTTCAGAGGTTTGCACCTCTGAAAGTTTTATTTTTCTTCAAAGGTGCAACAATATTGTTACAATATAATTCTACCATAATTAACATAAAAAAATCAAGTATGTTTATTAAGTATATATACTCTTACATATATTGGTGAATTTTTTGAAAATTTTTATAGATTTATTGTAGTTTCTAAAAAATATGATATACTTTAGTAAATTGATTGATATTTGTATCAATCGTTATGAAATGCAAAAAAGTTGTAGATAACTACTTCGATGGAGCCAAAACAAAAAGAGTAGAATTTTTTCTACTCTTTTTGTTTTATAACATTTACAAATAACATAAAAGCATTGGTTAAGGTGCACCAATGCTTTTTATATTCATTATTTTTTATTATTGCGCTTTTGCAAAAATTATTATTCTTTTTTGGCTATCGTCTGTACATGTAGATAATGTTATTTCTGGAACGCCATTTGTGTTTCTATTGTAGAAACTAGCATCAGTTGGTTCAGTTTCAAATTTTTGATATATTACATATGTTAATTCTCTACCTGTTGTGTCTTTTATTAAAACCTTATCTCCTACAGATAATTTTTTATTATTAGAAAATAGTTTTCCATTTCTATAGTTATGTCCTATTATTACTGTATTTCCTGGTTCATTTAGTTTTGGATTACTTGGGTGCAATACAGCAACAGATGTTTCTAGTGCTTTAGGAGTTGTTTCTTCTAATATTGGTAATTTAACATTAGTTTTTGGTATTGTTATATAACCTAACATTACGAATTCTTGGTAATATACCTTTTTCCTTCCAGAATTTCCACTTTGATTTCCTGATGGTTGTTGTAATTCATTCATAATTTTGTCCATATCGACATCCGCTTGATCTCCTTGGTCTTCATTTTCATCAGTTGTTTTATCAAACTCTGAAATTGCTTGTGCTGTTTCTTTATCATTATTATATGGTTTTATAACATAATTATAAAACAAGAAACCTCCACCGCCAATTACTACTACAATTGCAATTATTAATATTACAGTTAGTGTACTTCCATATTTATTTGCTGACATAATTACACCTCCTAAATACCCTATATATTTATATTATAACATATTTTTTTGCATTTTAACATACTTAATTACAAATTTTTACTCCTAGTTTTTTCCCACCTATTATATGAAAATGTAAGTGTGGTACTTCTTGTCCGCCATCTTCTTTGCAATTTACAACTATTCTAAATCCTTTTTCATCTATGCCTTCTTGTTTAGCTATTTTGTTTATTACTGAATATATTTTTCCAATCAAAACTTCATCTTCTTTTTGTAACTCTGTTACATAACTTATATGCTTTTTAGGAATTACAAGTATATGGACTGGTGCTACTGGATTTATATCTCTAAATGCTAATATCTCTTCATCTTCATATACTTTATTTGAAGGAATTTCCCCTTTTATTATTTTACAAAAAATACAGTTTTCCATTTTTATTATCTCCTTTACTTTTTAATATTTTTAAAGGTACACGGTGTCTTACTCCTCTAATATTGCCTTTATACGTCTTACTCCTGCTGATGATGCTTCTTCTTTTTTTATTTTAAAATGTCCTAATTCACTTGTATTTTTTACGTGAGGTCCACCACATAATTCTAGTGAAACATCTCCTATTTTGTA